>NZ_JBSGVS010000028.1:0-107601 GCF_053608565.1 Streptomyces sp. NPDC055025
GTAGTAACCGTTGTTGGTGCCGGTCTGGTTCGTGGTGACGACCGTGTCGGCGTGGGCGGTGCCCGGCAGGGCGATCGCGGCCACGGCGACCAGCGGCCTCGCTTGCCGCCGGTGGCGGCAGGGCGAATCACGAATCCGAGTACCCATACGACGAGAATAATGACCGCGATCCACCACAGGGCCTTGAGTGCGAAGCCCGCACCGAAAAGGATCAGGGCGAGCAGAAGAACGAGTAGCAGGGGAACCATAGTTATCAACCTCCAGGAGACCGTGTGCCCTGAAGTTCCCCCGCCATGCGTTCGCATCACATAAAGTCCGCGCCTGTTTCCGGCCGCGGGATCACCGGGAATCCGGTGACGGGCCGCCAGGTTTGAGGACGGCGTTCGCGGTGAGAAGAAAGGCTTTTCGGGCGGCCCCGGACGCCGTTTCCTGGGCGCTCGTACGGGTGTGGTCCACGCCCCTGCCCTTTCCGTCCGCGCCCGGTCCCCTGCGGGAGGTCACGAATCGTGGATGGTGGTGAGGCCGGCGAGGCCCGAGATGGTCAGGACGGGTTCGAGCAGGGAGTTGGCGATGAGCTCGATCCGGTCGGCGTGGGGGAACAGCACGCTGAGTCCCGCGCTGTCGAGGTACTCGACACCGGTGAGATCGAGGACGAGAGGGCCGGCCGTGCTGTCGAGGGCGGCGGCCAGGACATCGGTGTTGCTCATGTCGATCTCGCCGACCGCGGTCAGCAGGGCGGTGCCGTCGGGCCGTCGGCCGGGGGTGAGGGTCAGGGGCGTGGTCATCAGGGGATCCTCGCGTGCATGTCGACGGTGGTGCCGGACGGGCCGGGGGTGACGGTGACCTCGTGCATCAGGGCATGCATCAGGCTCATGCCCCGACCGCGGTGGGCGTTGAGCTCGGGCTCGGGGGTCTTCCAGCGGCCCGTGTCGGAGATGGTCAGATGCAGGTCGTCGACGAGTGCCTCTGCTCGGAAGTGGACGGGGTTGCCCGGGGCGTCGCGGTGGCCGTGCTCGATGGCGTTGGCGCACGCTTCGCCGGCGGCGACCAGGACGTTCTGCACGGTGTGAGGGGGGAGGTCGCACTGGTCGAGCCAGCCGCGCAGGGCCTTGCGGACGGGGGCGAGCTGGGCGGACTCGGCGGGGAAGGACATCTCCAGCGGGGCGGGGTGGCGGTACAGCAGCAGGGCGACGTCGTCGTCGTATCCGTCGGCGGGGGCCAGCCGGGCCATCACATCGGTGGCGAGGTCGTCGATGGCGGTGTTCCGGCCGTCCTGGAGTGCCTTGCCCGCTTGGTCGATACCCGCGCTGAGCGGACGGCGACGGCGTTCGACGAGGCCGTCGGTGTACAGCAGCAGGGTGGAGCGGGCGCGGATGGTGCAGCTGGCGTCGGGGCGATCGGTGCCGGGACGGACGGCCAGGGGCAGTGAACGTCCCTCCTCCAGGAGGCGGGTGGTGCCGTCCGGATGGACGAGGATGCCGGGCGGATGGCCGGCGCTGGAGTAGGTCAGATGTCCGGTCCCGGCGTCGAGGACACCGCAGAAGACGGTGGTGCAGACCGCGCCGGGGACACCGGCGGCGAACCGGTCCAGGGCCATCAGCATCTGGGCGGGGCGGGCGTCCTGGAGCAGCAGGGCGCGGCAGGCGCTGCGCAATTGCCCCATGACGGTGGCGGCTTGCAGGCCGCGGCCGACGCAGTCGCCGACGACGATGCCGATACGCCCGTCGGGCAGGGAGATGGTGTCGTACCAGTCGCCCCCGACCTCCAGGGGCTGGGTGGCTGGCTCGTAGCGGACGGCGAAGCCGTCGGGCAGGTGGGAGGGACCGAGGATGGCGCGCTGTAGTGCGAGGGCGGTCTCGCGCTGCTGGTCGATCTGGTGGGCGCGGGCCAGGCCCTGCGCGAGATGACCGGCCAGCAGGGACAGCAGCAGCTGGTCCTCCCCGGTGAAGGGCCGGGGCTCACCCAGATCGATCCACAGGACGAGCGGGCCGTCGGGGTGCTTCAGGAGGATGCCGGCCCCCGGGGGGTCGGCGACCGGGGTGAGCGCCGAGTGCCGGCGCAGACCGGTGAGCGTCCGGCGCCTCTTCTCGGGCAGATTCCGCCAGGTCAGGTCCGGGTCGGTGGCCGTCATGGCGGGTTCGTCGCCGTGGTCGAAGACCGCGGCCATGACCCTCCGGGCGTGCCAGAGCTTCTTCAGCTCACGCAGCGCGCCGTCCAGCGCCTCGGACAGGCTGGTCGCCCGGGACAGACAGGTTCCCAGGGCGGCCAGGGCGCTTTCGCGCTGGATGGCGTAGTGCTCGGCCGTCACATCGCGGAAGGTGCCGACGATCACCGTGCGGCCGGTGTCGGGATCCTGGACCTGGTTGAAGGTGGCGCTGACCCAGATCCGGTGTCCCTCGCGGTGGGTGAGGGGGACGGTGTAGCTGCCCTTAGGGCGGCCGAGCAGCCGGCCGAAGGCGCTCCGTACTTCCTGGTGGGCCTCGGGATCGGTGTCGCCGTCCGGCCACCACGGTTGCAGGGGCGGGTACGGCAGGCCCTCGGGGCCGTAGCCGAGGATGTCGGTGAACGCCGTGTTGATCTCGACGACCGTGCCGTCCTCGTCGCAGACGAAGAAGGCCTCCTGGAGGGAGTCGACCAGCGCGGTGCGCCAGCGGGCGTGGTGGCCGCGCAGTCGCGCCAGCTGGATGTTCGCCCTGGCGCGGGCGAGGAGTTCGGCGGCGGCGAACGGTTTGACCAGATAGTCGTCGGCGCCGGCCTGGAGGCCCTCGATGGATGCCTCCTGTCCGGCTCGGGCGGACAGCAGCAGCACCGGCACCGAGGCGGTCCGCGGGTCGCCCCGCAGCGCTTCGACCAGGGCCAGGCCGTCCAGACGGGGCATCATGACATCGCTGACCACCAGGTCGGGAGCCTCGGTACGGACGGACTCCAGGGCCTCCTGCCCGTCGTGGACCGTGCTGACCGTGTAGCCGGCGCCGCGCAGCAGACGGGTGAGGTACTCGCGCATATCGGCGTTGTCGTCGGCGACCAGCACCCGGGCCGGGCTCCCCGCGCCGGGCCCCGGTTCATCCATCTCCGCGGGCGCCGAGGGGGCCGCTTCTCCGGGCAGCCACCGCAGGGCCTCCCGCACGAAGGGATCGGCGGTGATGGGTGCCGCGTCCGTACCGCCTTCCCGGAGGACGGCGCCGGCGGGCAGATGCGCGGATCCGAACGGCAGTCGGATGGTGAAGCGGGTGCCCCGGCCCTCGGTGGATACGGCGGTTATGGTGCCGCCGTGCAGGCCGATCAGCTCCTTCACCAGGGCCAGGCCGATGCCGCTGCCCTCGTTCGAGCGGGAGCGGGCCTTCTCGATGCGGTGGAACCGTTCGAACAGCCTGGCCATCTCCCCGGCCGCGACGCCGATCCCGGTGTCCTCGACCGTCACCTCCGCCACCCCGTCCACGGCGCGCACGCCGACCCGGACCGAGCCGTCGAAGGTGAACTTCAGCGCGTTGCTGAGGAGGTTGAGGATTACCTTTTCCCACATGCCGCGGTCGACATGGACGGGCTCGGGCAGCGGGGGGCAGTCGACGTGGAAGTCCAGACCGGCCTTGTCGATGGCGGAGCGGAAGACACTGGCCAGCTCGCCGGTGACCGCGGCCAGGTCGACCGGTTCGTAGCTCGCCTGCATACGGCCGGCCTCAAGGCGGGAGAAGTCCAGCAGCGTGTTGACCAGTTTGCCGAGCCGCAGCCCGTTGCGGTGGATGACCTCCAGCTCCTCGCGCACCTCCGGGTCCGCGTCGGCGAGCCGGTCGCGCAGTTCCTGAACGGGTCCCGTGATCAGGGTGAGGGGGGTGCGGAACTCATGGCTGATGTTGGAGAAGAACGTCGTCTTCGCACGGTCCAGCTCCGCCAGTTCCTCCGCCCGGCGCTGCTGTGCTTGGTAACTACGGGCGCTGGCCACCCCGGTGGCGACATGACCGGCGACCAGATCCACGAAGCCGCGGTAGCCCTCGGCCAGGGACCGGTAGCGGTTCAGGCCAGCCACCATGAACCCGTACGGCGTACCGCCCTGCTGGAGCAGCGGCACCACCAGGGCCTGGGCGGGTGCCTCCTGCCACGCCCCGGTCGGCAGGTCCGGGAACGGGCCGCCGTCCAGCGCCACCACCACGGACCGGCCGTCGGCGGCGGCGGCCGTCGGCCATCCGCTCCCGGCGGCGGGGAGGATTTCCGGCGCGGCGGGATGGCCCGCCGCGAACCCGGTGGCGGCGGCGAGCCGGGCGCCGCCGTCGTCGTCGAAGAGATAGGTCAGCGTGAACGGCAGGTCGTGCGGGTTCCGCTCCAGCTGGCGGCCGGTGAAGTCGAGCATCTCCTGCTCGGTGCGCACCACGCTCGGGTCGGAGCCGAGATCGCGCAGGGTGGCCATCCGGCGCTCGCCGATGACCCGCTCGGTCTCCTCACTGACCACACAGAGCATGCCGACGATACGGCCCGCGTCGTCCCGCAGCGGACTGTAGGAGAATGTGTGATAACTCTCCTCCGTATAGCCGGAGCGTTCCAGGAAGAGCAGCAGCGCCTCGTCCCAGGTCGCCTCGCCGGTGGTCAGGACGGTGTCGATGCGGGGGCCGATGTCGTCCCAGATCTCGGCCCACACCTCCCTGGCGGGACGTCCCAGCGCCCAGGGGTACTTGCGGCCCAGGGTGTCGCGGCGGTAGGCGGCGTTGCAGAAGAACGTCAGGTCCTCACCCCACGCCATCCACATGGAGAAGCGTGACGAGAGCAGGATGCTCACCGCTGTCCGCAGGCTCTGCGGCCAGCCGGCCGGATCTCCGAGCGGGGTGGCCGCCCAGTCCACCAGGGCCAGATCCCGGCCGACCTCCTCATCGGCGGTGAACACGGCCGCGCCTGCCTCGGGAGGGCCTTCGAACCCGGCGTCCTCGGAACGTGTCACTGCTCTCCCTTTCGTTCACGCCGGTCCCGCCCCCCCGCGGGCCGTTTCCAGTGTGCGCCCCTGCGGCACGCGCCATGACCGCGCGGCCGGGCACCGGGGGAGAGCTTCGCGCCGCCCGTGGGGGCTCGTGGACGCGATCCGTAGAATAGGGCAGCCGTGCCTCGGTCGGCAGGTACGGCGGCCGGCGGTGGGGAGGCAGCGATGACGGTGGCCCAGGACGCCTTCCACCCGGACGCGGGACGGTCCGCGGCGGATGAGCAGCGGCGCCTCGCCGCGGTGCGCCGCTACCAGATCGTGGACAGCCCGCCCGGCGGTGCCTTCGACAAGATCGCTGCCCTGGCCGCCCGTATCTTCGACACGCCCATGGCCACCGTGGCGATCGTGGACAGTGACCGGGTGTGGCTGAAGGCCGCCCACGGCCTGAAGAACATCGGCGGGACCAGCCCCGATCCGGGCCTGTGCGCCTCCGCCATCCTGGACGCCGGGCCCTATGTCGTCAGCGACACCCTCACCGACCCGCGCGTCGCCGCCCACCCCCTCGTCCGGAGCGAGCCGCCCGTCCGCTTCTACGCCGCGGCGCCGATCACCACCGCCGACGGCTACCGCCTGGGCACCGTCGACGTCCTCGACACCCGCCCCCGGCACCCCACCCGGAACCAGCTCGAAGCGCTGGCGGACCTGGCCGCGCTCGTCATGGACGAGCTGGAACTGCGCCTGTCCGCCCTGCGCACCGTGGCGGCCGAACGCGAGCGGCGAACCGACGCCGAACGCCTGGCCCGTACTCTGCAGCGCACCCTGCTGCCCCCGGCCCTGCCCTCCGTGCCCGGCCTCGACGCGGCCGCCGCCTATCACACCGCCTCCGTCGACGAGGTCGGCGGCGACTTCTACGACCTGTTCCCCCTCGACGACGGGCGCTGGGCGTTCTTCCTCGGCGACGTGTGCGGCAAGGGTGCCGACGCCGCGGCCCTGACCTCCCTGACCCGCTACACCCTGCGCGCCGCCGCCATCTACGACCCCGACCCGTGCACCGCCCTGGCCAACCTCGACACGGTCCTCAAAGGGGAACACCAGGGCGGCACTCCCCGGTTCTGCACCGCCGTGTTCGGTGTGCTCGACGCGGTGTCCGACGGATCGTTCGCCGTCACCCTGGCCGGCGGCGGCCACCCTCCGGCCCTGGCCTTGCGCGCGGACGGCACCGTCGAGGCCATCTCCACCACTGGTGGCCAGCTGATCGGACTGCTGCCCGATCCTCATTTCGTGCAGGCCGCCACCCGGCTCGCCCCCGGCGACGCGCTGCTGCTGTACACCGACGGGCTCACCGAAGCCCGTACCGCGAGCGGCGCCATGCTCGGCGAGGACGGACTGGCGCACCATGTGTCCGCCCACGCGGCCCGGGGGGCCGACGGCCTGCTCGCGTCGCTGCACGGCCTCTTCACCGATCTGGGCACCGGAGTCAGCGACGACACCGCTCTGCTGGTCCTTTCCGTCCCGCCGGGCAGCGCCCCCTCACCCGCACAGGAGAACAGGTGACCGACCGCACTCTGACCACGACCCGACGACTCCACCCCGCGGGTGCCACCGTGGTGGCCGTGACCGGCGAACTCGACCACCACACCGCCCAGGAACTCACCCAGGCCATCGAAGAGACGCCTTTCGGCTCCGACGCGCCCGTGGTGATCGACCTGACGGGTCTCACCTACTGCGACTCCACGGGCATCACCGTGCTCGTCGCCGCGTACAACCGCGCCCGGCAGGCCGACGCCCAGTTGGTCCTCGTCGGGCTGAACGCCGACCTGACGCGTGTCTTCCGTATCGTCGGCCTCGACCAGCTCTTCAGCTTCCAGCCCACCGTCGAACACGCCATCAGCGCCCTGCATCGTTAGCCGTGGCAGTGTGCCGCTTTCTCGGCCAACAGTGCCGGGTACGGCATGTGGTGCCGTGGTCCGACGTGGCCTCGGCGCGTCATCTGGAGACCCAGTCGGTTCTGCTTCCGTTCCACCGGTTCGAGTTCGAGCGCCACGGCGCCACGCCCGTGCCGTTGGTGGTCCTGGGCGGCCGGGGGCCGGTGAGAAGCGGCCAGGACCCAACTCCCTGTCATCGCGGTCGGCGCAGGTGGTGGACCAGGAAGGCGACGCTGCGGGCGACGAGCGGGGCCGGGTCGGCGTTGAGGAAGATGTGTTCGGCGCCCGGGACGGGGACGACTTCCGCGTCGTTGCCGGCGGCGCGCAGGAGTCCGGCCAGGCGCTCGCTGTGGGCGAAGGGGACGACGGTGTCGGCGGTGCCGTGGATCAGCAGGAAGGGCGGCGCCGGTGTGTGCGCGTAGGTGACGGGGGAGGCCGCCGCCGCCAGGCGCGGGTGGTCGGCCGGGGCGCCGCCCAGGAAGGTGACGGCGGGGTTGCCGGGGTCGGACCACTCCGTCAGCAGCGACTCCAGATCGGCGACGCCGTACCAGTCCACGACCGCCGCGACGCTCGTGTCGCCCTCCGCGATCCCCTCCGTACCGTCGAGCGCGGGGCCGGCCGCGCCGGTCAGTCCGGCCAGCGCCGCCAGATGGCCGCCCGCCGACTCGCCCCAGACGCCGATCCGTGTCGCGTCGATCCCGAGCGTCCCCGCGTAGTGGCGCAGATAGCGGACGGCCGCCTTGACGTCGTGGAGCTGGGCGGGGAAGGGGGCCTCGCGGGCATGGCGGTAGTCGATGGTGGCGACGGCCAGTCCGGCGCGCAGCAGGGAGCCGAAGAGGAGATCCGCGCTCACGGTCGGCGGCGGGTAGCGCCGGTCGCCCTCCATCCAGGCGCCGCCGTGGATCCACACCACCACGGGCACGGGTGCGGCCCCCGCCGGTACGGACAGGTCGAGCAGACGCGGCCGGTAGCCGGAGTTGGTGGCATAGCTCAGCCCGTCGTAGCGGCGCGCCCCGTCGGCGCCGGTGGCGGGAGCGGCCGGTGGCAGCTGTACGGGCGCCACGGCCAGCTCGGGCGGCGGCCAGGTGATCGGACCGGGTTCGGATTCCACGGCTGCTCCAGTTCTCGGTGGATGGGATTCCCGGCGGACGGAAAGACCGGCGGGTCCGGGCGCAAGCCTCAGGCCTCGACCAGTACGACGTCCAGCGTCCGTGGGCCGTGCACGCCTTCCACCCGTTCCAGTTCGATGTCACTGGTGGCGGAAGGGCCCGAGATCCAGGTCAGCGGACGGGTCGGTACGAGCCTCGCCACCGCGGCCGGCACCGAGGCGACGAGCTGCTCCGGAGCGCGCACCACACAGAGGTGATGGTCCGGGACCAGGCTCAGCGCGCGGCGGCCCTGGCCCGGTCCGCCGTCCAGCACGATCGTGCCCGTCTCCGCGACGGCGACCGCGCAGCCGGTCACCACACTGTCCGCCGCCTCGCAGGCCCGGGGGGTGAGCGGCGGGGTGTCGGTGAGATGTCCGACCGAGGCCTCGGCGAGCCACTCCGGGGGCAGTCCCCTGGGGACGATCACCGTACGCGCGCCCCGCCGGGCCAGCACCGAGGCCACCGTCCCCGGCAGTTCGGCGGGACGGCAGCGGTACACGGTGGCCCGGTACTCGGTGAGCCGGTCCTGGAGCAGATCCAGCAGCCCGGCGGGATCGTCCGGGGCGTGCGCGGTCCGGTAGCCGCGGGTGACGGGGACGTCCTGCGGGCGCTCCTGGCGGGGGACATCGCCCAGGGCCGCGCGGATACGGCCGAAGACCAGGTCCCGGCCGCTCGGGGACGCTCCTTGTCCCGTCGGCGCTCCGCTGCTCATGCCCGCTCCTCTTCCGTACGGTTGACGTCGTCCGTACCGTCGGCGCGGTCCGCGCGGTTGGCGCGCCACCAGTCGCGGAACGGCTCGGTGGGCATCCGGGGCAGATCGCGGGACCCGCTCCAGGCACCGGCGCCGGGTCCGGGCAGCCGCCGGGGATGCAGCCGCCGGGTGCGGGAGGCGGCGCGCTCGGCCGCCGCGAGTACGGCGGGACGGTCGAGGACCCAGCCCGCCGCGCGTATGGCCGCCTTCTCCAGCCGGTGCCCCGGCCCGCCCTGTTCCGCCACCCGCTCGCGGAGATGGACGAGGACCTCGGGGATGTCGATGGCGACGGGACAGACCTCGTAGCAGGCGCCGCACAGGGAGGAGGCGTAGGGCAGGGACGCGTCCAGTTCGGTGCCGGTGCCCCGGAGCTGCGGGGTGAGGATGGCGCCGATGGGACCGGGGTAGGGCGAGCCGTACGCGTGGCCGCCGGCCCGCTCGTACACCGGGCAGACGTTGAGACACGCCGAGCAGCGGATACAGCGCAGCGCCTGGCGTCCGACGGTGTCGGCCAGGGTGTCCGTCCGTCCGTTGTCGAGCAGGACCAGATGGAATTCCCGCGGCCCGTCGCCGTCGGTGGTGCCGGTCCACATCGAGGTGTACGGGTTCATCCGCTCGGCGGTGGAGGAGCGCGGCAGGGTCTGGAGGAAGACCTCCAGATCGCGCCAGGTGGGCACCACCTTCTCGATCCCCACGACGGAGATCAGCGTCTCGGGCAGGGTCAGACACATCCGGCCGTTGCCCTCGGACTCCACGACCACCAGCGTGCCCGTCTCCGCGACCATGAAGTTCCCGCCGGAGACGGCCACTTTGGCGGTCAGGAACTTCTCCCGCAGATGCAGCCGCGCCGCCTCCGCCAGCTCGGCGGGATCGTCGGTGAGCCCCTCGGGCGCCGGGCGTCCCCACCGGCCCATGGTCTCGCGGAAGATGTCCCTGATCTCGGCGCGGTTCTTGTGGATCGCGGGGACCAGGATGTGGGAGGGACGGTCGTCGCCCAGCTGCACGATCAGTTCGGCGAGATCGGTCTCGTAGGCGGTGATGCCCTCGGCGGCCAGGGCCTCGTTGAGGCCGGTCTCCTGGGTGGCCATGGACTTGACCTTGACGACCTCGGTCTCCCCGGTGGCCTTCACCAGCTCCGCCACGATCCGGTTGGCCTCGGCGGCGTCGGGTGCCCAGTGCACCACCCCGCCCGCCCGGGTGACCGCCGTCTCCAACTGCTCCAGATAGTGGTCGAGATGGCGCAGCGTACGGTCCTTGATCGCCGCGCCCGCGGCGCGCAGCTCGGCCCAGTCGTCGAGCTCGGCGACGGCCTGCGCGCGCTTGGCGCGGATGGTGCCGGTGGCCCGGGTCAGATTCGCCCGCAGCCGGGTGTCGCGGGTGGCCTCGGCCGCCGCGCGGGGAAAGGCGGGCATCCCCAGATAGGTTCCGGTCATCGCAGGGGTTCCGTCCGGGTGGAGGCGAGTATGTCGGCGAGGTGCAGCGGACGCAGCTCACTGCCCCGGCGGCGCAGCATCCCGTCCAGATGCAGCAGGCAGGAGTTGTCCGCGCCGCACAGCACGCGGGCGCCCGTGGACTCGGCGTGCCGGATCTTGTCGGCGCCCATGGCCGCCGAGACATCGGGATTCTTGATCGCGAAGGTGCCGCCGAAGCCGCAGCACTCCTCCGCGCCGGGAAGTTCCACCAGCTCCAGGCCCTCGACCGCCTCCAGCAGCCGCCGGGGCCGGTCGCCCAGACCCAGCGTCCGCAGTCCGTGGCAGGACGGGTGGTAGGTGACGGTGTACGGGAAGTACGCGCCGACATCGGTCACGCCCATCACGTCGACCAGGAACTCGGTGAACTCGTAGACCCGGCCGGCCAGCGAACTCGCCTGACCGGCGAGGGCGTCGCCGCGTCCCTCGGCGGCGGCGCGCGCTCCCAGCCGGGGATAGTTGTCGCGGACCATGGCCACACAGGAGCCCGAGGGGGCGACCACGTAGTCGTATCCGTCGAAGGCCTCGGCCATCCGGCGCACCAGCGGCTCGGTCTCCCGGCGGTAGCCGGTGTTGTACTGGGGCTGGCCGCAGCAGGTCTGCTCGAAGGGGAAGTCCACCTGGACACCGATCCGTTCGAGGACGGTGACGGTGGCGATCGCCGTGGCCGGATGGACGACGTCGTTGACGCAGGTGGGGAACAGGGCGACACGCATGGCGCTCATCGCTCGGTCATTCCTTGGTCGCCCCGGCGAGCATCCCGGACACCAGCGTGCGCTGCGAGAACAGGAAGAGCACCAGAACGGGCAGGATGGCGACAAGGATCGCCAGGGACAGCTCCGGGATGGTGATGTCCAGTCCGGCACCGGCCACCGGGTTGAACGACGGAGTCGAGGTCAGCAGTTGGTTCAGCCCCACCTGGACGGGGAACTGCGAGCTGTTCGGCAGGACGAGATAGGGCAGGAAGAAGTTGTTCCAGTTGGCCACGAAGCTGAAGAACGCGACCAGCCCGATCACCGGCTTCGCCAGCGGCAGCGCGATACGGGAGAAGAGCTGCCACTCCGTGCAGCCGTCGATCCGCGCGGCCGAGAGCAGATCCCTGGGCAGGCTGCTGCCGAAGTAGATGTACACCAGGTACACGCCGAACGGGTAGAAGGAGAAGGGCAGGATCACCGACCAGACGGTGCCGATCAGATGGAAGCGGTTGAGCTCCAGGAAGATCGGCAGCACCAGGGTGGCCTGCGGCATGATCATCGTGACCAGGGTGATGGTCAGCAGTGTCTTGCGGCCCCGGAACTTCGTCAGCGCCAGCGCGTAGCCGGCCGGCACGCTGACCGCCAGCGTCAGGATGAGCGAGCCGCCGGAGTAGACCGCCGAGTTGCGCAGCCAGGTGCCCATCGCGCCGTCCTGGAAGTCGAACAGATGGCGCCAGGCGGTGCCGATCTGCCCGAACGAGCCGAAGGACAGCGGGTTGTCGCGCACGATCTCGCCCGCGGTCTTCGACGGCGCGAGCAGCAGCCAGACCACCGGCAGTACGAAGAACACCAGCAGTACGGCGAGCAGCAGGCCCACGATCAGGAAGGAGACGGCGCGGGAGGGGCGCACACGCCGGCCCGTGGCCGACGGGGGACGGGCCGGGGCGGGGGCCGGAGGGGGAGCCGGGGGGAGAGCGGTCTGTGTCATTTCTCGTCCAACGTGAACAGGTTCGACCGGGCGACCAGCAGACCCGCGGCGATCAGCCCCAGTGCCAGCAGGAAGACCGAGATGGCGGCGGAGCCGTTGAAGTCGCCCTGCTGGAAGGCGTAGACATACGCGAGCTGGTTGGGCGACCAGGTGGGGCTCACCCGGCCGAGGCTCGCGGTCTGGAGGAGCTGGGGCTCCACGAAGAGCTGGGTGCCGGTGGCGAAGGCCATGATCGTCATATAGACGATCCACTGCCGGATCATCGGGATCTGGATGTGCCAGGCGGTACGCCAGGGTCCCGCGCCGTCCATCCGGGCGGCCTCCAGCACCTCGTCCGGGATGTTGTTCAGCGCCCCGTACATCACGACCATCCAGCCGCCGGCGCCGGTCCAGAAGGCGATCAGCATCAGGATCAGCGGCAGATTGCCGGGCGCGAGCACGGCCGCGAAGCTGTGCAGGCCCATGCTGTTGAGCAGCCAGGACACCGGGCTGACGTCCGGGTCCAGCATGAACAGCCAGACCAGGACGCTGGCGACCCCGGCGAGGGCGCCGGGGACGTAGTAGAGGAAGCGGAAGAGCGCCGAGGTGCCCGGCCGCACCCGGCTGCGCAGAATCACCGCGACGAGCACGACCAGCACGACGAGGACGACCAGCCACATGACCAGATAGATCAGCATATGGGTGAAGGCCGGGACGAAACGGTAGTCCTGGGCGACCTTCACGAACTGGTTGAACCCGGTGAACTGTCCCTGGTCGTTGGTGAGCGCCAGATAGAACGAGTAGCCGGTCGGGAAGACGCCGAACGCGAGCAGCAGCACCGTGTATCCCGCGACGAAGAAGTAGCCCGCGAGGCCGGGGCCCCTCCGCCGCGGCACGCTGCCGCGGCGGAGGGTGGAGACGGCGACGCGCTCGGTCTCCAGCAGTGTCATTCGTTGACCACCTGGTACCCCTCGGCCTTCGCCTGGTTGCTGATCTCCCCCTGCCAGGCCGGCAGGGTCTCGACCAGGCTCTTGCCCGAGGTCAGGGCGGGCAGGACGATGCTGGACCAGGCGGTGGCGTCCGAGAACTTGGTGTTCGACCAGCCGGTCCACACCTCGTCCGCGGCCTCCTGGAACGGCTTGCTCACATCGTTGGCGAAGTAGTCGCTGTTGACCGGGTTGGCCAGCCACGCCTCGGCCGCCTTGGTGTAGGCGGGGTAGGTGGGCGCGGCGGCCTGGTTCTCGTCGGAGGTGGTCAGCCAGGTGGCCAGATCCGTGGACGCCTTGAGATTGGCGCTGTGCGAGGACACCATCCACACACCGCCGCCGACATTGCCGGTGCTGACCGTGGTCTCACCCTCCCAGGTCAGCGGGGACGCCACGGCTATCTGCTTGGCCGGGGTCTTGAAGGCGGTCTTGAACAGGTACTGGCCGTACCAGGACGGGCCGTACGCCATCGCGACCTTGCCGCCGCTGTCCTTGGCGAAGCCCTGGCTGAAGAAGCCCTTGGTGGTGACGGCCTTGGCGGAGATCAGCTCGTCCAGCAGCGTCGCCATCCGGACACACTTCTCGTCCTTCAGATCGCTGCGCAGGGTGTCCGGCTTCACCAGGCTGAACGCCGGGCACTGACCGGACCAGAAGTACGACTCGTGGGAGTTGGTGTCACCGACCGAGCCGACCAGATAGCCGGGGTGCTCCTTGGCGATCCGCTTGCCCAGGGCCTCGTACTGCTCCCAGGTGGTGGGGACCTCGTACCCCCACTTGTCCATGAGTGACTTGTTGTACCAGAGCACCACCTGCGCGATGTCGTTGCGCACGCAGTAGGTGTGGCCGTTGAACTGGCACGGCGCGAGGGAGCCCTTGGCGAAGCCGTCCAGTGTGCTCCGGGGCACGAGCTTGTCGTCCAGGGGCGCGGCGAAGGGCTGCGCGCCCGGCTTGGTGGGCTCGGACGCCCACGTCATGTCGGTGGGCGAGCCGAACACCACATCGGGCCAGCCGCTGCCGGTCCGGTCGAAGAGCTGCACCTTCGACTGGAGATAGGTGGAGCCGTCGGCGCCGCCGTCGTAGGTGACGATCTCCATCTTCACGTCCGGGTGCGACTTCTGGTACGCCTGCACCGACGGCAGCCGGGTGGAGTCCGCCCACACCGTGATCTTCGATCCGTCCTTCTGCGCGACCGGCTTGAACGCCGATCCCGGGGAGGAGGAGGACGAGTCGGTGGAGGTGTCGGCGCTGGCACAGCCCGCCAGCACGGCCGCGGTGGCCAGGGAGAGCGCTGCGGCGGCGGTGCGTATCGCGGTGCGGCGCCGGCCGGCTCTCGGAGATCCGGAAGACCTCATCGTCTTGCCTTTCTTGTACTCGCGCTCGTTCGCGCGTGGGACAGGGAACGCGCCGGATGGGGGCGCCGGGTGCGGTGGCCGGGCGGACGGACGCCGCCCGGCCACCGCCCGGTCAGCGCGGCTGCTCGACGAAGCGCTGGAGTTCGCTTCCGTAACCGAAGTCGAGCGGGAGGGCTATGCCGGGCGCCGTGGGGGCGTGGACCAGGCCCTGAGCGTCCACATGGCGCTCGCGGACGACCTTCGTCGCGGTCACCAGGGACTCGTAGTAGGTGGTGTTGGAGATGGCCATGCACAGGTGGTGGTTCGGGATGTCCGAACCGTGCACCTCGGCACGGAGCCGGTAGGCGTCGGCGAGATGCGCGGTGCGCATGGCACCGGTGATCCCGCCCCGGAGGGTGGTGCCGGCCCGCACCCCGAAGGTGGCGGCGCCGGCCTTGATGAAGTCCGCGGAGTTCATATGCGCTCCGTCGGAGGTCTCGGCGACGAGCAGCGGTACGTCCACCGCCGCCGCCAGCCGCTGGTACGCGGAGATGCTGAACTCCCGCATCGGCTCCTCGTACCAGAGGTAGTCCGCCTCGGACAGCGCGCGTCCCAGCCGGATCGCGTCGGGCAGGTCGAAGCCGGCCGACCCGTCGTACATCAGCGGCACCGAGGGACCGACATGGTCGCGCAGCGCCAGGCACAGCTCGGCGTCGCGGCGGACATCGCCCCAGGCGTGCAGCTTGATACCGCGGTAGCCCAGCTCCAGGCACTGGTCCGCCACATCGAGGAACTCCGCGACGCTGGAGAACGTCGAGGTGGAGGCGTAGGCGGGGATGGACTCCCGGAAGCCGCCGAGCAGGCGCCAGACCGGCTGGCCGTGGTAGCGGCCGGCCAGGTCCCACAGGGCGGTGTCGACCAGGCCCAGGGTGGGGAGCGGGAGTTCGTGGATACGGTCCAGCTCCCACACCCGGTGCCACAGCCATTCGCGCTGGAACGGATCGGCTCCGACCAGCTCGTCACGGAAGACCAGATCGACCAGGTCCCGCAGGGTGGTGAAGGCTCCCGGCCGGGCGAACACGGCCACCCCCTCGGCCCCCTCGTCGGTGCCGATGCGCAGCACCGCGCCGTCCCCCACCGGGGCGCTTCCGCTCAGCCCGTTCCGCCAGCGGAAGGGCGGACTGGCCGCCGGAACGTCGATGCGGTGTACTTCGACTTCGGTGATCTTCATCCTGGCTTTCGTTTCTGTGTGAGCGGGCCGGCCCGGTGGGGGCGATTACGGTCCCGGGCGGGCGTACGGGGTGCGGGTCAGAACTCGCCGTACACCTGGAGCCCGTAGATGCTGCCGCCGTTCCAGCTGGAGCCGGTGACGGTCAGCCGCACATAGCGGGCGGTGACGGGCTGGTCGGCGAACGAGTAGTTGGCCGCCGATGTGGTGTTCGCGGAGGTGTGGTCATCGAGGACGGACCACGCCGTCCCGTCGGTCGAGTACTCCAGGCGGTACCGGTAGCCGCTGGGCAGCTCGAAGGTGGTCACCACACTGGAGACCTCGGTGTCCCGGCCGAGGTCCACCTGGATCCAGGAGGGGTCGGGCAGTCCGAGTCCCTGGGCCCAGCGGGTGGAGAGATCTCCGTCGACCGCCTTCTCGGGGGTGTGGTCCTCCGAGTACGACGAGGCGGTGACGGGCTTGCGCAGCGCCAGATCGTTGTCGGCGGGCGTGGTGACGACGGCCGCCGCGCTGGGCTCGGAGGTGTTGAGCACGCCGTCCCGGGCCACGACGGTGAAGGTGTACTCCTTCTCCGGGGTCAGCCCGGAGACCCGCAGTGTCGTGGCGTCGGTGAGGGCGATCCGCTTGCCGTCCTGGTAGACGGCGTAGCCGGTCACGCCGGTGTCATCGGTCGCGGCGGCCCAGTCGAGGTCCACCAGGCTGGGCAGCAGCGGGGTGACCCGGGGCTGTCCGGGGGCCGAGGGCGGCGTACGGTCCGGGCCGGGCGCCCGGGGGGTGCCGTAGACCTGGAAGTCGAAGACACTGCCGCCGTTGCCGCGCGATCCGGTGACCGTCAGCCGTACGAAGCGGCCGGCGACCGGCTCGGCGGTGTGGAAGTAGCCGGTCATCGCCGTGGTGTCGGCGGAGGTGTGGTCCTCCAGCGTCTTCCAGCTGATCTCGTCCGGCGACACCTCGACGCGGTACTTGTAGCCGCTGCTCTTCTCGAAGGTGGTGATCGCGCCGTTCACGTCGTACTGGGCGCCGAGGTCCACCTGGATCCAGGAGGGGTCGGGCAGTCCGAGTCCCTGGGCCCAGCGGGTGGAGAGATCTCCGTCCACGGCCTTCTCGGGGGTGTTCTCCTCCGAGTACGACGAGTAGGTGACCGGCTTCCTCAGCGCCAGGTCACCGCCGGTGGGCATGGTGACCTTCACCTCGCGGCTCGGCCGGGACTCGTTGCCGGCCGCGTCGCGTGCGGTGATCTTGAACTTGTAGGTCGTGCCCGCCTTCAGACCGGGGATGCGCACCGAGTTCGTCCCGGTGGCGTTGACGAGCTTGCCGTCCCGGTGGACGGAGTAGCCCGTGACGCCCTTGGCGTCGGTGGACGCGGCCCAGGTGAGGTCGGCCACGGTCGGGAAGTCGGTGACCACGGCCGGGGTGCCGGGCGCGGTGGGCGCCTCGCGGTCGGTGACGGCCGGGCCCGGGTCGAGATGGCGGTAGCGCGGTTCGAGACCGGCGTTGGCGATGACCGAGGCCGGGAGCTGGTCGCAGGAGCCGACGGTGATGTTGCCGTTGACGTCGTTGTTCTTGCTGAGGTACTGGACGCTGAAGTTGGGGTTGCTGGTGTAGTTGCCCGTCGCGGTGTTGTCCTCCGCGTGGTTCATCAGCAGCCACTGGAAGGACACGTCGCAGAACGCGTTGCCGGTGTTGCGCCAGTGGCGGCTGCCCTCGTCGTGGTAGACCGCGCCGTACGCGTGCTCCGGAACACCGTGGATGTAGTTGCCGGAGACCTCACCGCCCGGGTTGGAGCTGAGGGTGTACACACCGCCGCCGTCCGCCTGCGACTTCATGATGTCGCCGATCTCGTTGTCGGTGACGAGGGTGTTCCGGCTGGTGGTGGGGGTGTCCCAGACGGGGATGCCCGCGTTGTTCGGGTAGGCGCTGTTGCCGCCCTGGTCGGTCAGCCCCCAGCCCCAGCCCACCGAGATACCGCTGTAGGGCAGGTCGTAGACCTTGTTGTGGGTGATCACCGTGTGGTCGGTGTAGCCGGCCAGGATGCCCAGCGAGCCGTTGTACACGTCGGCGGCCCTGGTGACGACGTTGTTGTCGACCGTGACGTCCTTGGTGATGTCCCGCCGGTCGCCCGGGTGCGCGTCCCCGGCCTCGACCCCGCCGATCTGGATACCGGTGGCGGCGATCTGCCGGAAGACATTGCCCGTGACGTCGGTGTCCTGGGTCCCGGTGTTGAGATTCAGGCCGACGGCGCCGAGGTGGGTGAAGGTGTTGCCGCTGAAGCCGATCCGGTGGCCATGGGTCACATTGACCGCGCCGGGCGTCTTCTGCCAGTTCAGCCGGGTGGAGTCGAAGTCGGGGTTGTTCTCGCCGACCATCCGGAAGCCCGCCTGGCCCTCGATGTGGCCGTCGGGCGAACTGGGCGCGAGCCAGGTGGAGTAGGAGAAGGTGATGCCCTCGAAGGAGACATCGGTGACCGGCTTGCCCCGGGTGCCGTTCAGATCGACCAGGTCCTGGACGAGCGGCACCGTGACGTTGGCGGCGGACAGGTCCTGGCCGTCCTGGGGCATGTAGTAGACCTCGCCCCGGCCCTTGTCCAGGTACCACTCACCGGGGGAGTCCAGCAGTTCGCGGGCGTTCTCCAGCCAGGTCGGGTTCTGGATCTCCTGGCCCGACTGGAGGTTGGCGTTGCGCCAGCAGGGCTGGCGCATCGTCATCGCGGTGCCGGAGACCGACGCCACGGGGCAGCGCATCATCTTCCAGCCCCACTTGCTGATGACCTCCAGGTCCTGGGGGCGCTGATAGCCGCTGATGCCGCTGTCGGTGAAGGTGTAGCCGGTGGACGTCTTGCTGAAGCCGGACGGGTTCGTCGCGCCGCGCGCCCGGGTCTGGAGTTCGCCGTCCACATAGAGCTGACGGGTGTCGAGATCGCCGACGGACGCCTTGAAGACCTTCCCCGACGCGTCGGCCGGGGTCCAGCCGGTGATCCGCTTGCCGCCGCTGATCACCGGCCGCGCGCCGGGCGCGGCCTCGTAGACGACCCGGTGCCCGTCCTTGCCGGAGTCCTGGGCGGTGAGGCTGAAGGTGCGGCTGAGCTGGTACGTACCGGACAGGAGCCGTACGTGGACATCGCCGCGTACCTTCTTCCCGGCCTCACGTACGTAGTCCCGCGCGTGTTCCAGCGTCTTGAACGGACGCGCGGCGGTGCCGGAGCCGGAGTCCCGGCCGGACGGTGAGACATAGACGTCCAGGCCCGACGCACGCGACGGGGACGCCTGGGCCGGCACGGCGGCCAGGGGCGCCGCCGCGGCGGCCAGGGACAGGGCGGCTATCAGTGTTCTTCGGAGCGGTATGAATACGCTCCCGCGAGCAGACGGAACAGACACGGAAATCCAATCGCCTGAAGGAAGTGACAGTGGGGGAACCCGGTCGTCCTCCGGGTCCCCCCGGCGTTGGGCGGCTCGGTCCGCGAGCCGTGGCACCGGTGCGGTGCGGGTGGAACCGATGGGGGTGCTGGTGCTGGTGCTGGTCGGTGCGGCGCCGGTGCGGTGCTGATGGGGCGCCGGTGCCGCGCCGGTTCAGGAGGCGGATGTCTCCGGGGACAGGGGTTCGTCCCCGGCGCTCCTCGGGGGCCGTACGGACGCCCCGGAGGCACCGGAGGTGCCGGACGCGGCGCGGCCGTCGAGGTTGAACAGCCGGTCGCGGATCTTTCGTTCGAACTGGCTCTGTGTGGTGGCGATGTGCTCCACCATCAGCTCCCCGGCGAGATCGGCCTCCCCCGCGGCGACCGCCTCGGCTATGGCGAGATGCTGGCGTGCGGCGACCTCCAGCGACCCGGGCGCGTCACCGTGGAAGAGCAGCACATCGGACTGTGACGCCAGGCGCCGCACACCGGCGACGCTCGATCTGAGGAACACGTTGTGCGCGGCGGCACCGACCGCGTCGTGGAACGCCTCGTCGGCCTTGGCGAAGGCGTACCCGTCGGCCGCCCGGCCCGCCACCAGCGAGGTCTCGGCGCACTCCCGGACGGCCCTGACCTCGATCGGGGTGGCGAGGGTGGCGGCCCGGCGGGCCGTCTCCGACTCGATCACCGTCCGGTAGTCGAGGAGCATCAGGACGTCTTCCATGCTCGTCGGCCGGAAGTGCGAGAGATGGTCGTCCACCAGCCCGCCGGCCGAGTCGGCGACGAAGATCCCCGCGCCGCGCCGCACACTCAGCCGGCCGATGGCGGCCAGGACCTTCACCGCCTCGCGGGTGACATTGCGGGAGGCGCCCAGGATCTCGGCCAGACCCTGTTCGGTCGGCAGCCGGTCCCCGGAGCGCAGATTCTGCTCGGCGATGTAGTTCAGGAGCTGCTCGGCGACCAGCTCGTACCCCGGCCGGTAGGGACGCGACGCGTCGTCATCCCCTTCGCCAGGGCCCTGGGATGGAGCTGCCATGGTGTAACCCCCGTTTTCCATGTTCGGATTAATCAGGTTCATCGGCGGGGGTAACTATGACATCCACGTTTCGTGTTGAGAAGAGTCCGGACGAAACTTCATTCATCGGCCCTCTGTAGCGGCACTTATCGCAATAAAAGGGACGTCTCATCCGCAACTATTGCGTGGAAGGGATCAGATCCTTATGGTCCTGCCTGTCGGATGAAGCAGATCCTTGAAGCAGATCCATGGTGATGGAGAGTGCGGTGGCGCCGGGACGGGCGCCCGGCGCGGCTGCCGAAGGGACCCGCCGTCCGGGCGCGTGTCCGAGCGCGCACCCGAGCGCACACCTGTGGGAGAGACGGCGATGAGACTGGCACGGCACGGCAGGGCGGGAGCCGAACAGCCCCTGATATCCGGGGCCGACGGGGTGTGGCGTGATCTGCGCCCGGTCGTCGGCGATCTGACGCCCGCCACCCTTCGTACGGTCCTGGACGGCGTCGACCTCGACGCGCTGCCGGTGGCCGGGACGCCCGGCCGGTTCGGCCCGCCGCTGGCCGGCATCGGGAAGATCGTCTGCGTCGGCCTCAACTACCGCGCGCACGCGGCCGAGACCGGCGCCGCCATCCCCGAGGAGCCGATCGTCTTCCTCAAGTCCCCGGACACCGTGGTCGGCCCCGACGACCCCGTGCTGATCCCGCGCCGCTCCGTGAAGACCGACTACGAGGTCGAACTGGCCGTCGTCATCGGCCGCGAGGCCCGCTATCTGCCCGACGAGAGCGCCGCGGCGGCCTGCGTGGCCGGTTACGCGATCAGCAACGACGTCTCCGAGCGCGAGTTCCAGCTCGAACGCGGCGGCCAGTGGGACAAGGGCAAGAACTGCGAGACGTTCAATCCGTTCGGTCCTTGGCTCCTCACCGCGGACGAGGTGGCCGACGTGCAGACGCTCGGTCTGCGGCTCTCGGTCAACGGCGAGCCGCGCCAGAACGGCAGCACCGCCGACATGATCTTCGGAGTGCACGAGCTGGTCCGCTATCTGAGCCACTTCATGGTGCTGCGCCCCGGCGATGTGATCAACACCGGAACGCCCGCGGGCGTTGCCCTGGGCCGTCCCGGCGGGCCCTATCTACGAGCGGGAGATGTCGTGGTCGTGGAGATCGACGGCCTCGGCCGCCAGCGGCAGACATTCGGGGAGGCCTGACATGGGCGCTCACATCGGTGCTCGTCACACGGGCGCGTTCGACGGACTCGGCGCCCTGGTCACCGGCGGTGCCTCCGGCATCGGTCTGGCCACCGCCCGGCTGCTCGCCGCCGAGGGGGCGCGGGTGGCCGTGCTCGACCGGGCGGCGCCCGAGGAGGTGCCGCAGGTGACGTCGGAGGCGGCGTCCGGGGGACAGGGCCTGGTGTACGTCCGGGCCGACATCGGCGACGACGCCTCGGTCGTGGCCGGTGTCGGGGAGGCCGTCGCGGCCCTCGGCGGGCTGGACGTACTGGTCAACAACGCCGGGATCGGCGCGCAGGGCGGTATCGAGGACAACGGCGACGACGAGTGGCACCGCGTCCTCGACATCAATGTCGTCGGGCTGGTGCGGGTGACCCGGGCCGCGCTGCCCGCACTGCGCGCCTCCGCCCACGCGTCGGTGGTCAACATCGGCTCGATCGCGGCGACGGCCGGACTGCCGCGGCGGGCGCTGTACTCGGCCACCAAGGGCGCGGTGCTCTCGCTGACCCGGGCGATGGCCGCCGATCTGCTGGCGGAGGGCATCCGGGTCAACGCCGTCAACCCCGGCACCGCCGACACCCCGTGGGTGGGCCGGCTGCTGGAGCGGGCCGACGACCCGGCCGCCGAATATGCGGCGCTGGCGGCGCGGCAGCCGCACGGCCGGCTGGTCGCCGCCGACGAGATCGCCGCCGCCGTCGTCCATCTGGCCTCCCCGGCCGCCGCCTCCACGACGGGCACCGCCCTGGCCGTGGACGGCGGTATGGACGGGCTGCGTCTGAGGAAGGAGGGCTGAGCCCGTGCAGCGTTTCGCCGCCGTGATCCGGCTGCGCCCCGAGAAGGAGCCGGAGTACCGCGCACTGCACGCCGCCGCGTGGCCCGGTGTGCTCGCGGCCCTCAAGCGGGCCAACATCGGCAACTACTCGATCTTCCTGCGGGACGGTCTGCTCTTCAGCTATCTGGAGTACACGGGGACCGACTACGCGGCCGACACCGCGGCGATCGCCGCCGATCCGGTGTCCCGTGAGTGGTGGGCGCTGACCGACCCGTGCCAGCAGCCGCTGGAGGGGGTGGCCGAGGGGGAGTGGTGGGCCCCGGCGGAGGAGATCTTCCACCTCGACTGAGGGCGCGCCCCCTCCCTCCGTTCAGCCGTCCACCGTCCGTCCGCCATGCCCACTCCGCCGACCCGAAGGATCGAAGAACGGTGCGCATCGACGCTCATCACCATCTGTGGGACCTCGGAGTGCGCGACCAGCCGTGGACCCGAGACGTGCCCGCCCTGCGCCGGACCTTCACCGCCGCCGATCTGCGCCCCGCGCTCGACCGGAACGCCATCGACGCCACCGTCGTCGTCCAGACCATCCCCGTACCGGACGAGACACCGGAACTGCTCGCCCTGGCGGCGCGGGACCCGCACGTCCGGGCGGTCGTCGGCTGGACGAGCCTGACCGATCCCGGTATCGCCGACCGTCTCGCGGAACTGCGCGAGGGGCCGGGCGGCTCCGCGCTCGTCGGCATCCGGCACGGCGTCCAGGACGAGACCGCCCCGGACTGGACGGACCGTCCCGAGGTCCGTCGCGGCATCGAGGCGGTCGGCGCGGCGGGTCTCGTGTACGACCTGCTGGTGCGGCCCGACCAACTGCCCGCCGCCGTACGGACCGTACGCGAGCTGCCGGACGTCCGCTTCGTCCTGGACCACGCCGGCAATCCGGTCGTCGGGGCGGACGGGCTGGAGCCGTGGACCGCGCTGCTGACCGATCTCGCGGACTGCCCCAACGTCGCCGTGAAACTGTCCGGCCTGGTCACCAGGACGGAGGAAAGCCCCGCGCGGGCTCTGCGCCCCTACGCCGACGTGCTGCTCGCCACGGTGGGTCCGCACCGCCTCATGTACGGCTCGGACTGGCCGGTCTGTCTGCTCGCGGCCGAGTACGACGACGTCCTGGCCGTCGCCGGGACGCTCACGGACCGGCTGAGCGCCGACGAGCGCGAGGCGGTCTTCGGCACGACGGCCGCGCGCTGGTACGGGATCGCCCCGTGACGGCCCGGCGGCTCGGCCGTACGCGGGTCCGCGTCAGCCCCCTGGGATTCGGCGGCGCCCCCCTCGGCAATCTCTACACCCCGATCGGCGACGACCAGGCGCGGGCCGCGGTCGACGCCGCCTGGGACGCCGGGGTGCGCTACTACGACACCGCCCCGCACTACGGCCTCGGACTCTCCGAACGCCGGCTCGGCGAGGCGCTCGCGCACCGGCCGCGCGCGGAGTTCACCGTCTCCACCAAGGTCGGCAGGCTGCTCGAACCCCACCCCGCGCCCACCGGATCCGATCTGGCCGCGGGGGGCTTCGCCGTACCGGACACCCTGATCCGCCGTCCCGACTACTCGCGCGACGGCGTCCTGCGGAGCCTGGAGGGCAGTCTGGCCCGGCTCGGTCTGGACCGGGTGGACATCGTCTACGTCCATGACCCCGACGCCCATCTCGACGCGGCCCTCCGCCATGCCCTGCCCGCCCTGGCGGACCTGCGCGACCAGGGTGTCGTCGGCGCCGTCGGCGTCGGCATGAACACCGTCGCGCCCCTGCTGCGCTTCGTCACCGAGGCGGACGTGGACGCCGTGATGGTGGCCGGCCGCTGGACCCTGATCGACCGGAGCGCCCGCCCGCTGCTCGACGCGTGCGCGGAGCGCGGTGTCTCCGTGGTCGCGGCGGCGCCGTTCAACTCCGGTCTGCTCAGCCGCCCCTGCCCTCCCGACGACGCCTCCTTCGACTACGGCCCCGCTCCCGAGGCCCTGCTGCGCCGCGCCCGCCGCCTCGCCGGCGTCTGCGCCGACCACGGCACCGTCCTCCCCCACGCCGCCGTCCGCTTCCCCCTCCGCGATCCCGTCGTGGCCACCGTCGTCGCCGGTTTCCGCTCCCCCGAGGAGGTCACCTCCGCCGCCCGCTGGAGCGCCCACGACCTCCCCGCCACCACCTGGTCGGCCCTCGATTCGGCCGGGTGAGCCACGCGCGTTCGGACCTGGGGCGGGCGGGGCAGGGCGGTTGACCCATGTGCCTGGGTCATCGGGCGGCCGAAGCTCTTGGTGTCCGGACCGGGCGGACGACAAGAGCTTCGGCCGCCCGGTCCCGTTCTCGGGAAAGGAACAGATATGAAGCGTCCCGCTTCTTTCGCCGCCGCCCTGGCCGTCACGGCGGTCACGGCGATGGGAATCGGCACCGCCCAGGCCGTGGCCGTCGGCAGTGACCAGCTCACCCGGGCGACCGCGTCGTCCGCCGCCGTCGCGGCGGCGGACGGCTATCCCAACCTCCGGGGCAAGTACGTCACACGGGGCGGCTGTCTGGAGGCGGGCCAGGAGGGAGTCGCCCGCGGCCACTGGACCGGATTCCAGTGCGCCAACGGCACCTTCTTCTGGATCCTGTGGACCGACTGATGGCACGCGTCACCCTGGCCCTGCGCGGGCTCGCCGTCGCCCTGGCCGCCGTCGCGGGAACGGGCGTGGCCGTGACCGGGGCCGCGGCCGCCGAGCGGGTCCACGTACAGCCGAAGGACGAGGCCGGCACCTCCGCGGCGGACGGTCCCGTCCTGCGTGGCCAGTACTTCAGGCTGGCCGAGTGTCTTGAGGCCGGCGGGAGGGGAGTCGACGGCGGGCAGTGGTCCTGGTACCGGTGCGCGAGCGGCGGATTCAAGTGGTACCTGTGGACCGACCGCTGAACCGCCGCGTATGACCGGCCCGTGACGCGGGATCAGGGAGAAGAGGGGGGACGAAAACGGGGGATCACCCGGAGCCCAGTCCCGCGTCACGGGCCCTTACGATCGCCGAGGCGCGGTCGTGCACCTGAAGCTTGGCGAAGATCGCTCCGACATGGTTGCGCACGGTCTTGTCCACGACGAACAGCCGCTGTGCGATCTGCCGGTAACCGAGCCCGGCGGCCAGCAGATCGAGGATCTCCCGCTCGCGCGCCGTCAGGGTCGGGAAGGCCTCCTTCGCCGGTGAGCCGCCGACCGCCGCGAACAGGGAGCCGAGGCGCTCGGCCATCCGGGGACTGAACACCGCCCCGCCCCCGCCGACCGTATGGAGCGCGTGCAGGATCTCCTCCCGCAGCGCGCCTTTGAGGAGATAGCCACGGGCGCCCGCGCGCATCGCCGCCAGCAGGTTGTCGTCGTCCTCGGACATCGTCATCACCACCACCCGGGTCTCCGGACGGGCGGTGAGGAGCCGCCGGGTGGTCTCCAGGCCGGACAGGCCGGGCAGGCCGAGATCCATCACCACCAGGTCGGGGGCCGTACGGGCGGCCTCCACGAGCGCGTCCTCACCGGTGGCGGCCTCGGCGACCACGGTGAAACCGTCGTCCAGGTCGACCGCCGCCGCGAGCCCCTCGCGGAAGAGGGGATGGTCGTCGACGAGCATGACCCGCCAGGCGGACCCGGGCGTACCGCCGCCCCGGCCACCGCTCTGACCGCCGTCCTGGCCGCCGTTTCGGCCGCCGTCCTGGCCGTCACTCTGGTCGGCGGATCGCGCGGGCTGTTCACCCATGGTGCCGTGTTCCTTCCCGGTGCCGCTGTTGGTGGTCGTCCTGGTGGTCGTGCTGGTGGTCGTGCTGGTGCGGGACGGTGACGGGCAGGACGGCCCGCACCGTGGTGCCCCGCGGACCGCTGCTGATGGCCGAGGTGCCGCCGATCTCCTCGGCCCGTTCGGTGAACGAGGCCAGGCCCGTCCCGGGCACGGCGCGGGGGTCCAGTCCGGTCCCGTCGTCGGCGACGGTGACCGTGAGCGCGCCGGTACCGACGCCGAGGGCGACCTGGACACGCCGGGCCCCGGAGTGACGTACGGCATTGGTGATCGCCTCCGCCACGATCCGGTAGGCGGCCGTCTCCACCGCGGGGGCCAGTGCCGGCAGCGGGGTCCGCGGGGTGGTCACCGTCACCTGTACGTCCTCGCCGCTGAGACGGTGCGCGAGAATCCGGGTGGCGTCGAGCAGACCGCTCTCCACCAGGATCGCGGGGGTCAGTCCCGCGGTGATACGGCGCACTTCCGTCAGCGCCTCACGGAGTCCCTCGGCCGCCATCCGCAACTGCCCGGCCGCCGCCGATTCCATCGCACCGCAGGCCTGGGCCGTCCCCAACCGCATCTGCACGGCGGCCAGTTGAGGACCGAGCCCGTCATGGATCTCCCGGCGCAGCCGCCGGCGCTCCTCCTCCCTGGCGAGCACCAGCCGTTCCCTCGCGCCCTGCGCCTCCTCGGCCAGCCGCAGGGCGGCCAGCGCCGGTCCCGCCTGATCGGTGAGCAGGGACAGCAGATCGCTGTCACGCTCGGCGGGTGTGCTCGCGCCGTCGCGCGCGACCGTCAGACGGCCCACCGTCTGCCCGTGGTGCCGCAGGACGAAGACCTGCCCGAGGTCGGTGGGGGGAGCGCCGGCGCGGGCGAGCCGCCGCGGCCCCGAGCGGGTGTCGACCTCGATCACCGCCCCGGACAGCCCCAGGTCCTCCACGACGCTGCGGCAGATCTGCTCGGGCACGTCGCCGGGGTTCGGGGCCTCGCGCAGCCGGACCGCCAGGGCCCGTACGGCCTCGTGCGGTCGGGCACGCGGCCCGTAGAAGACCCGCTCCACCGCCAGCGACGCGCGGCGTGTCACGGAGCGGGCGGCCCCGCCGGCCACCAGGGCGGCGCCCGCGACACCGAAGGTCGCCGCACCTCGCGCGGCCGGGTACGCCACCCACACCGCCACGGCCGCGCACACCGCGGCGTTGGCCAGCGCGGTGAGCACGAACGCGACGGACAGCCGGTGGCTGGTCGCCCGCTCCAGCCGCCACAGACCGCCGCGGGCCGCCGCCAGACACATCATGGCCATCCACAGCGCGCTCCCCGCCGTGGAGGCGGCGACGGCCCAGCCCTCTCCCGGCACGGATCCGAGCAGCAGGAACGCACAGGCCGGGTAGACGAGGGCGAGGAACGTCCACAGACGCCGGTCTCCGCCCGCCGGAGCGGTACGGGCCCGCACCAGGCAGACCGTCACCACCAGCGCGGTCACCACCAGGCGCACCCAGAAGAGGACTTCCTCCCCCAGGAGTTGCAGCGACTCGCTGTCCCTCCCGATACCGGTATGGGCCCAGGGGCTGACGAACCCGTTCACCACCGGCACACCGAGCGCCCACACCCCGGTGTGTCCCACATGAACGGCGCAGATCCCGGCCGCGAGGCCGCGCCGCCACCGTACGGCGGACCGGGAGGGAAAGGGCGAGGGAAAGATCCACAACGGCAGGAGCAGTACGGTCAGCGGCCGGGCGAGTGCTCCGACGGCCCTGAGCAGGATCACCACCGCGGCCACCGGCGCCGGGGCAGTTCCGTCGCCATGGACGACGAAGAGCACATCGGAGGCGACGGTGGGAAGGATCCACCAGACGCCCGCGGCCAGCAGCACACCGCCGGCCCGGCGCGCGAAACGGTCGGCCAGCAGCAGCACGCCCACGGCGCAGACCGGCAGACCCACCACCAGCCGGGTGATCTCGGCGGTGGCGCGCGGCAGCGAGTAGACCGCCGACAGGTGCTCCGCACCGGCCGAGGCCAGCACCACGAGCCATACGCCCAGGCCGCCGAGCAGCAGTGAAGAGGCGGCCCCCGCCGCCCTCGCCGCTTTCGCCGCCCGTATATGCGTACGGGCGGCGGTCACCGCGGGCCCGGTGCTCACAGCCGGGTGACGATGAGCGACCAGTACCCGGTGCTCCAGTACGCCCAGCAGACCGGGTCCTTCCACTTCCGCGCGCGTACCCCCGCCTTCCCGGCGGCCTCGCACTCCTCCCGGGTGGGGTAGTCCTTGACGCGCTCCCTCTTCGGCTCCGCCAGGGCGGCGGAGGGTGTCGCGGCGGAGGGTGTCGCGCCGGAGCCGGCCTCCGTACTCACGGCGGCCTCCGTACTCATGGCCATCAGAGCGGCGGTCGCGACCATCAGGGAAGCGACGAACCTCCTCGGTGAACTACGCATGGGCATCCCTCTCTCACCTGACCGTCCGCCGGCGGACGGCACGCCTCACCCGGGCGTAAGGGATAACGACCCACCGACGACGACGTTTCAGTCCCGGCCCGGCCCGGCGACCGCGCTGCCGATCGTTCCTGTCGCACCGATGACGAGAATTCTCATTCCGCCGATCCTGCCACTGTCCGCCGGTCCCGCCGTCGGAGAACCGGCAAGGCCGGTGCGGCGGCCCCCTCCGTCAGGAAAGGGAGCCGTCACACCGGCCTCGGTGTGTGCGGGTGATGCCGGTCAGTCGCTCACCGGCGGTCGCGCGCCGCCGCCGCGGCCCCGCCCGTGATCACGAAGCTCGATCCGGGCTGGGTGACGATATTGCCGTCGCCGGAGTTCGTGATGGTCACGTTGGTCAGCGTCGCGTTGCCGCGAGCGCCGCTCATGGCCAGGATCCCGGCGCCGTTGTTGGACTTGTCGATCTTCACATTGCTGATCGCGACATTCGGCATATTGCCGCCACCCGTCTTGAACTGGATGCCGTCATACGTCGAGTCGTAGATGTCGGTGTCCCGGATCGTGACTCCCGGGATATCTCTGGCCTGCGGGAACAGGGTGATGGCGCCGAATTCCTGATCCTCGTTCCAGAAGGCGCCGCCGGTGCGGTGGAGGGCGTTGTTGGCGATCAGGGTCTGCCCGGAGAAGGGCAGGGGATCGTGGTCGGTCGCCAGCATGATGCCCGGGTAGTTCGCCGTGTCGTAGATCAGGTTGTTCTCGATCTTGTTGCCGTAGCCGCCGTAGACCGCGATACCGGTCGCCCGCCAGGGCAGCTGCACGGTGTTGTTGAGGAACTGGTTGTCGTGCGCGATGTTCACCGAGGGGTCCTTCACATACCGGTTGGCCCAGACGGCCAGCGAGTCGTCACCGGTGGTGCGGAAGGAGGAGTTGAACACCCGCGAGTTGCTGGTGCCGTTGGTGAAGTTGATGCCGTCGGCGTAGGTGTTGCGGATACGCATCCCGGTGAACTCCAGCCCGTCGCCGGGGCCCCACAGATCCGGGATGTTGTCGTAGTCACGGCCGACCCAGACACCCACGTTGGCGTGCTCGATCCAGACGTTGGAGATCTTGGTGTCCTTGCCGAATCGCCCGTTGAGACCGACTCCGCCCTCGGCGCCGCCGGGGCCGCCCCGGATGGTGCCGGAGCCGAAGATGGCGATGTCGGAGATCTGGGTGTTGTTGTCGATGTCGAAGCCGAAGTTGCCCTCGTGCGGGTGGTTGATGCTGCCCACGGCCTGGTGCGGCTCGGTCAGGGTGTAGAGCTGGGAGTGCCACATGCCCGCGCCGCGGATCGTGACATTGCTGATGCCCACCTGGTTGTACTGCCCGCGGTTCAGCGGGTCGTCGGTGAGGATCTTCTTCTCCTGGCGCCACTGGCCCGCCGGGATCCACACGCAGGAGATGGTGCCTTCCTGGTCGGCGGTCACCGCGCGCTGGATGGCTTCCGTGTCGTCGTTCCCGTCGTCCGGGATCGCGCCGTACGCCGTGATCGAGGTGCACTCGGCGGGCTTGCTCGCCGGGGGCGCGACCTGCTCCAGGTCGATCAGGTCGATGATGTAGAAGGCGGCCGAGTCGGTCGCGTCACGCTGCAACCGGAACTTCGTGCCGACCGGGTACGTCGTCGACAGCAGCGCGTGCGACTCGTCGAACAGCCGCCGGGCGTCGGCCTGGGGCGTGTTCGTCAGGGCCTCGGGGCCGTCGGTGTCGCCGTACAGCCAGCTGTGCTTCGAGGAGAGCGTCAGCTTCCGGACGAAGGTGTCATTGGCGTAGAGGCTGATGGTGGCCTCCGTGCCGCCGCCGCCCGCGGCGTCGGGGATGGAGTTGCGCACCACGATCGAGTTCGCCGGGTTGGTCGAGGTGAACTCCACGAACTGGCCCGTGCTGCCCAGCCGCACCGACTTGCGCCCGGAGGACTCGGAGGCGAAGTTGGTGTGCCCGAACGTGCGCAGCGGGTCGGCCTCCAGCAGTGTGCCCTGGTAGCGGCCGGACTCCGCCTCGTACTCGGTGTACGGGACCGCCGCCCCGCGGCCGACCACGATCGAGCGCGTGAAGGTGTTGTTGGTCTCGCTGGTCTCGGTGACGGTGTTGGTCGCGTCGGCCGTGGCGACGATGGTGGCTCCGCCGTTGGTGGCGGTCCAGGTGCCGTTGACGCTCACATTGGCCGTCGCGCCCGCCGCGATCGACGGGGTGTCGGTGTTGAGCGTGGTGCCGCCCACGGCGACCCGCGTGACCGTGGTGGCGCCGGTCGCGGTGGTGCCGCGGTTCTTGACCGCCACGGTGAAGCGGACCGGCGCGCCCACGGCCGGATTCTGCGGGCTGGACTCGATGCCGAGCACCTGGAGGTCCGGGCCGGGGCTCTGCGCGACCACGAGCTGCGAGGTCGCGGTGAGGCTGTTGTTGGCGTTGTCCTGCTCGATGATCGTGTCGGTCGGGTCCACCACCGAGGTCACCGTGTAACTGCCCATCGCACGCCGGCCGATATCGACCGGGACCGTGGCCGAGGCGCCCGCGGCGAGCGCGCCGACCGCGGCGCTGCCGGCCACCGCTCCGCCCACGCTGACATTGACTGTGGTCGCGGCCGAGGCGGCCGAACCGGCGTTCCGTACGGTCGCGTTCACCCTGATCGTGTCGGTCTCCACGGGGGAGGCGGGGGTCCACGACAGCGCGGAGACGGTCAGATCCGGGTTGGGCGCGGGTGTTCCGACGACCTGGAGCTCGGCGACCTGTCCGCCGCCCGCGCCGGTGTTGCTGAAGATCTGGAGCTGGACATCGGCGGCGCGTCCGGTGACCGGGATGGTCACGGAGTTCTGGTTGGTCGCCGGGTTGAAGGTGTAGTTGGCGCGGCCCGACAGCGAGGTGAAGCCGGTGGCGGCCTGGTCACGGCCGAGGACCTGGATGTTCTGCGTACGGGTCCCCCACGCCGAGCCGGGGTTCAGCTTGACCACGATTCCGGTGATGTCGGCGTTGGCACCGAGCTTCACCGTCAGCGACGACGGGTGGCCGGCGCCCTCCCAGTAGGTGCCGGTGTTGTCGTCGTTGGCGTTGCGCGCGACGAAGGTGAACACCGAGGACGACGCCTCGATCGGCTTGCCGACCGCCAGGTTGGTGCCGGTGGGCTCCTCGCCGTCGCCTCCGTCCCCGCCGTCGCCGCCGTCGTCACCCTCCGGGCCGTAGATCTCGAACTCGGAGACCTGCCCGGCGGGCCAGCCCGTGTTGCCGGTGATGTTCACCCGTACGTAACGGACGCTCGCGACGGTGAAGTCGATGGTGACGGTGTTGCCCGCGGCCGGGGTGAAGGACCGGCCCTGCGAGGTGGACAGGGTGCCGAAGGTGATCCCGTCGGTGCTGCCCTGCACGCTGAGGGCCTGGGTACGGGCTTCCCAGGTCGTCGGCAGCTTGAGCACCACCCCGTCGACCTCGGTCTCTTCGCCCAGGTCGACCCGGATCCATGCCGGGAAGGTGTTGTTCGGCCCCTCCCAGTACGTCGCCTGGTTGCCGTCGGTGACGTTGGAGGCGGGATGGCTTCCCTCGGATCCGCTCGCGGACGCGGTTCTGCCGAGGGCGAGGTTGGGGCCGTCGGCCGCGGAGGCGGAGACGGGCAGAAGCCCGACGGAGATCATGGCGGCCACGACCGCGCCGATGATCAGCCGCCAGCGGAGCTGTTTCCGTTTCATGGTGTCCTCTGTTCGTCGGAACGAGAGAGCGGCGGCCCGCGGGTCCGGGCCGGCCGTGCGACGCGCGGGACCCGCGTCACGCGTCTAGCGGGTGCGTGGGACATGAGGTGCGTGCGGTGCCTGGTGCGGGGCGTACGTGGTGCGGGACGTGCCTGGTGCGGGACGTACGACGTGGGGGAACGAGGCGAGCGAGGCACTGCCGTGAAGTTGCACAAGTAGCGCAAAAAAATTGAGCTAGTTATCCATCTTTTTGCGAGTCAAAGGTTCCAATCATGTCACCGGTTTGTCAACGGTTCTCGCACGCCGACCAGTTTCTTGGCGCGACCACGCGCGCGACGGCAGCTTGCCGCTCGGATCGGCGGGCGTGGTCTGCGCGGTGAGCGCGGTGAAGTGTGGCGCCTCGGCGGGCGCGGCGCGGCGTTGTGCGGCGCGGCGTTGTGCGGCGCGCGCGGGGCGGGGCGGGGCGGGGCGCGGCGTTGTGCGGCGCGGGGCGCGGGGCGCGGCGCGGGGCGCGCGGGGCGGTGACCGGAGGGTGTCCTCGACGGTGACCCGACGGGTTCGCCGGGCGTGGCCCGCGACTTCTGTGCGGCCACCCGGCGGGCCGGCCCCCGAGAAGGTGTGGATCAAAGTGGTCCGGCGGGCGGACCCGTGAAACCGGCCAGGCGATCGGCCGGGGCCTCAGGGGCCTTCGACCGGGGGAGCCGGGCCGGTACGGGGAGAGTCCGGCGGGTTACGGGAGGTCAGGGGCGGCCGAGCGCGCGGTACTCCCAGCCCGCCGCGCGCCACTGGGCCGGGTCGAGGACATGGCGGCCGTCGACGATACGGCGCTGCCCGACCACCTCGCCCATGGCGTGCGGGTCGATCTCGCGGAACTGGGACCACTCGGTCAGCAGCAGCACCACATCGGCGCCGGCGGCGGCGGTCATCGCGTCGGTCCCGTAGTCGAGTTCGGGGAAGGCGCGACGGGCGTTCTCCGTGGCCGCCGGGTCGACGACCGTGACCTGGGCGCCCGCGCGGTGCAGCGTCCTGGCCACATCCAGCGCCGGGGCGTCACGTATGTCGTCGGAGTTGGGCTTGAACGCCGCGCCCAGCGCGGTCACCCGGACACCGGCGAGTTCACCGCCGGTCAGTTCGCGTACCAGGTCGACGGTACGGGCCCGGCGGCGCTGGTTGATGCCGTCCACCTCGCGCAGGAAGGCGACGGCCTGGCCGACGCCCAGTTCCTCGGCGCGGTGGCTGAAGGCCCGGATGTCCTTGGGCAGGCAGCCACCGCCGAAGCCGAGCCCCGGCTTCAGGAACCGGCCGCCGATGCGGTCGTCGTAGGCGAGGGCGGTGGCGAGACCGGTGACATCGGCGCCGGTGGCCTCGCAGACCTCCGCCATCGCGTTGATGTACGAGATCTTGGTGGCGAGGAACGAGTTGGCCGCGACCTTGACCAGCTCGGCGGTCGGCAGATCGGTCACCACCACCGGGGTGTCCTGGGCGATGACCGGTGCGAAGGCGGCCCTGAGCTGCTGCTCGGCCCATTCGGAGCTCGTACCGAAGACGAGCCGGTCGGGTCTCAGGGTGTCCTCCACCGCGTAGCCCTCGCGCAGGAACTCCGGGTTCCAGGCCAGTTCGACGTCCGTACCCGCCGGGGCCACCCGCTGCACCAGCTCGGTCAGCCGGGCCGCGGTGCCCACCGGCACGGTGGACTTGCCGACCACCAGCGCGCGTCTGCGCAGATGCCGGGCGAGCGACTCGACCGCGCTGTCGACATAGGTCAGATCGGCCGCGTACGAGTCCTTCTGCTGCGGAGTTCCCACACAGATGAAGTGGACGTCGCCGAACTCGGCGGCCTCCTCGGAGCTCGTCGTGAAGCGCAGCCGCCCGGAGTCCAGGGCCTTGGCGAGCAGTTCCGGCAGGCCGGGTTCGAAGAAGGGCACCTCGCCCGAGCGCAGCCGCTCGATCTTGACGGGGTCCACGTCCACGCCCAGGACGTCGAAGCCCAGGATGGCCATGCAGATGGCGTGGGTGGCTCCGAGATAGCCGGTGCCGATGACGGTGAGACGAGGGGATGGGGTGGTCATGCCGGCCTCCAGGAGCGGTCAGGCGGTTGGGCGGTGGGGACGAAAGGGCGGTGGGGACGGATGGTGCGGGTGGAGCGGATGGTGCGGGTGGAGCGGGTGGTGCGGGTGGAGCGGGTGGAGCGAGTGGGTCAGGAAGCGCAGTCGACATTGGCGAGGCCCTCGGCCGCGCCGGTCACCTTGTTGTCGCAGGTGACCTTGTTGCCGTCGGACGTGAGGTTGAAGCCGAAGCCGGGCCCGTCCACCTGCGCGACATTGCCCTTGAAGGTGTTCCCGGTGCCCCAGCCCTTGAGGATCTGATGGGTCTGGAAGCCGTCCTCCAGCGCATGGCGCCCGGTGTTGCCCTGGACGAGCCAGCCGTTGCCCTTCACATCGACCCAGGAGTCGTTGTGGTCGCCGCTCAGCTTCGAGCCGTCGAAGGTGTTGCCGATGACCTTGCCGCCGGTGGTGCCTTCCTTGATGTCGACGGACTCGGCGGTGGTGCCGCTGATGCGGTTGCCGATCACCGTGTTGCGGTCGCTCGCGTCCGGCTCGCAGTCGGTGACCGTGCACCAGTTGGACTCGGCCGAGCCGATGTAGACGCCCTCGCCGAACTTCTCCTTGCGCAGCCCGGTGGAGCGGATGGTGTTGTCCCGCACCACGTTGCCGGAGCTGAAGTTGCGCAGATGGATCGCCTCGTCACCGATCTGCTCGACGGTGAGGCCCTGGATGACCGTCCCCCGCACCCGGTCCGCCATCACGCCCTTCTGGCCGTTCCGTACGGTGAAGCCCGCCAGCCGCCAGTAGCTGGCGCCGTCGAGATGGACGGCGTAACCGCCCTTGATGTCCTCGCCGTCGATGACCGCGCCGGGGCCCCCGCACAGGAATACGGGCTGCTCGGCGGTGCCGGGCGTCGCCGCGGTGAACTCACCCCGGTAGACGCCGTCGGAGAGCCGGATGCTGTCCCCGGGCCGCGCCTGGTCGAGGGCCTGCTCCAGCGAGGGGGCGTCGGTCACCGTGACCGAGGCGGGCGGGCAGTCGACCTCGGCCGTCGGCGCGGGCGAGCCCGCTCCGGTGGCGCCGGGGGTGTCGGTCACCACCGGGTCGGGCTCGGCCGGGTCGCTGGGCAGGCTCCCGGGCCGGGTGGACCAGGTGGCATTGGGTCCCGCCGTGGTGGCTCCCACCGTCACCTTGGACCCCGAGCCGTCGCCGCCCCCGCCGATGGCCACGGCGAGTGCGATCAGGGCGACCACGAGCGCGCCCCCGGACAGCCAGACGGCGGGTCCGCCGGGAAGCGCGGCCCGGCCGGGCGGCTCCGGTGAGTGCGGCGGCTCGGCGGGGGGCGGAGCCTGGGGCGGGGGCGGGGTGGATGACATGGGCGGTAACTCCGGCTTCGCGGGAACGTTGTGGGGGGACCAGGACCGGCCCCGTGGGACCGGCGCCCCGGTCGGACATGGACGTCGGTCGGGATGTGCGTCTCGCTCGGGATGTGCGTGTCGGTCGGATACGGGCATCGATCGGGCCGGGACCAGGGCCTGGAGCGGGCCGGGACCAGGGTCGGAAGCGGGCCGGGACCAGGACCGGGAGCGGGCCAGGCCCTGGCGCCGCCCGAGCCGGCCCGGGTTCCGAGCCGCACCGCCGTCCCGGCCGGCCCGGGTCCCGGGCCGGCCCGGCGGCTGCTACGTCGGACCGGGCCCGGCCGTCATCGCCGGAACCCTGTGGCGTCCCGTCGGCCTGTTCCCGTTGCTCGCCGCGCTGCCCACCTCGGTGGCGGGCGCGCTGGGCAGCGGCTTCTTGTCCGCGTACGGGTGGACACCCAGGCGCTCCACACCGCCCCGGCGGCTGCTGCGCCGGGCACCCAGCAGCGCGGAGAACAGGATCAGCAGGAGGATGGACACCCAGAGCAGCGTCATCGGACTCGCGTAGTGCTTGAACTTGACCCAGAAGGCACTGGTGTCGTGCCAGGCGAAGGTCTGGTTCTCCTTGACCGTGACACCGCCGTGGGCCCGGCTGGTGTCCACCGCGCTCGGGCCGACCCCGGCCACCACGTTGTACGAGACGGTGGACTTGTCGATGTCGCCCACCAGGGAGATCCCGTGGTTGGTCGCTTCCTGGACGGTGTTGCCCCGTACCTCGGCCTGCGAGTCGCGCACATAGACACCGGTCTCGGTGCCCTCGATGATGTTGCCGGTGACCGTGGCCGCCGACACCCCGTCGCGTACGGAGATCCCCTGCCGCGTCTGACCGGTCAGGTGGTTGCCGGTGATGGCGACCTTGGTGGCGTCCTCGCGGGCCACGATGCCCATGTCGCCGCCGTCGACCTCGTTGTTCTGTACGCCGACGTTCTCCCCGCCGAAGACCTCGATGCCGTACCGGCCGTTGTCGCGCGCGGTGCTGTCGGAGACCGAGTTGGAGCCGTAGCTGCTGATGGACTCACCGGAGGCGGAGGGACCGTTGGCCAGCGGCCGGCCGCTGAGCGTGAAGCCGTTGCCGCCGTTGGACAGCGCCTTGGAACCGGTCACGCGGACCTGCTGGGTGGCACGGGACAGGACGAAGCCGTCGCCACCGTTCCCCTGGGAGACGGTCCGGTCGACCACCACATTGGTGACGCCGCGGTGCAGCACCACCCCGTCCTCCAGGTTGTCGACCACCTTGGTCCGGATGATGTTGGCACCGGTGGCGCCGGAGAGGAACAGACCGTACAGATTGCCCGTGATGGTGGAATTGGTGATCTCGGCGGACACATAGGACAGATCGGGTACGGAGAACCGGCTGTCCGGTGTGGCCAGTTCACCGGCGGGCTGGGCGATCACCCCGCCCGCGTGGGGTGTCTGCTCCGACTCCTGCTCGGCCTTGTCGTCCGCCGCCGCCAGCTCGCGCCGGTTCAGATCCTGCTCGCCGTCGTCGTACTTGATGTTGCCGGTGTCGGGCCGGTCCGTACCGGTGAGACTGAGACCGCCGGTGCGTCCGCTCCAGAACCCCAGGTCGGAGACCTGGGCATGGGTCATGGAGAACTGGCCGCCGATGGCCCGCACATAGGCCCGCCCGTCCCGTACGTCCGTGTCGGGCTTGTTGGCGCTGGGGTCCCAGCTGCTGATCCGCATCGGCGCCTGCGGGGTGCCCTCCAGGGTCAGCCGGCCGCCGAACGAGACGATGGAGACGAAGCCCCTGCTGTTGCTCGCCAGCCGCAGTGTCAGTCCGCCGGGGCTGGACAGCTTCAGCTTCGCCCCGGCGAGCAGATAGATGTTCTCGGTCAGCAGATACGAGCCGTCGCGCTTGCTGCGGACGAAGGTCTGCGGGGCGAACTTGAGCAGGTCGGAGACACCGTACGGCTGGGTGCGCGGGGTGAACACCAGGGTGTAGCCGCCCGCGGTCTCCAGCCGGTACGGCCGCGTCCACTTGTCGCCTTTCAGCGGGGCGACGGCGGCCACCGCGCGGACCTGGTCGAGCCGGTGGTCCTCCGCGGCGACGAGCGCGGTCTCGTTCTCCGCGTCCTCGGCGGTGGTGACCTGCCCGCCGTCCTTGCCGTCCCCGCCGTCGCCCGGCGCGGCGAAGGACGCGGGTGCGGGCGCGGCGAGGAACAGGGCCGCGGCCAGGGGCAGTACCGCCGCGAGGCGTGCGCCACGCGCGGTACGTGCCGCGCGCGTCGTACGCGCCGTACGTGCCGTGCGCGTCGTACGAAGGCTCCGCCAGGAGAACCGTCTGTGCTGCTGCGTCATTTCTGGACCACCCCTGCCCGGGAAGCGGCGTCGGCCGGAGCCCCGCCGCCCGACATGGAAGAGGCGCCCGGAATCGCGCCCGCCCGCCCCGAGTTGATCAGCGAGGCGGAGTCCTGTCCCGCGCCGCCCACGCTCGTGCTGGTACGGGTCAGCCAGCCCTGCTTGTTCATGGTGAGGAAGGCGTACAGCTTGATCGGCAGCGAGATCATGATGACCACCAGCGCCAGCAGCGGCAGCAGGAAGATGTCCTGCGGATATCTGCGCAGATGGGAGTAGCCGCGGATACCGCGTCCCGCGATGAGCCAGATCAGTACGAGCACGATCCCGCGCCCGTTCATCTCCAGCCGGCTGAAGAGCAGATAGCCCAGCGCCATCCCCATCGTCACCGGTGTCAGCAGGATCTGGAGCACGGTGATCTTGGTGACCAGCGGCACCCGCCAGAGCCAGCCCTTGTACACGGCGGTCAGATAGCAGCGGTAGGAGTTACGGCTCCAGCGCACCCGCTGCTTCACGAAGGCGGACAGCGACGACGGGAACATCGACAGCGCCCGCGCGGACGACTGGTGCACGGTCTTGTAACCGGACGCCAGTACCAGCCAGGTCAGCCGGCCGTCGTCCCCGGCGACACAGCGGCGGCCGAGGAAGAACTCGTTCTCCAGGTTCTCCAGCACCGGCTCGATCGCCGAGCGCCGGTACGCGGCCGTACGGCCGGAGAGGCACGCCACCGCGCCCGCCCGCCCCATGGCCGGGACGTAGTCGTAGTAGCGGAGGTTGACCAGCCAGTCGGCCACCCGCCGCCAGACGCTGGTGCCCCGGAGATAGACGTTCTGCTGGGTGCCGACCCCGCCGACCTCGGGATCCACGAACGGCATCTGGACGGCCGCCAGGAGTCCCGGCTGCCAGCGGGTGTCCGAGTCGACCAGTACGACGAGTTCGCTCGTCGCGGCCCGGATGCCGACACCCAGCGCCGACCGCTTGCCGCGGTGCTCGAACGCCAGCACCCGCACCCGGGGGTCCTCCACCTGCGCCAGCCTGCGCAGGACCTCCGTGTCCTCCACGTCCGGCACGATGATGATCTCGGCCGGGTCCTGGTTCAGCCAGGTCTCCAGACAGTCCATCAGGATGTCGGGGTCCTCGCGGTAGGCCGGGACCACGACCGAGACCGTGGTGCGGAACTCGTTCACCACCGGTCTCGCGAAACGGGAGAGCACCGCGCGGTAGAGCCACAGTGCCCACACGAAGGCGCCCGCGAGCCCCAGCGGCATCACCTCACGCCACGAGGTCTCTCCTACCGCCGTGACGATCCATGACCATATTTCGTCGAAAAAGCCCGACACCTAACCGTGCCCCCCACCCCACATGGCGATTGATTTGAGTCAGATATGCGCGTGACGCGCAACTGTACGGGAGAATCTAGGGCCAATGGGAGTAACTCTTCACACCTGAAACGCAGGGTTCACTCACTCTTCTCCGGATACCTCCACGAGTCCGTCACGGTTGGTGAGCGTAACCGGCGCAACTGGCCGGAATGCGCCCCCTGGGTGACCGGCGGGAGGCGGGAGCCAAGAAGGAAAGCGGAAGGGCCCGGGGCGAGGTCAGGCGACTTCGTCGAGGCCGGGCACGATCATGAGCGGCGCCGCGGTGTCCGGCAGGACCAGGGGCTGTTCGGTCCAGATGCACTTTCCGGTGGCCGTGTAGCGGGTGCCCCAGTGCTCGGAGAGCGCGGCGACCATCTGGAGCCCGCGGCCGCTCTCGTCGGTCTCGGCGGCACGCCGGATACGGGGGGTCGTGGGGCTGCCGTCGTAGACCTCGCAGACCAGCGTCGTGCTGTGCAGCAGGCGCAGCCGCACGGGCCCCCTGGCGTGCCGTACGACATTGGCGATCAGTTCGCTGACGAGCAGTTCGGTGGTCGTCACGAGGTCTTCGAGATCCCAGGCGGCGAGCTGTTCGCCGACATACTTCCGGGCGGTGCCGGCGGACTGCGGGTCGTCGGGCAGGGTCCAGGTGGCGACGGCGTCGGCGGCCAGCCGGTGGGCGCGTACGACGAGCAGCGCGGCGTCGTCGGCGTTCTGCTGATCGGCCGGGAGCAGGGCGGAGGTGAGGGTGTCGCACAGCTCGTCGAGATCGCCGTCGGGACGCTCGCCGAGGAGCCCGGCGAGGCGGCTCATCCCGGCGTCGATGTCACGGCAGGCCGACTCGACCAGCCCGTCGGTGTAGAAGACGAGGAGGCCGTCCTCGGGAACCGTCAGTTCCACCGTCTCGAAGGGCGGTTCGGCCGTGCCCAGCGGTGGGTCGGGGGCCGAGTCGGGGAAGGACACCGTGCCGTCCGGGCGGACCACGGCGGGCGGCGGATGGCCGGCGCGGGCGAAGGTGCAGACGCCGTTCGTGGGGTCGTACACCGCGTAGAGGCAGGTGGCGAAGGAGTCGTCGTCGAGCCCGGAGATCAGGTCGCTGAGGTGGTTCAGGATCTCGTCGGGCGGCAGTTCGAGGTCGGTGAGGGTCCGTACGGCGGTACGCAGACGTCCCATGGTGACCGCTTCCGGCAGACCGTGCCCCATGACGTCGCCGATGACGAGGGCGACCCGGCAGCCGGAGACCGGTATGACGTCGTACCAGTCGCCGCCCACGTCCATGCCCTGTCCGGCGGGCAGATAGCGGGCGGCGGCCGTGACCGCGGGCAGCTCGGGCAGCGTCTGCGGGAGCAGCGTGCGCTGGAGCTGCTGGGCCCGGCTGTGCTCGGCGTCGTACAGCCGGGCCCGCTCCAGCGCGTGCGAGACCAGACCGCTGACCGCCATCAGCAGCGTCTGTTCCTCACCGGTGAAGCGGTGCGGCTCGTCGAAGGCGATCACACAGACACCGACGGCCCGCCCGGAGACGATCAGCGGCAGGAACGCCCAGGCCTGTTTCCCGATCACACCGGGCCGGTCCGCGTGCTCCGGATAGGTCCGTACGTACTCCTCCGGCGTGGCGCAGAACCAGGGCGCGCGGGTGCGCAGCCGGTCGGCGCCGGGGGACCTCACCGACATCGACGCGCCGTCGACCTTGTTCAGGAACGCCTGGGGGTAGCCGACGCTCCCGACGATCCACATCCGGTCGTCCTCGTTGACCTGGATGATCAGCCCGGAGGCGCCGAACGGCGGCAGCACCCGCCGGGCGACGGCGTCGGTCACATCCTGTGTGGTGATCGCCTCGGCCAGATCGGCGGTCAGCTCCTGGATACGGGCCGCCCGTTCGGCCGCCTGCCGTTCGGCCGCCACCCGGTCGGCCTCGCGCTGTCTGGCTTCCGTGATGTCGGCGAAGTAGCAGGCCAGTCCGTCGGGGACGGGGACGAGCCGGATATGGAACCAGCGCCCGGTGTCCGGCCACTCCGCGTCGAAGCCGGCGGCGGTCGTGCCGGCGGCGGTCTCACGGCAGCGGGACTCCAGGCCGGGCACCCGCCGTACCACCGGCACGTCCCACAGCACGGCGCCGACCAGCCGGCGGCGCGAGGAGTTCAGCAGGCGCTCCGCCTCCACATTGACGAAGGTGATCCGCCACGCGCCGTCCAGGGACATGAATCCGTCGCTCATGAAGCGCAGCGCACGGCGGATGGCGTCACGGCCGATGCCCGACTCGGTGCTGTCCCATGCCGTGCCCACGACGCGGGAGGGCTTTCCGTCCCCGTCGGACTCCGCGCGGCCCCGGATATGAGCCCACATCAGGGTTCCGTCGTCGGGGCGGAGCACGCGGTACTCCAGGTCGATCAGTCCGGCCGTGCTCACCGCCTGGTCCCACTCGTTGGCCACCCAGGCCCGGTCGTCGGGATGGATGATGCTCATCCAGGTCTCGGTCCGGCCGTCGTAGGTGTCCGGGTCGACGCCGAACGTCTCCAGCAGGGAATCGTCGACATGGAGGTGGCCGGAGGGCGCGTGCAGCTCCCAGGAACCGATACGTGTCGCCCGGAGCACGTCCTCCGCCTCCGGGGTGTCGGGTGCCCCCGGTATGTCCGGCGGCCCCGCCGCGGGTATGGCCGGCGCTCCCGCCCTCGGCGCGTCCGCTGCTCCCGCTCCCGGTATGTCCGGCGCTCCCGCTGCTCCCGCTGCTCCTGGTATGTCCGGCGCTCCCGCTGCTCCCGCTCCCGTGACGTCCGGCGCCCCCGGCACGGCATGCCGGTCCGGGGGCGTGTCGCGGGTTTTCCCGTCGCGTCGGAGGCGTTCGGCGGCCCATCCCGCGACGGCCCGCAGCGTCTCCAGCTGTGCGGCGGTCGGCTCACCGGGGGTGATCGTCACCACGGAGAGCGCCCCGAACGTTCCCTTGCGGGAGATGAGCGGTGTGGACGCCATACCGCTGCCGGGCCCGGCGACGCTGGGCAGCCATACGGTGGCGCTCTCCCGTACGGCCTTCGCCGGAGCCTTCGGGGCGCCGTCCGCGATCCCGTCCCAGGCCCGGGTGAACGACCTGGGCAGGCCACTGACGGCCACCAGGTACATGCGGTGGGTGTTCGCCGATCCACGGAGGTGGACGACCCCGCCGAGGCCGCCTAGCTCCGCGACCGCCTGCTGGAGGGCGAGCCGCAGCACCTCGGTCTCGGGGAGAACGGCGTCCACGGCATTCAGCAAAGCCAGCCGCTCGTTCATATGCGCCAATCATATACAAATCGGATGAGAAGCGTGCTTGTGGGTCCATGGTGTCCCCTGCCCCGCACAAGCACCACTCCTTACCCGGCGCGCCCACCCGGCCCGGTGCACATCAGAAGGCCTGGTCGGAAGGCCCGTCCGGGCCTCCCGCTCCAGGCCTGTCCGGGTCCGGCCGGGCCCGCCCGGAGCCAGGATCTAGCCGATCAGCTCCCTGCCCGACTTGACGGCGTCGGTGCTGCCCTTGACGACGCCCTTGGCGGCGGCCACCTTCCTGCTCACTTTGTCGCCGATGACGCCCTCCACCACCGGGCCGGCCTCTTCGCCGACGGCCGACGCGGTCTTGGCGGTGCTGCTCAGGGTGTCACCGAGATCGGCCGCCTGGGCCGCGGAGGGCATGACGGCGGCGAGGAGGGCGGAGCCCGCCACGGCGAGGAGAAAACGATGCGAGTTCATGATCGGTACAACGCGCGGCGGCGCTGTAGGGCACGCGGGTGGCGCCCGGCGGACAGCGGCCACCGCGGGCCGGCGGCGTGGTACCGGTCGGGTGACGTGGTTCCGGTCGGCTGACGTGGTTCCGGTCAGGTGGGGATGGGCTTGGTCTGGGTGCAGTTCTTCCATTCGACCCAGGGCCGGGCGCCGCCGCTCTTCGGGCCGGTGGCATAGGTCGGGTTGCCGGTGATGGTCTGTGTCTTGCTCTCATGGGTGATCTCGATCCCGAAGAGCTTGAAACCGAGGGAGAACTGCCCGGCGGAGACACCGAAGCCGATGCCGAGCGAGGCGTTCCACCAGTCGGTGTTGGCCTTGTAGTCGAGTTTGCTGAGCTTGCCCTTGTCGTGCAGGAGCCGTTCCAGCGGGCTCGCGTCGGGGCCCGGTACCTCGGCCGCGTCGGAGGGGGAGGGCAGCGGGTTCTTCGCGGGGTCGCCGTTGCCGCGGAGCCAGTCCTCGACGGCGGTGCTGTCGGCGTCGTCGTCGAGGATGAGTTCGGCCGACTCGGTGTGTATCTCGGATTCCGTGCTGCCGCCCCCGCCCCCGACATCGATCGTCACGGGACCCGCGTTGGCGCCCGCCTCGCCCTTGAAGCCGTTGCCGTCGCCGGCTTCCTGGCTGGTGGTGATCACCAGCTTCTCCGGGTGGTGCGCGGTGCCGTCCTCCGACTCCTGGTCGTAGGCCGCCGCGTCATAGGTGACCGCGACCTGCTGCATCCGCTCGCCCGTGGCCACGCCTCCGGCGCCCGCTATGCCTTTGACGGTGAAGGTGTAGATGAAGGTGATCTTCCCGGCGTTCTGGCCGGAGTTGTGGCGCATGACCACGACATCCTCGGTCATCGTGCCGGAGAGCACCTCGCCGGAGACCTTGCCGAGGTCCTTCGGGCCGTCACTCTTGCCCGCGTCCTTGCCGCTCTTGCCGTTGCTCTTGAACTTCCCGCCGAAGCTCACACTGCCGGACGCCTCGGTGGTGGTCTTGGTGATGTCGACGTCGGGTGCCAGTTCCGGTTCGAGATCGGGTTTCTTGGAGGCCGCGTCCTGGGCGCAGGCTCCCATCGCCGCGCCGGGGTTGTAGCCGCTCTGGTAGCGGCAGCCGTCGTTCGCCCTGAGGTACGCGGCGAACTTCTGCGCGTCCGCGAGGTTGGCCTCCAGGTCCGCCTGGGGGTCGTCGCTCTTGTTCCCGTTGAAGAGCCACTGTCCGCCGTTGCCGCTGCCCGCCATGTATGTGCCGCTGAGCTTGGCGCTGCCGCCCCAGTCCTTCAGGCCCGGGATGCCCGCGGAGATGCTGGCCGAGACCCCGCCCGCGGTGTCGGTGACCCGCTCCAGGGTGACGGTGCCGTCCGACCACTGCTGGAGCTTGACCGTCTCCGAGGCGCTGATCTTGATGAAGACCACCTGGATGACGACGGAGTCCTTGGTCTGGTCCTGGGACAGCAGACACCTCGCGGGCTCGAACGGGTCGTCGCCCGGCACGAAGGGATCCCCGTCCCCCTCCCCGCCGCCCCCGCCCCCGCCGCCGTCTCCCTCGCCTCCGCCGTCGCCCTCGCCGTCCGCGTAGTCGCCGGAGGCACAGGCGTCGGACCCGCTCAGCGGGTGGAGTATTCGGCACACCGCGCTCTTCAGCCCGGTCGCCGTGTCGGTGGGCACACTCACACCGACGATCGCGGCCACGACCAGCGACACGACCCCGACCATCGCCGCGTACTCGGCCCCGCTCTGCCCGCTGTCCCTCCGTCGACGGCCGCCCCATCTCCGGGCATGCCCACGCCATGCAGGGAACCTGTCGGCGCCCATCATCGGTTCTCCTCGCCCATGCGTCACGCCACGATCCCCCGACCCGACAGCCATCTAAAGATGGGCCTGGGCCCAGAACACAGGGCCCCTGGGCCCACTGGTGGGTTGACCTGGGAGCTTGGGCGACGAGTGCCCGTACCTGCGGGAACGTGCGGGTGTCGGTACGTGGACAGGCCGGTGCCGGGGGGTCCGCGGACGGTCATCGGCGTGCCCCGCGACCGCGGTTCCACGGGAGAGCGACCGGACAGGATCAGGCCCCGTTAGCGTGGGTCCATGAACACGAACGCGAACCGTCATGGCGCCTTCGCGGATACGACGATGCCCGCCGTCGCGTACCGCGAGAGCCTCCCCATCGAGGACCCCCGGAGCCTGGAGGACGTCGAACTGCCCGTCCCCGAGCCCGGTCCGCGCGATCTGCTCGTACGGGTGGAGGCCGTCGCCCTCAATCCGGTGGACTACAAGGTCCGTCGGAACACCGACCCCGGCGGGAAGCCCAAGGTCCTCGGCTGGGACGCGGCCGGCACGGTCGTCGCGGCCGGCGACGAGGTGGAGCTGTTCCGGGTCGGGGACGAGGTGTACTACGCCGGTGCGGTCGACCGGCCCGGGGCCAACTCCCGCTTCCACGCCGTGGACGAGCGCCTCGTCGGCCGCAAGCCCGCCACGCTCACCTACGCCGAGGCCGCCGCGCTGCCGCTGACCTCGCTCACCGCGTGGGAGGGGCTCTTCGACCGGATGGGGCTGCGCACCGGAGCCCTGGAGCAGACCGGGGCGCTGCTGGTGACGGCGGCGGCCGGCGGGGTGGGCGCCATGGTCGTACAGCTCGCGCGGGCGCTCACCAGTCTGACGGTGATCGGCACCGCCTCACGCCCGGAGACCGTCGAGTTCGCCCGCCGGATGGGCGCCCAGCATGTGATCGACCACCACCGGTCGCTCGTCGACCAGCTCAAGGAGGTGGCTCCGGACGGGATCGACTACATCTTCGGCACGACCGCCACCGACCGGAACATCGAGGCGTACGCCGAAATCCTCAACCCCTTCGGGCACATCGTGTCGATCGACGACTACCCCTCGCTCGACATCGGTGTGCTCAAGCGCAAGAGCGTGTCCTTCCACTGGGAGTTCATGTTCACCCGCTCGATGTTCCGCACCCCCGACCGGCGTAAGCAGGGCCATATCCTCGCGCAGGTCGCCCGCCTCGTGGACCGGGGAACCCTCACGACGACCGCCCACCGCGACCTCGGCCCGATCAACGCGGCCAACCTCCGTGACGCACACCGGATCCAGGAGTCGGGCACCTCGATCGGCAAGATCACGCTCACCGGTTTCTGATCGGGCCTCGCCCCCTGAAACATTTCCGGCGGCTCATCGCGTCAGTCAGATGTAGGGACGTGAGAGGCGGGGACGGGGAACCGCGCGGCGAACGGCCGCGCGGACCTGGGGACCAGGATCGGGGAAGAGTATGCGGCCCGTGGGGCTGTTAGGACGCATCGCGGGGGACGGCGTACATACCTCCCGTGCCGATGACTTCAGAGAGTTCGCGGCCGGCCGCACCAACCATCTCTTCCGTTCCGCATGCCTGCTGACCAGCGGCGACGTCCATCTCGCCGAGGATCTGGTGCAGGAGACCCTGGGCCGGATGTATGCGCTGTGGGGCCGGGTCTCCCGGATAGACAACCCCGCGGGGTACGCCCAGACCGTCCTCGTCCGTACCTTTCTCACCCATCAGCGGCGGCGTTCGGCCGGCGAACGGCCTCTCGGGGAGATCCCCGACACGGCCGCCCACCCGGGCGACGATCCGGCCCTGCGTGTCGCGCTCCTCGACGCGCTCGGGCGCCTCACGCCCAAGGACCGCGCGGTGGTGGTACTGCGGTACTGGGAGGACCGCAGCATCGATGAGACCGCGGAGGCGATGAACGCCAGCCCCGCCGCCGTACGCACCAGATCCGTGCGTGCGCTGGCGAAGCTGCGCGAGCAACTGGGTGGCAGATTCGCCGAGTTCGCCGACCGCTGACAACTGATTCTGTCCGGCTGAACGAGCAGGAAGCGGGGTCGAACCATGCCCTCAGACAACCATTTCGACCGAGCCCCCGACGGGCCCTTCGAGGACCCGCCCTTCGAGGACACACTCGCCGAGGCGATGCAACGCACCGGTGGGACCTTCACCCTCCAGGACCGGACCGGCCTGGTGAACAACGCTCTGACGCGGGGCCGCCGCAGGCTGGCCCGGCGCCGTACGGCCGCGGTCACGGGCAGCGTGCTCGCCCTGGCGGCCGTCGGGATCGGCGGCGGGTACGGAGCCGGACTGCTCGGGGACCCGGCCGGGAAGACCCAGTGGGGGGCGGGGCCCGCCGAGCCCGGGAAGGCGCCGGGGCCCGCCGCCGACCCCGAGAAGGCGCGGCGGGTGTCGGAGCCCGGAGCGATGTCCTCCGGCCCCGCGGTGGCGAGCGGCGGAGGTATCACCGCGATTCTCACCCGGCTGCTGCCCCCCGGGGAGCTGACCGAGATACGGGAACGCGGGGTCGACGGGCTCGGCGGGGCCGGCGTGACGGCGGTCTTCGACGACGGGAAGGGCAAGGCGGCGCTTTCGATCGCGCTGTCCCGCGCCAACGGCCTGAACGGCACGCAGGACGTGACCTGCCCCGACAAGGTCTTCGTGCCGTACGACCACTGCACGAGCGTCGAACGGCCCGACGGCGGCCGGCTCATGATCTTCCAGGGGTATGAATACCCCGACCGGCGCGAGGAGACGAAGAACTGGCGGGCCGTACTGCTCACCTCCGACGGCTTTCTGATCGACGCGAGTGAGTACAACGCCCCGGCGGAGAAGGGCGCGGAGATCTCCCGCACCGACCCGCCGCTGAATCCCGGGCAGTTGAAGACCCTGGTCACTTCGGACAAGTGGCGCGGAACGCTGGAGCGGCTGCCCCCGGCACCGCCGGCGGACGACAACCCCGAGGACGGCGCCGGCGGCGTCGAGGCGCGCGAGATCCTTGTCACGCTGGTTCCCCGCGGGCTGAAGGTGACCGATCGGGGCGGTAGCGGGCCGGAATTCGGCTATGTCGTGGTGGACGACGGCGCGGGCCGGACCCTGGTGCAGATCAATGTCCAGCCCGGGAGTTCGGACCTCGCCGACGAATTGTTCACCGAGGCCACCACCCTGCCGGACGGCACACTGCTCCAGACCAAGAAGGGGCCGGGCGACAAGGGCGTCCCCGGCGGGGTGATGTGGACCGCCGACACCCTGCGGCCCGACGGTCTGCGGGTCGTGGTCTCCGCCTTCAACGCCGGTGACCAGCACGGCCCGCCCACCCGCGCCACACCCGCGCTCACCATGAAGCAGCTCACCGCGATCGCCACCAGCCCGAAGTGGCGCGCGAACTACTGAGCCCCTGTCCTGGGCCCTGTCCTGCTCACTTCGCGTCGGAGTACCGCTCGACCGTCGCCATCGTGAACGAGAACCGCACCGGGGTCTCCCCGAAGGCGATCCGCCCGGCCAGCTCACCGGCCTCGCGGATCGCCGCCTCGACCTCGGCCGACTCCTCCCGCGGGCAGTGCACGATCACCTCGTCGTGCTGGAAGAAGACCAGCTCGGCCCGCATCCCCGCGGTCGCCCGGCGCAGCGCCGCCAGCATCAGCAGGGCCCAGTCGGCCGCGCTTCCCTGGACGACGAAGTTACGGGTGAAACGGCCGCGCGCCCGGCCGTTCGTCGACGCGTACCCGGGGGTGAAGTCGGCGCCGCCGCCGCCCGTTTCCTCCACCCCGTGCTCCGTCCCCACGGGTATCTCCTGGGGAATCCCGGCCTCGCCGTCGTCCTCGGCCCCGACCGCCCGCGGGCTCGTCCGCCCCAGCCAGGTCCGTACGATCCTGCCCTCCTCGCCCGCCCGCGCCGCCTCGTCCACATACGCCACGGCCAGCGGGAACCTCCGGCGCAGCGCGGCCAGATTCTTCAGCCCGTCGCCGGAGGTCTGTCCGTAGATCGCCCCGAGCAGCGCGATCTTCGCATGGGTCCGGTCACCGGAGAACGCCCGGTCGGAGAGCGCGGTGTACAGATCGCCGTCGTGTGCCGCCACCTCCATCAGCCCGGGATCACGGGAGATCGCGGCCAGCACCCGTGGCTCCATCTGATCGGCGTCCGCCACCACCAGCCGCCAGCCCTCGTCGGCGACGACCGCGCGCCGGATCACCCGGGGGATCTGAAGCGCCCCGCCGCCATTGGTCGTCCAGCGTCCCGAGACCGAACCGCCCGGCAGATACTCCGGCCGGAAGCGGCCGTCCCGCACCCAGTCCTGGAGCCAGCTCCAGCCGTGCGCCGTCCAGATCCGGTAGAGCTTCTTGTACTCGATCAGCGGCTTCACGGCCGGATGGTCGATCTCGGCCAGCTCCCAGCGCCGGGTCGACCGCACCTTGATCCCGGCCCGCGCGAAGGCCTTCACCACATCCGCCGGCAGATCGGGCCGCACCCGCCGCCCGAAAGCCTCCGACACCTCGCTCGCCAGCTCGGCCAGCCGCCGGGGCTCGCCCCCGCCCGCGTACCGCTCGCCGAGCAGCTCGTGCAGCACCTCCCGGTGCACATCCGCCCGCCAGGGCAGCCCCGCGCGGTGCATCTCGGCGGCGACCAGCATCCCCGCCGACTCGGACGCCGTCAGCAGCCTCATCCGGCCGGGGTGCTCGGCGGCCGTGTGCCGGCGCAGCTGCTCCGCGTACACATCGAGCAGCCCCTCGAACGAAATCCCCGTCCCCGCGTGCGGCTCGAACAGCGAGGACTGCGAGCCCGGCTCCGCCGAGCGCGCGGGCGGATCGGGCGGCACCGGCGCGTTCCGCAGCCGGGCCCAGGCCGCGGCGGCCGACCGGGGCTCCCCGAGCCGTCCCTCATGGCCGAGGAGCAGCAGCTCCGCCACCTCGATGTCATAGCACCGCTCGATCCGCACACCCGCCGCGAGCAGCCGTGGATACACCTCGGCGGTGGACCGCCACACCCATCGCCCGACCTCGGGCAGCCGCGCCCGGACCGCCGCGACGAGATCGGACTCACGTACGACGGGTCCCGCCGCGCGGCCGTCCTCGCCCAGCGGAGCCAGCAGCGCGCCGCCGCCCTCCGCCGGTGCCAGTGCCCATCTCCCCGTCATGGACAGAGTCTCGCAGTCCGGTCGGACATCGCCCCGGCACCGGCTCGGAAGGCGGGCCCGGCCGGACGACGGGAGGATCGGAGATGTGGCCATGAGCCCCATGACCACGGCCCGCACGGACACGGAAGGGATGCTGATATGGAAGCGGCTGTGTTCGAGAGGTTCGGCGGCCCGGACGTGCTGCACATCCGGAACGTCGACGAACCGCACGCCGGACCCGGCGAGGTCCGGGTGGCGGTCCGGGCGGCCGGCGTCAACCCGATGGACTACAAGATCCGCCACGGATGGATGGAACAGCTCTTCTCCACCCGGCTGCCCGCCATCTCCGGTTCCGAGTTCGCCGGAGTCGTGGACGAGACGGGGGACGGCGTCACCGAAGTGGCCGTCGGCGACGAGGTGGTGGGGTGGACCGCCACCGGTGCCTACGCCCAGTACGCCCTTGCCGAGACCGTCGTGCCCAAGCCGCCCTCCCTGGGGTGGGAGGAGGCCGCGGCGATCCCCGTCGCGGGCGAGACGGCCCGCAGGGTGCTCGACCGGCTCGCGGTGCGCCGGGGCGAGACCCTGCTGGTGCACGGCGCGGCGGGCGGGGTCGGCTCCGTGGCCGTACAGCTCGCGGTGGCCCGCGGCGCGACCGTGATCGGTACGGCGTCTCCCGCCAACCACGACTACATCCGGTCGCTGGGCGCCCTTCCTGTCACCTACGGCGAGGGCCTGGTGGAGCGTGTCCGCGCGGTCGCGCCCCAGGGCGTGGACGCGGTCTTCGACGTGGCGGGCAGAGACGCGCTGCCCGACTCGATCGAGCTGCGCGGCGGTACGACGGACCGGATCATCACCATCGCGGACCCGAACGCGGCCGACCACGGCGTGATCTTCTCCGCCGGTGTCGCCGCGCCCGGCAGCAAGCGCGCCGCCCTGGCCGAGAACGTCCGTCTGGCGGCGGAGGGCGGTCTGCGGCTCCGGGTCGCGAGGACCTTTCCGCTCGCGGACGCGGTGAAGGCCCAGGAGACGAGCGAGAAAGGCCATGTGAGCGGGAAGCTGGTGATCACGCCCTGAGGCCAGGGACGGGCGACGTGGCACAACAGGCTCCTCTCATGGAGCGTAGATTGCTCTCAGTAACCCTTTGATGTCCGAGAGTAACGATGCCCACTGACAGTGGACTTGTGCACGGCGTCTTCGACCCCGGCCGGTCCTGGCTACCCCTGACCCGGATCCCGCTTCCTCACAAGCCGGAGGCGGCTCCCAGGGCGCGCCGTCACACCCGTGAGGTGCTCGCGTTGCGCCGCGTGGACGCCGAACTGACCGCCACCGTCGAACTGGTGGTCAGCGAACTCGTCACCAACGCGGTACGCCACGGCGTCTGTCTCTGCGGCTGCACCCGCGGCCCGGTCTCCCTCACCATCCTGCGCACGGAGAACCGGCTGCGGGTGGAGGTCGCCGACCCGTCCCGCACGCCCCCGAGATGGCCGGCGGGGCCGTGGCCCGCCGGTGTCGACCCCTCGGACCCGGAGGAGGGCCGGGGTCTGCTGCTGGTCACGGCTCTGGCGGCGGACTGGGGCGACCACGCGGGCCCGGTGCGGGGAAAGGTGGTGTGGTGCGAGTTCACTTGCCGGTAGCCGGTAGCCGGTAGCCGGTAGCCGGTAGCCGGTAGCCGCTACCGGCTCTCCAGCGTGCGGACCACCCGCGCCGGGTTGCCCACCGCCAGCACCCCCGCCGGAAGGTCCTTCGTCACCACCGATCCCGCGCCCACCACCGTGTTCTCGCCTATCGTCACCCCCGGACAGACGATCACCCCGCCGCCCAGCCAGACGTTGTCGCCGATCGTCACCGGAGCGGCCCGCTCCCACCCCGCGCGGCGGCGCTCCGTGTCGAGTTCATGCGCCGGGGTGAGCAGCTGCACATTCGGACCGATCTGGACATCGGAGCCGATGGTGATCGGTGCCGCGTCCAGGAAGACCGCGTTGAAGTTGACGAACGTACGGGCGCCGATACTGATGTACTCGCCGTAGTCGCACTGGAACGGGGGCCGGATTCGCACATCCTCGCCCACCGAACCGAGCAGCTCCGTCAGTATCCTGGCGCGCTCGTCCGGCCGGGCACCGCCGTCCGCGTTGTACGCCGCGCAGAGCGCGAACCGGCGCTCGGTGTCCGCGCCGAGCTCCTCGTCGTCCGGGATGTACCACTCGCCGGCCAGCATGCGCCGCTTGTTCTCGCCCATGGATGTCCTTTCCCGTGCCGGAGACAGCCACGGTAGCCCGGCGTCGCGCCCGGGGAGTCCGTTGTCCACAGCCTGTGGACAACGCTGGCCGCCCGGATCCGGCACCCGCCCGGATCCGGCACCGGCCCCGGTCCGCCGTCCGCACCTGGGATCATCGGAACCATGAGTGACACCGATGCCGCGGACGCGGGTGCCGGGACCGTCGAACGGGCCCTGCGCGCCGTGCTCTCCACGCGCGGCGGCGAGCGGAGCGAAGGCCTCGACTCCGGTGCCTCGCTCCTCGCCGCCGACCCGGGGGCCGACGCCGAACTGCGGCTGCGCGGCGTGGGGTTCGTGCGGCTGGCCTGGGAGCGCGGCTGGCAGCCCGCCGATGTCGTACGGCTCGTACGGCGCGACCTCGACGACGCGCATCTGCGGCTGCTCGCCGAGCTGATGGCGGCGGAGGCGCGGCGGTACGAGCGGCAGGCGCCGCGCTGGGCCGCGCAGCTCACGGAAATAGACGAGGAACTGGGTTCGCGGCCCTACCGGGCCGACCGCTTCTCATACGCCACCGCCGTGCTGGAGCTGTATCTGCTGCTCGTCCGGCTGCCCGCGGTCGAGCCGGTGGGGCCCGTGCCCGGTACGCCCGTACATCTGCCGTCCCCGGACGGCGAGCCGCGCATGCTCACCCGGATCCGGGCGCTGCTCGCCAAGGCCGAGGCGACCGGCTATCCGCAGGAGGCGGAGGCGCTCACCGCCAAGGCGCAGGAGCTGATGGCGCGGCACAGCATCGACGAGGCGGTGCTCGCCGACCGCACCCACCGGGGCGATGTACCGGGCGCCTGCCGGATCGGGGTGGACGCCCCGTACGAGACGGCGAAGGCGATCCTGCTCGACGCCGTCGCGTCGGCGAACCGCTGCCGCGCCGTGTGGAACAGCGCGTACGGCTTCTCCACGGTCGTCGGCTTCGAACCCGACCTGGAGGCCGTCGAACTGCTCCACACCTCCCTGCTGGTGCAGGGGACGGCGGCGATGACCCGCGCGGAGGCCGCCCAGCGGGCGGCGGGGCGCAAACGGACGAAGACGTTCCGGCAGTCGTTCCTGATGGCGTACGCCCACCGCATCGGTGAACGCCTGGCCGAGGCCACGGCGCGGACGACGCGAGAGGCGGCGGCGGACACGGAAGGCGGCGGGCTGCTGCCGGTGCTCGCGGCGCGCGATGTGGCGGTGACCGACCGTACGGACCGGATGTTCCCGGAAACGGTGGCGACCCGCGTCCGGGGAGCGACGGACGCCGAGGGCTGGCACCACGGCACGTCGGCGGCGGACGCGGCGCACGTACCGGCCGGCACGGGCAACGCGGCAGACAATGACGGCAAGGACGGCAAGGACGGCAAGGACCCCCGCGCCCGTATCCGCCCCGGCCGATAGCGCGCACCACGCGAACGGCGTTACCGGCCGGCCGAGGCTAGGACGTCGGCAGGGTTGTCGGCAGGTCCTCGGGCAGGTCCTCGGGCAGTGCTCCGCTGTCGGTCTTCGCCAGCGTGTCCTTCTTGCCCTTGTCCCAGGAGACCACCAGCGTCTTGCCGTCGTTGGACTCGATCGACCCCATCGTGCGGTCGGTGTTCCCGTCGGCGCAGGTGAGGGAGAGCATCGGTTCGCCCATGTCCTCCACCGAGCCCTGGCAGACATGGCTGTCGGCGACGAGCGCGACCTTGCCGGCCTTCACGGACAGCGCGACGGCCTTGCCGTCGGTCAGTCCGGCCCAGGTGCCCTCCACGGCGCTCGCGCCGTCCCCGTCCGCGCCCGCGTCCGTACTCGAATCCGTAGCCGAATCCGGAGCGGGGTCCGAGCCGTCGGCCGTCGCGCTCGGCGCGTCGGCGCCGCCCTTGTCCTTGGCCGGGTCGCCGCCGCTGTCACCGCCGCAGCCGGTGAGCGTGAGTGCGAGTGCGGTGACGAGGCCGGCCGTGGCGACGCCGGCGCGTACGAGCTTCTGCACGTTCAAGTCCCCCTTGTCGGTTACCGGACCGCGCCAAGCTACCAGGACGACTTGCGCACTCCCGGCAGATATCCGGCGTGCGCCTGGGCGCGCAGCCGGACCCTCGACAGCCCGAACTTCCGCAGATGTCCGCGCGGCCGGCCGTCCACACTGTCCCGGTTCCGCACCCGGGTGGCACTCGCGTCGCGCGGCTGACGCCGCAACTCCCGCCAGGCCTCGATCCGTTGCTCCTCGGAGGTGCCGGGTTGCCGCAGGATCTCCTTGAGTTCGGCGCGCCGTACGGCATACCGCTCGACGATCACCTTCCGCCGCTCATTGCGGACGATCTTGCTTCTCTTGGCCATCAGACCTTCACCCCCCGGGCACGGATACGGGCCACGGCGGCCTCGATACCGATGGTGTCGACGGTCTTGACCGCCTTCGCGCTGAGCGTGAGCCGTACATACCGGCCCTCGCCCGGCAGCCAGTAGCGCTTGCGCTGGATGTTGGGGTCGAAGCGGCGTGAGGTGCGCCGGTGCGAGTGGGAGATCCGACGGCCGAATCCGGGCTCGGCCCCGGTCAGCACACAGTGGGCGGACAAGGTCACACCCCTCTCTCTTTGGAAATGGAAACCATTTCCATATACTAGCCCCATGGCACGCAACGAACTACGACCGATCATCAAGCTCCGGTCCACGGCGGGAACCGGGTTCACCTATGTGACCCGCAAGAACCGCCGTAACGACCCCGACCGCATGACCCTCCGTAAGTACGACCCGGTCGCCCGTCGGCACGTCGACTTCCGTGAGGAGCGCTGACCGCGAGATGAAGCCCGGAATCCACCCCGCCTACCGACCCGTCGTCTTCCGTGACAAGGCGGCCGACTTCGCCTTTCTGACCCGCTCCACCGCGACCGGCGCGAAGACGGTGGTCTGGGAGGACGGCGTCACCTATCCCGTCATCGATGTGGAGATCTCCTCGGCGAGCCATCCCTTCTACACGGGCACCGCGCGCGTCCTCGACACCGCCGGCCGCGTGGAGCGCTTCGAACGCCGCTACGGCCGCCGACCCGGGGCCCGTTAGTGGAAGGCATCGACAACGGCTTCCCCGGCGACAACGGCCTCCCCGGCGGCGACGGACTCCCCGGTGGCGATCGGTCCGACGGCCGGTCCGGCGATCGGTTCGACGGTCGGCTTCCCGTCGTGATCGTCTGCGGGCTGCACTCCGACGCCCGCAGGGCGACCGTGCGCCGGCTCCTGACCGCCGTGCCCGGCAGCGTGGCACTCCACCACGATCTGTCGACGGCCGCGCGGGGCACCGTCGTACGGACGGTCCGCGACGCCACGGGAACGCTCTCCACGGGGGAGGCGCCGCTGGTCAACGACTGTGCCTGCTGCGCGCTGCGGGAGGATCTCGTACCGGAGCTGGAGCGGCTCGCGGACGGCGGGTTGACCCGGCTCGCCGTCGTGGAGCTGTGGGACTCGGTCGAGCCCCGGGCGATGGCCGAGGTCGTGGCGGCGCACGGAGAGCGTCTGGTGGTCAGCTCCGTGCTGACCGCGGTCGACCCGGCGCTGCTGCTGCCGTATCTCGGCAACGGCGACGATCTCGCCGACGCCGGACTCGCGGCGGCCGCCTCCGACCAGCGGACCGTCGCGGACACCTGGGCCCGGCAGCTGGAGTACGCGCCGGTGCTGGCCCTGGCCGACAGTCCGCTCGCGGACGACGAGGACCGCGCGCTGCTGGCCCAGCTGCACCCCACCGCGCGGCGGGTGCGGATCGACGGCGAGGCGGCGTCCCCCGGGGAACTGGCCGCCGCCGCGTTCGCCGGGTTCGACGTCGAGGCCGCCGCCGCCCGTCAGCATCCGGCGTGCGCGCTGCTGCCGCAGGACGCGGACGAGTGCGGTGTCGGTACGTATGTCTGGCACCGCGCGAGGCCCTTCCACCCGGAGCGGCTCTACCAGGCGCTGGAGGAGCTGACCTGTGCCGCGGCCCGCAGCCGTGGCCGCTTCTGGCTCGCCGACCGTCCCGACACCCTGCTGGCCTGGGACGCGGCGGGCGGCGCGCTCTGTGTGGAGAGCGCGGGTCCCTGGCTGGCCTCGCTGCCGGACGCCGCCTGGGAGTCGGTCCCGCCGTCGCGCCGGGCCGCCGCCTCCCTGGACTGGCATCCCCGGCACGGGGACCGCTGCCAGCACCTGGTCTTCACCTCGCCCGGTCTCGACCGGGAGGGGATCGAGCGGCTTCTCGAATCCTGTCTGCTCACCGATACCGAGTACGCGGCGGGCCATGCGGCCTGGAAGCGACTACCGCCCGCGTTCGACTCCTTGCTGGAGGTCTGATGTCCACCCGTCGCGGGGATCGCAAACCGCCCGCCTCCCGGCCCAATCCACTGGACCGCGCGGGTATCACCTATATCGACTACAAGGACACAGATCTGTTGCGGAAATTCATCTCGGACCGCGGCAAGATTCGCAGTCGCCGGGTGACACGCGTGAGCGCTCAGCAGCAGCGGGCGCTGGCGCGCGCGGTCAAGAACGCCCGGGAAATGGGGTTGCTGCCGTACCGCTCGGTGTGACGCCGATCCCACCGGGGCCCCTCCTGAGCAGGTCAGGAGGGGCCCCGCCATGTCGTACCGGTCTCATACGTGGAGACTGGAGCGGGGAATTGGGATCCGAATGACCGTGAAACGCGTCTCTTCCCAAGAGCACGGGGGGATTCGCTCCGGACGGCCGTCTCGGTGCGGTGTCTGTAATCAAAGGACCACCCCGCGTGCACGTGCATTTGCTCATGCATCAGCACATGAAACACAGCTATGATCCGAGACAGTTGACACCTGCACCTTGCAACTCGGGGAGCGACCTGTGCACCACGTGTACAACGGCATAACGGCCACAAAGCTTCACGGAGTCGTCTGGCAGAAGAGCATGCACAGCAACTCCCAGGGGTCCTGTGTGGAGTTCGCCAAGCTGCCGGGCGGGGAGGTGGCGGTGCGTAACTCGCGCTTCCCGGACGGTCCCGCACTCGTATACACGCCCGCGGAAATCGAGGCCCTGCTGCTGGGGGTCAAGGACGGGGAATTCGATCACCTGACGGCGGACGCCTGAGGCGGACGGCCGAGCCGGGCGTCCCGTACGCGCAGGAACGATCCTGCGCGTACCACGCCCGGCAGTCGGGTCCCTCAGGCGTGCCTGTGCGCCGTTACGGCAACGGCGTGTTTCAGCCACCGGGCCCCACGGGGTGATCCCGGCGAGGTGGTCCGGTTGGTCCGGTCACGGTTGGTCTGGTCACGGTTGGTCTGGTCCTCGTTGGTCCGACCGGGTGCCGGTGGTCCGGTCGGTACGGAGCCACGGGACAGCCTGTACGGAGCCACGGGACAGCGCGCGCGACCGCGCGCCGACGCGAGACCGTCCCGGACCGCGCGCCGACGCGGGCGCACGAGTCGGCCCGGGACCGCGCGCCGGGCGGGGGTCACGGGTCCGGGACCGCGCCGCGCGCCGGTCCGTCCCCGACCGGGCGCTTCCGGACCGGGCGGTCGGGCGATTCCGGACCGGGCGGGTCAGTCCCGGCGCAGCTGGAACAGCGCCCAGACCACCTTGCCGTGCAGCGACCCCGCCAGCGGGTGCCATCCCCAGGTGTCGCTGAACGACTCCACCAGGAACAGCCCGCGCCCCGACTCCGCCGCGCCGTCCTCCTCGGTCTTCCGCGCCGTCGGCCCCGCGTGGCTGGGGTCACGTACCGCGCACACGAGCCGTGACGTCCACCGCATCAGATGCAGCCGTACGGGCGGATCGTGCTGCTCCCGCGGGGTGTCCGCGGGCAGGGCGTGGCGCAGCGCGTTGGTGACGAGTTCGGAGACGACCACCGCGACATCGTCGAAACGGTCGTCCAGCTCCCACTGGTTCAGGGTGGCGCGGGTGAACTGCCGCGCCCCGCGCACCGCTTCGTAGCGGGCGGGCAGAGCGCACGACGCCGAACCGGCGGCCCCCGCGGGATCGATCGGGGGAAGTCCCTGCCTTAACGGCTCGAGCATGGTCGATCCATTCATCCCCATGCGGGCACTCCCGGGATTCGCGGCCGTAGCGATACTGCGGTGGTCCAGCGTCACATCACGTCAAACACGAACGAGTACGCAGGTGCGCGAGGCCCATGGTTCCCAATGCGTAGGGCAGATGCAAGGGCAGATGCACGTGCACGTGCCGGACTTGACCGATCCCGTACCGTTTCTGGCATGTTTCTTCCTGTGACCAATTTTGCTCTCTACGCAAAGCCTTCTTATTTCCGTAATCGAATGAGTACGGGCTGAAGCGTTTTGATGGCAGAATCCGGCACTTGGAGTTCGGGGGTGCTCCGGGGAGAACCACATGCGATGGGGAGGGTTGGAGACGTGACCGCAGCCGAATCGGGCGGTTCCGTGGTGCGGCGCATCCTGCTTGGCTCACAGCTGAGGCGGCTGCGCGAGACGCGCGGCATCACACGTGAAGCCGCCGGCTACTCGATCCGCGCTTCCGAGTCCAAGATCAGCCGTATGGAGTTGGGACGGGTGAGCTTCAAGGCCAGAGACATCGAGGACCTGCTGACCCTCTACGGGGTCGCCGACGAGGGCGAGCGTGCCGCCCTTCTCGGCCTCGCCCGGGAGGCGAATGTCGCGGGGTGGTGGCACAGCTTCGGTGATGTGCTGCCCGGCTGGTTCCAGACCTATATCGGGCTGGAAGGCGCCGCCTCACTGATCCGTATCTACGAGGTGCAGTTCGTCCACGGTCTGCTCCAGACCGAGGCGTACGCGCACGCCGTGGTCACCCGCGGCCAGCCGGAGGCGCCGCGCAGCGAGGTCGACCGCCGTGTCGCGCTCCGGCTGGAGCGGCAGAAGGTCCTCGTCTCCGAGCGGGCACCGCGCTTCCACGCCATTCTCGACGAGGCCGCGCTGCGCCGCCCGTACGGCGACCGCTCCGTGATGCAGGGCCAGTTGAAGCACCTCATCGAGATCTCGGAGCAGCCCAACATCACGCTCCAGGTGATGCCGTTCAGCTTCGGCGGGCACGCGGGCGAGAGCGGTGCCTTCACCATGCTGAGCTTCCCCGAGTCGGATCTGTCCGACGTCGTCTTCCTGGAGCAGCTCACCAGCGCGCTGTATCTGGACAAGCGCGAGGAGGTCGCCCAGTACGAACGGGTGATGGCTCGGCTACAGGTGGACAGCCCGGGACCGGAGGAGAGCCGAGATGTCCTCCGCGGACTGCTCCAACTGATCTGAGACATCAGTACGATGACCTCACATCAGGAGTTTGCACCTGCAGTAAGGGATCGCATGTCCTACTTCACCGATCTGGCCCACCAGTACATCGACGGCGAGTGGCGGACCGGCAGCGGCTCGTGGGACATCATCGACTTCAATCCGTACAACGGGGAGAAGCTCGCCGCCATCACGATCGCGACGGTCGCGGAGGTCGACGAGGCGTACCGCGCCGCCGAACGCGCGCAGCGCGACTGGGCCGAGACAAATCCGTACACCCGCAGGCTGGTCTTCGAGCGCGTGCTCAGACTGGTCGAGGAGCGCAGGGACGACATCGTCGAGGCGATCATCGACGAACTGGGCGGGACACGCGTCAAGGCGGAGTACGAGGTCCGTACCGCCCAGGAGTTCCTCCGCGAGGCCATCCAGCTCGCGCTGCGCCCCGAGGGCCGGATCCTGCCCTCCCCGGTCGACGGCCGGGAGAACCGCGTCTACCGGCTGCCGGTGGGTGTCATCGGAGTGATCAGTCCCTTCAACTACCCGTTCCTGGTGACGATCAAGTCCGTGGCGCCGGCCCTGGCGCTCGGCAACGCCGTGGTGATCAAGCCCAACCAGAACGCGCCCGTGGTCGGCGGCGGACTCATAGCCAAGCTCTTCGAGGACGCGGAACTGCCCGCCGGACTGCTCAATGTCCTGGTGACGGATATCGCGGAGGTCGGCGACGCGCTGATCGAGCACCCCGTCCCCAAGGTGATCTCCTTCGCGGGCTCCGACCGGGTCGGCCGCCATGTCGGCGCCGTCGCGGGCGGCAACTTCAAGCGGGCCATCCTCGAACTGAGCGGCAACAGCGCGCTGGTCGTCCTCGACGATCTCGACGAGGCGGGACTCGACTACGCGGTGGACGCGGCGGTCGCCAGCAGATTCATCTACCAGGGGCAGGTCGGTATGGCCGCCAACCGGATCCTGGTGGACCGGAGCGTCGAGCGCGAGTTCACCGAGAAGTTCGTGGCGAAGGTGACCGCGCTCAGGACCGGCGACCCGCGCGACCCCGAGACCCAGATCGGCCCGGTCATCAACACGTTCCAGGCGGACGCCCTGACGGCGCTGGTGGAGCAGGCGCTCGCGGAGGGCGCCACGGCGCTCGTGCGGGGGCGTACGCGCGGCAATCTCGTGGAGCCGACGGTGCTGGCGGGGCTGGCCGAGGACTCGCCGCTGATGCGGCAGGAGATCTACGGTCCCGTGGTGCTGCTGATTCCCTTCGACGGGGAGGAGGAGGCGGTACGGCTCGCCAACAACACCCCGTACGGACTGAGCGGCGCCGTGCACACCTCGGACCTGGAGCGCGGTGTCGCGTTCGCCAAGCGGATCGTCACCGGCATGATGCATGTCAACGACTCGACCGTGCTGGACGAGCCGCTGGTGGCGTTCGGCGGGGAGAAGTTCTCGGGGCTCGGCCGGCTGAACGGTGACTCGACGGTCGAGGCGTTCACGACGCAGAAGTGGATCTCGGTGCAGCACGGCCGCACGACGTTCCCGCTCTGACGAGACCTTCCAGCTCTGACGACCGCGTGGGGCCGAGGCCCCGGCCGGTCCCTGAGCGGCGGGTCATAATCTGGAGGAATGTCAGCGATCCGTTTGCTCGTACTCTTCGCGGTCCGTCAGCACGGGCGGGCCCACGGCTATCAGGTGCGCAACGACCTGGAGTACTGGGGCGCGCACGAGTGGTCCAACGCCAAGCCGGGCTCGATCTATCACGCGCTCAAGCAGATGGCGAAGCAGGGCCTGCTGCTGGCGCACGAGGTCGCGCCGAGCACGGCGGGCGGGCCGCCGCGTACCGAGTACGAGATCACGGACGCGGGCCGGGACGAGTACTTCCGACTGCTGCGGGAGTCGCTGACCTCGTACGACCAGCGGATGGATGTGCTGTCGGCGGGGCTCGGCTCCATCGTCGACCTGCCGCGCGCCGAGGTCGTGGAACTGCTCAAGGAGCGGGTGGCCGGCATCGAGGCATGGCGCTCCGCGGTGACCGAGCACTATGTGCCCGAGGAGGGCCCCGAGCAGCTCGGCCACATCGGCGAGATCATGAATCTGTGGGTGCACTCGGCGGACACGGGGGCGGAGTGGACGCGGGGCCTGATCAAGCGCATCGAGGACGGCGCCTACACCTTCGCGGGTGAGGGCGAGCCCTTTGTGGGGGTGCTCGCCGAGGGCCAGGAGAACCCCTACGCGACAGGGATCCACGATGACGGGGATCTCGACTAATCAAGTTTGACCAATCGAGTTGCGCGACATACTCTTCGTGTCTCGGTAGTCAAATTTGATTACCGATGATGGGGGATGGGGAGGCGAGGGAATTGGCTGACGCGACGGATACGGCCGATGTGATCGTCATGGCGGGCGCCCGGAAGCGGTACGGCGGGAAACGGGCCCTGGACGGACTCGATCTGACGGTGGAACGGGGCACGGTGCACGGCGTGCTCGGTCCGAACGGCGCGGGCAAGACCACGGCTGTGCGGATCCTGACCACACTGCTGCGGCACGACGAGGGGCTGGTGCGCGTGGCCGGCTTCGACGTACGGACGCACGGCCGGGAGGTACGGCGCAGGATCGGGCTGCTGGGACAGCACGCGGCACTCGACGAGGACCTCGGCGGCCGGCAGAACCTGGCGATGTTCGGACGGCTCCACCATCTCGGCGCGCGGCGCGCGGGAACGCGGGCGGACGAACTGCTGGAGCGGTTCGGTCTGCTGGACACCGGACGCAAGCCGGTGAAGCAGTACAGCGGCGGTATGCGGCGCAGGCTCGATCTGGCGGCGTCGCTGATCACCGACCCGGAGGTGCTGTTCCTGGACGAGCCGACGACCGGGCTCGATCCGCGCGGCCGGGCGGAGGTGTGGAGCGCGGTGCGCTCACTGGTCGGCGGCGGTACGACCGTACTGCTGACCACGCAGTATCTGGAGGAGGCCGACCAACTGGCCGACCGTATCTCGGTGGTGGACGGCGGCCGGGTCATCGCCGGGGGAACGGCGGACGAACTCAAGGCCAGGACGGGCGGCGACCGGATCGATGTCGTCCTGCGCGACGCGGACCGGCTCGCGGACGGGGCCCGGACCCTGGCGCGTACGGCGGGTACGGACGCGGTCGGCACGGACCGGGACCGGCGGCTGCTCAGCGCGCCGGTGACCGACCGGATGGAGGCGCTCACGGAGACCGTACGGGCCCTGCGTGAGGAGGGGATCGAGGCGGAGGACATCGCGCTGCGACGGCCCACGCTGGACGAGGTCTTCCTCCACCTCACCGGCGAGGGGAAGCCGCAGGAGCGGGTGGACGGGAAGGGAGGGGACGCCGGGAGAGGAAGGGAGAACGGGAAGGGAGGGGACGGCGCCGTCCCTCACGGGCGGCGGGAGGTGCCGGCGTGACGACGGTGAACGCGACGGCTCCGGCGCCCGTGGACACGGCGCCCATGGACGCGGCGGGCGGCAGGCTCCGCTGGGCACTCGCCGACTCCTGGACCATGACCGGACGCGAACTCGCCCGCTGGGCGCGGCAGCCGGTCCAGGTCGTCGTCGGGCTGGTCTTCCCGGTGATGCTGCTTCTGATGTTCGGCTATCTGATCGGCGGCGGCCGGGGGGTCGAGGGGGAGTACGTCGAGTTCCTCGTTCCCGGCATGCTCGCCCTGACCATGGCCTTCGGCATCGAGTCCACGATGCTCGCGGTCACCCAGGATCTCAACAAGGGCGTGGTGGACCGGTTCCGCTCGATGCCCATGGCGCCGTCCGCGGTGCTGGTGGGCCGCAGCGCCGCGGACATGCTCCAGTCGGCGCTCAGCCTGGCCGTGATGACCGGCGTCGGACGCCTTCTCGGCTGGCGCTGGCACGAAGGAACGGCGTCCTTCCTCGGCGCCGTGGGACTGCTGCTCCTGTTCCGGTTCGCGATGCTCTGGGCCGGAATCCATCTCGCGATGGTGGCGGGCCGGCCCGAGATGGTGCAGGCGGTGCAGATCCTGGTCTGGCCGGTCGGCTTCCTCTCCAACGCGTTCGCGACACCGGAGTCCATGCCGGGCTGGCTGGGCGCGGTCGTGGAGTGGAACCCGATGTCGGCGACGGCCACCGCGGTGCGCGATCTCTTCGGCAACCCGGCCGCGGCGGGCGGCTCCTGGGCGGCGGAGCACGCCGGACCGCTGGCGGTCCTCTGGCCGGTGGCACTGCTCGCGGTGTTCTTCCCGCTGGCGGTACGGAGGTTCGCCCGGCTCAGCCGCTGAGCGATACGCGGGCGGCGCGCGGGGTGGTACGCGGGGTGGCGCACAGGGCGGCGCGCGGACGAGTGCGCGAGCGGTACGCGGGAAAGCCCCGCCCCCGGAGCGGAACCGGGGGCGGGGCGGCGCGGTACGTACGTCAGTGGTGGAAGGCCGTCGCGGCGGCCTTGTCCCGCTCCAGGGGATGCGGCTGGCGGCGCAGTTCGGGGAGCACCGCTTCCAGATCGGCCATGAGCAGCGCGGCGAGATCGGCGGAGAAGCCGTTGCGGCAGACGATCCGCAGGACGGAGAGATCCTCGCGGTTGGCGGGGAAGGTGTACGCGGGCACGAGCCAGCCGTGCTGGCGCAGCCGGGCCGAGACGTCGAAGACATCGAAGTTCTCGATCCCGGGGGCGATGGTGAAGGCGAACACGGGCAGTTCGTCGCCCCGGGAGAGCAGCCGGAAGGCGCCCAGCCCCTCGATCTGTCCCGCCAGCTTCGTGGCGATGTCCCGGGCCGTCTGCTGGACGGCGCGGTAGCCGTCACGGCCCAGCCGCAGGAACGTGTAGTACTGCGCGGCCACCTGGGCGCCCGGACGGGAGAAGTTCAGCGCGAAGGTCGGCATGTCGCCGCCCAGATAGTTCACCCGGAAGACGAGTTCCTCCGGGAGGTCGGCGGGCGAGCGCCACAGCGCCCAGCCGACGCCCGGGTAGACGAGCCCGTACTTGTGCCCGGAGGTGTTGATGGAGGCGACGCGCGGCAGCCGGAAGTCCCACACCAGGTCCTCGTCGAGGAAGGGCGCGACCATCGCCCCCGACGCCCCGTCGACATGGACGGGGATGTCCAGCCCGGTACGTTCCTGAAGGGCGTCCAGCGCCGCGCACACCTCGGCGACCGGTTCGTACGAGCCGTCGAAGGTGGAGCCCAGCACGGCCACGACGCCGATGGTGTTCTCGTCGCAGAGAGCGACGGCGGCCCGCGGATCGATATGGAAGCGGTCTCCCTCCATGGGCACCGTCCGCGCCTCCACCTCCCAGAAGTCGCAGAACTTCTCCCAGCAGACCTGGACATTGACGCCCATGACGAGATTGGGCCGGGCGCTCGCCGGATAGCGCTCCGCGTTGCGCTTGGTCCAGCGGCGCTTGAACGCCATTCCGGCGAGCATGCACGCCTCGCTGGACCCGGTCGTCGAACAGCCGACGGCCGCCGCGGGGTCCGGGGCGTTCCACAGGTCGGCGAGCATCACCACACACCGCCGCTCCAGCTCGGCCGTCCGCGGGTACTCGTCCTTGTCGATCATGTTCTTGTCCCGGCACTCCGACAGGAGCACCGTGGCCTGCGGCTCCATCCAGGTGGTGACGAAGGTGGCGAGATTGAGCCGGGAGTTGCCGTCGAGCATCAACTCGTCATGGACGAGCTGATACGCGACATTGGGCGGGATCGGCCCGTCGGGAAGGCGGTGCACGGGCGGGGCCGACGTCATTCCGCTGATCGGATCGGCCTCGCCGTAGAAGGGGTTGAGCGACAGCCTCCGCTGCTCGGCGCGCTCGGCCTCGGGGACACCGGCTCGTCTGTCCGCGCCTCGGTGGAGTGGCATCGGCGGTTCTCCTCGGGGCATCAGCGCGGCCGGTTTTCCTTATTTATGCCCGAAATATAACCGTGGCGCATCCGAGGGGCGGACCAAGGGAACCAGGTGGAACCTGGAGGAGTGGACAGGCGTTGATAGCTTGTGCGCGGCCGACCACGCCGAATTGACGATCGACCGACTATCGACACAGGAGTCCGGAAACCGTGACCACCTTTGCGCTCGGACCAAGCTGGCTGGACCCGGACTATCTGATCGGGACCTTCGGGCTCATCGGTGTTCTGGCCATCGTCTTCGCCGAGTCCGGCCTTCTCATCGGTTTCTTCCTGCCGGGTGACTCGCTGCTCTTCACCACCGGCCTGCTGGTGACGGCGGGCACACTCGACTACCCCCTCTGGCTGGTCTGCGTTCTGGTGGTGCTCGCCGCGATCATCGGTGACCAGGTCGGCTATCTCTTCGGCCGGAAGGTCGGGCCCGCGCTCTTCAAGCGCCCGGACTCCAAGCTCTTCAAGCAGGAGAACGTCGAGAAGGCGCACGAATTCTTCGAGAAGTACGGCCCCAAGTCTCTGGTGCTGGCGCGCTTCGTGCCCGTCGTGCGGACGTTCACCCCGATCATCGCCGGTGTGAGCCGGATGAACTACCGCTCGTTCATCATCTTCAATGTCATCGGCGGCACGCTCTGGGGCGCGGGGGTCACGCTGCTCGGGGCCGCGCTCGGCAAGATCGAGTTCGTCACCCAGCACATCGAGATGATCCTGATCGGCATCGTGGTGATCTCGGTGCTGCCGATCGTGATCGAGTTCCTGCGGGCCCGCTCCAAGTCCAAGAAGGCCGCCGCGCTGACGGAGGAGCACCAGGCTCCCGGTATGCCCGCCCCGGAGGCACCCGGCGCCCCCGGTGCCCCGGGCGGCGGCCAGCGCGGCCGCCACGCCAAGCGCTGACCCGGCGGGCGCCGCCCTGGCCGCCGTAGCGGCCGTGAACCTGGGCAGTACAGCCCGCTAGAAGCCGCGCGTCCGCTTGGCCGCGCGGCGGCTCGACGCCCGGCCCGCTCCCGGGGCCGTGAGGAACAGCCGGGAGATCTCGCCGCCGAGGTTCACCCCGATCGCGATCGCCAGGGCCAGCGCCGCCGCCTTGGAGAGCGAGGTCAGCCCGCGGTCCGGATTGTTCTGCGCGATCCCCAGCAGTCCGAAGTAGGTCGCCGAGCCCGGCAGCAACGGCCCGATCGCCGCCGTGACATACGGCAGCGCCGAGGCGAACTGGTAGCGCGAGAAGAGCTGTCCGAACAGCCCCACCAGACCGGCCGCCACCGCCGTCGCCGCCACCGGCGAGATCCCGCCCGTGTCATGCAGCGCCGCGTAGACGACCCAGGCGATACCGCCGTTGAGGGACACCATCAGCACGGTGGAACGTTCCTGCTGGAGCAGGATCGCGAAGGTGAAGCTCAGCACCACGGCCGCGAGGATCTGCACCACGGGACGCTCCGCGGTGTGCGGCGCGGCGTCCGGGTTGAGCTGGGCGTCGAGCTGCACCCCCAGATACAGCACGGTCAGCACCCCGATGATGATCGCGATGAAGAAGTACATCACCTCAAGCAGTCGCGCCGACGCGGTGATGTAGTAGCCCGTCAGCCCGTCCTGCACCCCCGCCACCAGTGCCCGTCCGGGCAGCAGCGCGAAGAGTCCACCCGTGATCACGGCGGAGGGCCGCACCTCCCACTGCGCGGCCGAGCCCACCAGCGTCAGCGCCACACCCATCGCGGCGGGCGGCATCGCGGCCACCACGAACTGGTAGAACTCCGGCAGCCCGCGGCCCGCGCACAGCCAGGCCAGCCGGTCCCCGAGCATCGCGCCGAGCGCCGCCGCCACGAACACCAGGAACCCGCCGCCGACCAGCACGGACGCGGAGCCGGCCAGCACTCCGCTGGCCACGGTCAGCACCCATCCGGGGTACGGATGCCGGTTGCGCCGGATCTCCGCCAGCCGCCGGTACGCCTCCTCCAGCGTGACATCCGTGTCCTCGCTGGTGATGTCGTCGATGAGCGTGAAGACGGCGGAGAGCCGGGTGTAGTCGGTGCCCCGCCGCCGTACCGTCCGGCTGGCCGTCACGGGATCCTCCACCAGCGACGGCTGATGGGAGATCGACAGCAGGGTGAAGGTGACATTGGGCTCGCAGCGGTCGAGTCCGTACGCCCGGCTCACCGCGAACATCGCGGCCTCGACATCCTCGGCGCCCTCGCCGCCGGCCAGCAGCAGCTCGCCGATACGGAGCGTCAGATCCAGCACGCGCGGTACGGCGGGCCCGTTGTCGTCGTGCCGCTGCACGGTCTCCGGTACGGGCCGTTCCCCGGCCGGCATCCGCAGCAGGGTACGCATCCGGTCCTGCCAGGGAGCCCCCTTGGCCAGCGGGACCGCGGGGACGGCGGCGGGGACACCGGAGGGTATGGCGACAGGGGGGCCGGCCGGCGCGGCGACGGGGTGCGGCTTGCGGGACGTACGGCCCGTCCTGCTTCCGGACCCGTCCTCCCGCCGTCCTCCCGGCCTGCCGAAGGCCGAGCCGCCCGGCCCGGCCTGCTGGTCCGTGCTCAGCCCCTCGGGAAGCGCGAACTCCGATGTCGGACGGTCGTCCTCGGCGGGCGACGGCCGCTCCATCCCGTGCGGCGGGGTGAAGGCACTGCGGGCCTCGTCCGGCTGAGGCTTACGCTCCTCGGGGCCGTCCGGCTCGGCCACCACTGTCGACGCCGTCACTCACTGGCTCCCTGTCGTACTCGCTCTCGTGTGCCGCTTCCGCCGATCCATCCGTAGCTCCGCGTCTGCCCAGTATGAGCACGGACATGACGAGCCACACCCGCACCCGCACGCACGTCCGCATCTCCGCACGCGTGTCACCGCACATGTGTCCGCACACACGGACGGGCGGCGCACCTCCCGAGAGGTACGCCGCCCGTCGTCCGTCCGGCCGTCAGGCCGGTCACACGGAGGAGGAGTGCGTGCTCAGTGCGCGCCGCCCTGCGCCTCAAGTCGCTTGTACGAGGCCTCGATCTCGGCCTCGGCCTCGGCGCGGCCGACCCACTCGGCGCCCTCGACCGACTTGCCGGGCTCCAGGTCCTTGTAGACCTCGAAGAAGTGCTGGATCTCCAGGCGGTCGAACTCCGAGACATGGTGGATGTCACGCAGGTGCTCCACGCGCGGGTCCGAGGCCGGGACGCAGAGCAGCTTGTCGTCCCCGCCGGCCTCGTCCGTCATCCGGAACATACCGATGGCGCGGCACTTGATGAGGCAGCCGGGGAAGGTCGGCTCGTCCAGGATGACCAGCGCGTCCAGCGGGTCTCCGTCCTCACCGAGCGTGTTCTCCACGAAGCCGTAGTCGGCCGGGTAGCTGGTCGAGGTGAAGAGACGACGGTCAAGGCGGATCCGACCGGTCTCGTGATCCACCTCGTACTTGTTCCGCGAACCCTTAGGGATCTCGATGGTGACGTCGAACTCCACGGGTGGCTCCTCCATGATCAACACATATCTCCGGTGGTACCGCGTCTTCGCGCAGGAGGACCCCCGGACCGGCGGTCCAGGACCGCTTCTGGGCCGGGGTGCCATGCTCGTGGCAAGACGCAGTGATTAAGTGTCCCCCACGCAGCAGTGTGATCGCGAAAGGGGCTGGTCAGCCGTGCTTGAGCCGAAAGTGTGGCAGCTCACGACGGGTTCCGTGGTGGCCGGCCTGGCGCTCGCGGCGGTCGCGGTGGCCGTGGCCGGCCCCTGGGACTCCGGTCAGCGTAAGGCCGAGCGGGAGTGGGCCGCCGCCCAGGGCCGTACGGGTGGCACACATCACGACCCGACCGCTCCCCGTACGCCCTCGCCCGCCCCCAGCGCGCCCGATGTGCTCTCCGTGCTCACCGCCCGGGACGCGGATCCGGCGGATCTGTCGGCGGGGCTCGGGAAGACGCTGGGGCCGCTGCTGGACGACGAGGCCCTGGGCCCGCTGCGTACGGCCTCGGTCGTCGACGCCACCACCGGTGAGCCGCTGTACGGGAGGGGCGCGAACACCCCGATGACCCCGGCCTCCACCATCAAGATCGCGACCATGACCGCCGCGCTCTCCGCGCTCGGCCCCGCCCATCGCATCGCCACCACCGTGACGGCCACCCCGGACGCGAAGACGCTCACCCTCGTCGGCGGCGGGGACGCCACCCTCGACCGCGGCGGACTGCGCGACCTGGCCGAGGACACCACCCGCGCGCTGCGCGACCGCGGGGTCACGAAGGTCGCGCTGCGCTACGACGCGTCCCTCTACTCGGGTCCCCGGGCCCACCCCATCGGCCCCAACGACAACATCGCCCCCGTCGACGCGCTGATGGCCGGGCAGGGGCGGCTCGACAGGTCCGCCAGTGGTCCCGCGCCGCGCAGCGGCGATCCGGCGGGCGACGCCGCCGATCTCTTCGCCCAGTTCCTGCGTGAGGAGGGTGTCCGTACCACCGCGGCCCCCACCGCGGTCAAGTCCGCCAAACCCGCGAAGTCGGCCAAGCCCGGCACGGACGCCAAGCCCGGCACGTCCGGCACGGACGCCAAGGGCACCAAGGACACGGTGGTCGCCAGGACCTACTCCCAGCCGCTCTCCGCGCTGGTCGAACGCGCGCTGACCGAGAGCGACAACGACATCGCGGAGTCCCTGGCCCGGCAGACCGCGCTCGCCGCGGGCCGCCCCGCGAGCTTCGAGGGCGCCGGACAGGCCGTCCACGCCCAGCTCGAAAAGCTCGAACTGCCCCTCACCGGGGCCCGCTTCGCCGACGGCAGCGGTCTGAACCGCAAGGACAGGGCCAGCGCCGCGCTGCTCACCGCCCTGCTGGCCCGTGCGGCGGACCCGGCCCACCCCGAGCTGCGTCCCGTTCTCACCGGACTGCCCGTCGCGCGGTTCAGCGGCACCCTCAGAAGCCGGTACCAGGACGCCGCGCCCGCCGCCGGACTGGTCCGGGCCAAGACCGGCACGCTCACCGGGGTGAACACCCTGGCGGGCACGGTCGTCGACGCCAGGGGCCGGCTGCTGGTCTTCGCGTTCATGGCGGGCTCCACCCCTGAGCCCGCAGGCGCGCAGGCGGCCCTGGACAGGCTCTCGGCCGCCCTGGTCCGCTGAACCCCCTCGTCCCGCCCCCGCCGCCTCATCCCGCCCCGTCCCGCCCCGTTCCGCCCCGTACTTCCCGTCCGTCCCTCCCGCCCCCGCGTTTCCCGCCCCCGTGCGCCCCTCCGACGGCCCAATGGGCTCCCCGGCCGGTCTCCCGGCCGGTCTCCCGCTCCGATTCCGGGCCTTCCGCGATCCCTTAGGGGACGGTACGAGGGAAGATCCGGGCCACGGACACCTCACCGCTCCGCGGGCCGAGCACGTACGGTTGACGCATGACGAGCATCGGTGGTGCCGAGATGGTCGACTGGAATCTCGCGGTGGCGACGGCGACCCGCCTCGTACGGCCGGGGCCCGAGGTGACCCGGGACGAGGCGCGTGAGATCGTCGCGGAACTGCGCAGGCATGCCAAGGCCTCGGAGGAGCATGTCCGCGCGTACACACGGATGATCCCCGACGGACACGAACCACCGGACACCCCGGTCCTGGTCGTGGACCGGGCCGGCTGGGTGAAGGCCAATGTCGCGGGGTTCCGCGAGCTGCTCAAGCCCCTGTTCGACAAGATGCTGGAGCGCCGCGCCAGCACCCCCGGCGGCGCCGTGCTCGGCGCGGTCGGCGGCAAGGTGACCGGTGTCGAGCTGGGCATGCTGCTGTCGTTCATGGCCTCCCGGGTGCTCGGCCAGTACGAGACGTTCGCCCCCGCCACCCGTGATCTCCCGGCGGGCGAGCACAGCGCGGGACGGCTGCTGCTCGTCGCCCCCAACATCGTCCACGTCGAGCGTGAACTGGACGTCGATCCGCACGACTTCCGGCTCTGGGTGGCGCTCCACGAGGAGACCCACCGTACGCAGTTCACCGGTGTGCCCTGGCTGCGGGACCATCTCCAGGGTGAGATCCAGTCCTTCCTGGACGAGACCGAGGTCGACCCGATGACCGTCCTGGAGCGGCTGCGCGAGGCGGCCCAGTCGCTCGCGGGCGGCCGTCCCGAGGGCGAGGAGGCCGAGCACGGCAGAAGCATCGTCGAGCTGGTCCAGACACCGGGACAGCGCGAGATCCTCAGCAGGCTGACCGCCGTGATGTCCCTGCTCGAAGGCCACGCCGACTATGTGATGGACGGCGTCGGCCCCGATGTCGTGGCCTCCGTCGCCGAGATCCGGGAGAAGTTCCAGCAGCGCAGGGCCCGTGGCGCCAGCCGGCTCGACCAGGCGCTGCGCAAGCTGCTCGGCCTCGACGCCAAGCTGCGCCAGTACCGGGACGGCGAACGGTTCGTACGGTCCGTCGTCGAGGAGGTCGGCATGGCCGGCTTCAACCGGGTCTGGACCTCGCCGAACACGCTCCCGACCAAGACGGAGATCGCCAGACCGGCGGACTGGATCGCGCGGGTGCACCGCAGGCCGGATTCCTGAGCCCGACCCGGCTCTCGGCGGAAGAACGCCACATGTATCACCCATCCGAGGGACCGTGAGTGAGGGATAGGCGTGCAATGCTCGGGTAATGGCTCGGTTCTGTCACCATCGACGCACTCTGAGTGACGCTCTCCGTCCGTACACCGACCGAGGCACCCCCCAAATAACATCACGAAGGGCACCGGATATGGGTCCCCATCCTGCGGTCGCGGCGATACGCCTGGCGGTCCGCCGCGTACTCCACGACGTCCTGACCGATCGCGCGGAAAATCCCCCCACCACACCCCCCTCCGCCGCCAGGCCCACCAGCGGCGGGCGGCCGCTCGTGCTGGTCGCCTGCTCCGGCGGTGCCGACTCCATGGCGCTCGCGTCCGCCCTCGCCTTCGAAGCCCCCAAGCTCTCCGTCCGGGCCGGTGCCGTCACCGTCGACCACGGTCTCCAGGCCGGCTCCGATCTGCGCGCCGCCGAGGTCGTGGCCCGTCTCGGCGCCATGCGGCTCGACCCTGTCGAGTCCGTCGCCGTCACCGTGGGCCGCGAGGGCGGTCCCGAGGCCGCCGCGCGCGACGCGCGCTACGCCGCCCTGGACGCCGCGGCCGAGCGCCATGGCGCCGCCGCCGTCCTGCTCGGCCACACCCGCGACGACCAGGCAGAGACCGTGCTGCTGGGCCTCGCCCGCGGCTCGGGCACCCGGTCCCTGTCCGGCATGGCGGCCGTCTCCGGGACGGCCGGCCGCTACCGGCGCCCCTTCCTCCAGCTCGACCGCCAGACCGCCCGCAAGGCCTGTCTGGTCCAGTCGATCCCGGTCTGGGACGACCCGCACAACAGCGATCCCGCCTACACCCGCTCACGGCTGCGCCACGAGGGCCTGCCCGCGCTGGAGAAATGCCTCGGCAAGGGCGTCGTCGAGGCCCTGGCGCGTACGGCGCAGCTCTCCCGCGACGACGCCGACGCCCTCGACGCCTGGGCCGCCGACGCGGACCGCGCCGTACGGGACGAGGCGGGGCTGCTGGATTGCGCCAAGTTGTACGCGCTGCCCCCCGCCGTCCGCCGCCGTGTGCTGCGCCGGGCGGTCATCGCCGCGGGCGCCCCCGCCGGATCGCTGTTCGCCCGTCACATCGAAGAGGTCGACCGCCTGATCACGGGCTGGCGCGGCCAGGGAGCCATCAACCTGCCCGGCCGCGTGGAGGCCAGGAGGCAGGGTGGCAGACTGGTCGTCCGGCAGGGCTGAAGCGCGGAAGCACTACGGCTGTGTCTCCCGGGGCGCGAGTCCCGGACCCCCCGGCCGACAACGAAAGTGATACGGGTGGACGACAAGGACATGGGCGACGACCTCCAGTCGGTGCTCATCACCAAGAAAGAGATCGACGCGAAGCTGGCCGAACTGGCCGCGCGGATCGACGCGGAGTACGCGGGCAAGGATCTGCTTCTCGTCGGGGTCCTCAAGGGCGCCGTCATGGTCATGGCGGATCTGGCGCGCGCGCTGTCCACCCCTGTGACGATGGACTGGATGGCCGTCTCCTCGTACGGAGCCGGCACCCAGTCCTCCGGTGTGGTCCGGATCCTCAAGGACCTGGACACCGACATCAAGGGCAAGCACGTCCTGATCGTCGAGGACATCATCGACTCGGGTCTGACGCTGTCGTGGCTGCTCTCCAACCTCGGTTCACGGGAGCCCGCCTCGCTGGAGGTGTGCACCCTGCTCCGCAAACCGGACGCCGCGAAGGTCGCGATCGATGTGAAATGGATCGGCTTCGACATTCCCAATGAGTTTGTCGTCGGATATGGCCTGGATTATTCGGAGAAGTACCGCAACATGCCTTTTGTCGGCACACTCGCACCGCACGTCTACGGCGGCTAGCCCGCTGGATCCCGTCCGGCGCGGAAAGGCTCCGTAGCCGCCGGGAACCCCAGCGCTTCTCGCGCCGTTGGAGCATGGGAAGACGGGTTTGTCAGCCGTCCCGTGCCATCGCGGGCCACAATGCTGGGGTACCGTCCGAAGAACAGTCTTTTCTCACAGCGGCATTTACCTACGGGCAGGAGGGACGGGGCGACTTCGCTCCGTATGGATGGACGTGAAGCGATACTTCCGTGGGCCGGTCATGTGGATCGTGCTGGCCGTCCTCGCCGTGGTCGTGTTGATGCAGGTCGTCGGCTCGTCGGGCGGCTACAAGACGGTGGACACCGGTGAGGTTGTCCAGGCGATCGACAAGAACCAGGCCGAGCAGGTCAAACTGACCACCGGCGACGAACAGATCATCAAGGTCGACCTCAAGAACGGTGTGAAGGTCAAGGGCAGCGACAAGATCCAGGCCAGCTATATCGGCAGCCAGGGATCCGCGCTGGCCGGCACCCTTCAGACCAAGTTCCAGAACGGCGACATCAGCAAGGGCTATACGGTCTCGCCCTCGAAGCAGAGCCCGTTCGTCTCGGTGCTGCTGTCTCTGCTGCCCTTCGTCCTGATCGTCGTGGTCTTCCTGTTCCTGATGAATCAGATGCAGGGCGGCGGCTCCCGGGTCATGCAGTTCGGGAAGTCCAAGGCCAAGCTCATCACCAAGGACACCCCGAAGACGACCTTCGCCGATGTGGCGGGATCCGACGAGGCGGTCGAGGAGCTCCACGAGATCAAGGAGTTCCTCCAGGAGCCGGCGAAGTTCCAGGCGGTCGGCGCCAAGATCCCGAAGGGTGTGCTGCTCTACGGCCCGCCCGGTACGGGCAAGACACTGCTCGCCCGCGCGGTCGCGGGTGAGGCCGGTGTGCCGTTCTACTCGATCTCCGGTTCCGACTTCGTCGAGATGTTCGTCGGTGTCGGTGCCTCCCGGGTGCGCGACCTCTTCGAGCAGGCCAAGGCGAACGCCCCGGCGATCGTCTTCGTCGACGAGATCGACGCCGTCGGCCGGCACCGCGGCGCGGGCCTAGGCGGCGGACACGACGAGCGCGAGCAGACCCTGAACCAGCTCCTCGTCGAGATGGACGGCTTCGATGTGAAGGGCGGCGTCATCCTGATCGCCGCCACGAACCGGCCCGACATCCTCGACCCGGCGCTGCTGCGCCCCGGCCGTTTCGACCGGCAGATCGCCGTCGACCGCCCGGACATGCAGGGCCGGCTGGAGATCCTCAAGGTCCACCAGAAGGGCAAGCCGGTCGCACCGGACGTCGATCTGGGCGCGGTCGCCCGTCGTACGCCCGGCTTCACCGGCGCGGATCTGGCGAACGTGCTGAACGAAGCGGCGCTCCTGACGGCGCGCAGCGACAAGAAGCTCGTCGACAACCACGCTCTGGACGAGGCGATCGACCGCGTCGTGGCGGGACCGCAGAAGCGGACCCGGATCATGTCCGAGAAGGAGAAGAAGATCACCGCGTACCACGAGGGCGGACACGCCCTGGTCGCCGCGGCGTCTCCCAACTCCGACCCGGTGCACAAGATCACGATCCTGTCCCGCGGCCGGGCCCTGGGCTACACCATGGTCCTGCCCGACGAGGACAAGTACTCGACCACGCGCAACGAGATGCTCGACCAGCTGGCCTACATGCTGGGCGGGCGCGCGGCCGAGGAACTGGTCTTCCACGACCCGACCACCGGCGCGGCCAATGACATCGAGAAGGCCACGACCACGGCCCGTGCGATGGTCACGCAGTACGGCATGACCGAGCGGCTCGGCGCGATCAAGTTCGGCGGCGACAACACGGAGCCGTTCCTCGGCCGGGAGATGGCGCATCAGCGCGACTACTCGGAAGAGGTCGCGGCGCTGGTCGACGAGGAGGTCAAGAAGCTCATCGAGACCGCGCACAACGAGGCCTGGGAGATCCTCGTCGAGAACCGTGACGTTCTCGACAATCTGGTTCTGGCGCTCCTGGAGAAGGAGACGCTGAACAAGGACCAGATCGCCGAGGTCTTCGCGACCGTCGTCAAGCGTCCGGCCCGCCCGGCATGGACCGGCTCCTCGCGTCGTACACCCTCGACGCGGCCGCCGGTGCTCTCGCCGAAGGAGCTGGCGCTGACCAATGGCGCGGCCGGTGCGAACGGCGGAATGCCCGCCGGGACCAACGGTGACACCTCCACCGAGGCCCTCCCCGAGGAGCGCCCCGAGAGCTGACCCCGGACGCCTCCACCGGCCCGGAATGGATGCCGCGCCCCCCAGGTTTTAGCCTGTGGGAGCGCGGCATTCTTATGCGCGCCCACGAGGACGGCACAGGAACGAGGCACACATGACCGACCCGGTGACGCTGGAGGGCGAGAGCCCCGTACGCGAATTCGACGAGAAGCGGGCCGAGAATGCGGTGCGTGAGCTGCTGATCGCGGTGGGGGAGGACCCGGACCGTGAGGGACTGCGGGCGACCCCGGGCCGGGTGGCACGGGCGTACAAGGAGATATTCGCCGGGCTCTGGCAGACCCCCGAGGATGTGCTGACGACGACGTTCGATCTCGGCCACGACGAGATGGTGCTCGTGAAGGACATCGAGGTCATGTCTTCCTGTGAACATCACCTTGTCCCCTTTGTCGGTGTCGCCCATGTCGGCTATATCCCCTCGGCCGACGGGAAGATCACGGGCTTGTCGAAGCTGGCGAGGCTGGTGGATGTCTATGCCCGCCGGCCGCAGGTCCAGGAGCGGCTGACGACGCAGATCGCGGACTCGCTGATGAAGATTCTGGATCCGCGCGGTGTGATCGTGGTCATCGAGTGCGAGCACATGTGCATGACCATGCGCGGGGTGCGCAAGCCCGGCGCCAAGACGATCACTTCGGCGGTCCGCGGCCAGCTGCGCGTTCCCGCGACCCGCGCGGAGGCCATGAGCCTGATCATGGCTCGCTGATCCGGCTCACCGGCCGGACTTCCGCGGTGGATCAGACCGGACCCGCGGGCGCCGCGCCGTGTTTGTCGTGGTCGTCGTCCTCCGGGCCTTCGGGGAGTTTGCAGACACGCTCCAGGAAGAAGGCCGCGATGATCACCGCGAGGCCCGCCAGCACGGAGAAGCCGGCGTAGAAGGCCTGGTCGCGGCGCGAGGGGATGTCGAGATGGCTGAGCAGATAGACGCCCGTACCGCCGTAGATCCCGGAGACCAGGGCCGCCACCAGGGCGCTGGCCTGGCCGAAGACCACCGCGCGGGCCGCCATCAGAGGGTCGACGCCCTTGGCGTCCGGGCGCCGCTCGCGCTGGGCGCGTAGCCGGGAGCGCAGGGAGAGCGCGGTCGCCGTGAGCACGACGGCGATCACGGCGAGGACGATGGGTGCCGCGAGCGGCACGCTCGGCAGGGTGCCGAGCGAGTCCCAGAGGCGGGCCCCGGCCCAGGAGAGCACACCGGCCACCACGAACAGGCCGGCCAGGACGCCGATCCGCAACTGCTTCACCGAGAGAGCCGCCCTTCGCCTTGCCGTACCGACCCGCTGAGCCTAACGACTACTCGGGCAGGCGGAGTTCCAGATCGTCCCGGGGGCGCACACCGCCATGGCCGATCGACGAGAGCAGCTCGGCGACAGTGCCATGGCCCGGTACCTGTGCCTCCGGCTCCACGTCGTGCCAGGGGGCGAGGACGAAGGCCCGCTCATGGGCCCGGGGGTGGGGAAGGGTGAGCCGCGGATCGTCCGAGACGACGTCCGCGTACGCGAGGATGTCCACATCGATGGTGCGCGGCCCCCACCGCTCGTCGCGTACCCGGTCGAAGGCCTCCTCGATGGCCTGGCCGCGCTCCAGCAGTGAGGACGGCGGCAGGGTCGTTTTGATCACGACCACCGCGTTGAAGTACGCGGGCTGGGAGCCCGGTTCGACCCCCCATGGCTCGGTCTCGTAGACCGGGGAGACCGCCTTGACCCGCAGTCCGGGGGTGTCCTCCAGCGCGTCGATGGCGCCCTGGAGCGTCTCCAGCCGGTTGCCGAGATTGGAACCGAGGGAGACCACGGCCCGTTTCGGATTGGAGAGGGTGGTGTCCGCCGCGTCCACCCGCGCGACCACGGAGGCGGGTACCGGCTGCGCGGTCGGGTCGCTCTGCGACCCATTGGCTGAGAACAGGGTCATACTCGGCTCCGGGTGATGGTGATGGTCACATCGTCGAAGGGGACGGTGATCGGGGCGTCGGGCTTGTGGACGACCACCTCGACCTCCTGGACGCCGTCGTGCTTGAGACACCGCTGGGCGATGCGCTCGGCGAGGGTCTCGATCAGAGCGACCGGCTCTCCCCGGACGATCTCCACGACCTCCTCGGCCACGATTCCGTAGTGCACGGTCTTCGCCAGGTCGTCGTCGGCGGCCGCGGGGCGGGTGTCGAGGCCGAGCACCAGATCCACGATGAAGGTCTGCCCCTCTTCGCGCTCCCGGGGGAAGACGCCATGGTGCCCACGGGCCCTGAGGCCGCGCAGCGCGACACGATCCACGCGAATCACTCCTGCTGTCGTTGGTCTCGGGCACTGTCCGGTCAAGGGCGGCACCGTGCCCTCGTTTGAATCTACCCGCGAGCGCCGACACCGTTCCCCCGCGGGGGACGGGCGGTGTGTCACACGGCCCGTGGTCACCGCTGTCCACCGCCTCTGTCCACCCCCTGTCCCTCGCTCCCGGCTGTCCCGCGCTCCCGGCGTCCGTTCACGGGGGCCGCCTACCCACTTACGCCGGTGTCTCGTCCTCCGGCTCGTCATCGGTTTCGGTCAGAACGGGTGAACCGTGGTGCGACCAGATCTTCCAGCCCTCGGGCGTACGCCGGAACACATTGGTGGCGACGACGAGCTGGCCGACGAGCGGTCCCAGCTCACCGCTCTCCTCGGCGGGGCCGCCGCTGAGGATGTTCTCGGTGCAGGTCACCAGGGCGGTGTCGACGGCGACGGAGACCGTGACATCGGTGAGGAAGAACTGGATGTACTCGGTGTTCGCCATGATCAGGGCGTACGAGCGCAGTACGTCGCCGCGGCCGGTGAGGACCGGCCAGCCCGGGTGCACACAGGAGATCTCGTCGTCCTTGCCGCCGTCCAGCCAGAGCCCGGACAGCGAATCGAGGTCGCCGCGCTCCATGGCCTCGTAGAAGGTCGTGTTCGCCTGTTCGACCTGCTCGTTGTCCGTGAGGGCGGTCACGCGGCGCCCTCGACCGCGCGGGCCATGCGGACCGCGTCGGCCGTCGCCCGTACCTCATGGACCCGGACCGCCCAGGCGCCCTGGTGCGCGGCGATGGCGGATACGGCCGCGGTGGCCGCGTCGCGTTCACGGGCGGGCGGCGGGGCGCCTTCGCCGCCGGCGAGGACATGGCCGAGGAACCGCTTGCGGGAGGCGGCGACCAGCAGGGGCCGGCCCAGGGAGCGCAGCTCGGGAAGGTGGGCGAGGAGGGCCAGATCGTGTTCGGCCCGCTTGGCGAAGCCGAGCCCGGGGTCGATGACGAGGTACTCGGGGCCGATACCGCCGGTGATCACCGCGTCCATCCGTGCGCGCAGCTCGGTGACGACGTCCGCGACGACGTCCGTGTAGAGGGCGCGGCTGTTCATGTCCTGGCTGAAGCCGCGCCAGTGCATCACCACGAAGGGCACCCGGGCGGCGGCGACCGCGGGCACCATGGCCGGGTCGGCGAGCCCGCCGCTGACGTCGTTGACGAGGACGGCGCCGGCCGCGACGGCCTGTTCGGCGACGGAGGCGCGCATGGTGTCGACGGAGACGGTGACGCCTTCGGCCGCCAGGCCGCGGACGACCGGTACGACGCGCCTGAGCTCCTCGTCCTCGTCGACCCGTGTGGCGCCGGGCCGGGTCGACTCACCGCCGACGTCGATCAGATCGGCGCCCTCGGCGACCAGGTCGAGGCCGTGCTTGACGGCGGTGGTGGTGTCGAACCAGCGTCCGCCGTCCGAGAAGGAGTCGGGTGTCACATTGACGACCCCCATGACCGCGCAGCGGTCCCACCCCGGCAGACCCTCGACGGTGCCCCGTCCACGCAACGTACTCATATGCCCACCCTAGGCCCTGTCCGGTCGGGTGCCCGGGGGATCCTCCCGGGTCCGGCTCGGAAGGCCGTACGGCGAGGGGCCGGGCGGGGGCGCCGGACGCGTACCCGCCGTGTCGCGCGTCCGGGCGGGGTGAAATCCGGCGGAGCGGACGGCCCGTCAGCCGATTGGCGGGTATCCATGGGGTGTGCCGCGGCCGAGTCGGAACCGATTCCGATTTATCCCCATCTAGCGTCACTGGCATCGCTTCCCGTGGCTCCGCGGGAGAGTGTGGTGTCCATGTTCGCCCCATCCGCGCGTCATCGGATATTTCGCGACCTCCAGGACGGAGCCTTCGGGGGGAGGGTTCCTCCGCGTTCCGGAAAATCTCACGGGAGAAAGCTCGGTGGTCATGGGTCTTACCAGCCGTAAAGTCCTCGCCCTGGCCGTCCTGCTGGCCGTGCTGCTCTTCTTCGCCACGGTCTGGCTGTGGCCGCGGCTGTCGGCGCGTACACCGCGTGCCGTGTTCGGCCGTGTGGGTCTGCTGTTCGCCACTCAGGTGAGCCTCTTCATGGCCGTCGCCCTGGTGGCGAACCAGTACTTCCTCTTCTACGGTTCCTGGCGGGACCTCTTCGGCCAGGAGCGGGAGCTGGGAGCGGTCGTCGGCCGGGCGGGCAACGGCAAGAACATCACGGTCATGGACACCCAGCGGTCGCCCGTGCCGGGCAGCAAGCAGCCCACGGTGGCCGGCCAGATCCAGAAGATCGCCATCGGCGGCCCCAGGTCGGGAATCGACAGCACCGCGTATGTCTATCTGCCGCCCGAGTACTTCCAGCATCACTTCTCGCGGCTGTCCTTCCCCGCCACGGTGGTGCTCACCGGCTATCCCGGGGTGGCGGAGAATCTGATCAAGGGCCTGAACTATCCGAGGACCGCCTGGGAGCTGGCCAGGAAGGGCAAGATGCAGCCGATGGTCCTGGTGATGCTGCGGCCCACCGTGTCGCCGCCGAGGGACACCGAGTGCGTGGACGTGCCCCGCGGTCCGCAGACCGAGACCTTCTTCGCCAGGGACCTGCCGCTGGCGGTGTCACGGACCTACCGCGTCAAGAGCGAGCCGCGCAACTGGGGCATCATCGGCAACTCCACCGGCGGCTACTGCGCGCTGAAGATCGCTCTGCACCACCCCGAGCGGTACTCGGTGGGCGCGGGACTCTCCGCGGACTACAAGGCGGCCGAGGATCCGACCACCGGTGATCTCTTCCACGGCGACCAGCGGCTGAGGAACCGGGCCGATCTGCTCTGGAGCCTGGAGCATCTCCCGCAGGGCAATTCGTCCCTGCTCGTCACCAGTTCCAGGAAGGGCGAGCGCAACCTCCGGGCCACCCGCGAGTTCATCAGCAAGGTCAGACCGCCCGCGCAGGTGTCGTCGATCATCCTCGACAGCGGCGCGCACAACTTCAACACCTGGCGCAGGGAGATCCCGTCGGCGCTGGAGTGGATGAGCGGCCGGCTCAGCGCCGACTGAGGCTGATCGTCTCCAGCTCCACCTCGGTACGGGGGATGTCCTGCGCGTCCGCGTCGATGGAGCGGCGCAGCGCCTCGTGCAGCCGCGCGGGGGTGAGGACCCCCAGGAACCGTCCCGTCTCCTCCTTGTCGATGACCGCGATCCAGCCGGCGTCGTGCTGGAGCATCGTGGCGAACGCCTGCTTGAGCGAGGCGCCGAGGGGCAGCCAGGCGTCCATCCGGCGGGCGTGTTCCCGTACGGTCCCGGCCGCCGAGGCACCGGTCCGGTCGGTGGAGATCCAGCCGTGCAGATTGTCCTGGGAGTCCAGGACGACGGCCCAGCGCGCGCCCTCCTCGGTGAGCTTCGCCGCCGCGCGTTCGAGCGGGTCGTCGAGATGGAGGACGGGCGGCTGTTCCAGATCGCCCTCCTCGATGGGGGTGACGGAGAGCCGCTTGAGGCCGCGGTCGGCGCCGACGAAGTCCGCGACATACGGGGTGGCGGGGGTGCCGAGCACCGCGGTGGGGGCGTCGAACTGTTCGATCCTGCCCTGTCCGTAGACGGCGATACGGTCGCCGAGACGGACGGCCTCCTCGATGTCGTGCGTGACGAACAGCACAGTCTTGCGGACGGCCGCCTGGAGCTTGAGGAACTCGCTCTGGAGATGGTCGCGTACGACGGGGTCGACCGCGCCGAACGGTTCGTCCATCAGCAGGACGGGCGGGTCGGCGGCCAGGGCGCGGGCGACCCCGACGCGCTGGCGCTGGCCGCCGGAGAGCTGCTCGGGGTAGCGGTCGCCGTAGACGGACGGGTCGAGGCCGACCAGATCGAGGAGCTCGGCGGCACGGCTGCGGCCCTTGGCGCGCGGCCAGCCGAGGAGATGCGGAACGGTCGCGGTGTTCTCCAGGACCGTCTTGTGCGGGAAGAGGCCGACCTGCTGGATGACATAGCCGATACGGCGCCTGAGCTGGACCGGGTCGATGGCTGATATGTCGTCCCCGTCGAGGAAAATCCGCCCCTCGGTCGGCTCGATGAGCCGGTTGACCATTTTCATGGTGGTGGTCTTGCCGCAGCCGGAAGGTCCGACGAGCGTGATCAGTTCGCCCTGGGAGACCTCGAAGGAGAGGTCGTCGACGGCGGTCGTACCGTCCGCGTACCGCTTGGTGACGTGCTCGAATCGGATCATGGTTCCCCATTGTGCGGCGTGTTGTGTGAAGGCCATGTTGCTGGAATGTGGCGGGCTTCCGCGAATGTCAGTGGTCGGGGATAAGGTCGCCAGACAGTAGGAACCAGCCATTCGTTCGGACAGACGGGGGAGGTGGAACGCGTGAAGACACAGAGCTGCCTGGCGGCGAACGACTGGATCTGCGGCGAATATCTCCGCTCCCGCAGCCAGGAGCTGATCGACGCCACGGTCCAGCATGTGTGGATCACCGCCGTCTCCGTCGTGATCGGAGTGCTGGTGGCCTTTCCCCTGGCACTGCTGGCGCGGAGCAGGCCCTCTTTCGCGGGACCGGTGCTGGGGCTGACGACACTGCTCTACACGATTCCCTCGCTGGCGATGTTCTCGCTGCTGCTTCCGGTCTTCGGGCTCTCCGCCGGCCTGGTGATCACGGGGTTGGTTCTCTATTCACTGACCATTCTTGTGCGGAACATCATGGCGGGGCTGGATTCGGTGCCCGAAGAGGCACGGGAGGCGGCCCGCGGGATGGGGTACGGACCGGGGCGGATGCTCTGGGAGGTCGAGCTCCCGCTGGCGCTGCCGGCCCTGATGGCGGGTCTCCGGATAGCCACGGTGTCGACGATCGCGCTGACCACGGTCGGTTCGATCGTCGGCAAGGGCGGTCTGGGCAATCTGATCGAGGACGCGTTGTCGAGCTTCTTCAAGGCCCAGGTGCTGACGGCCTCCGTGCTCTGTGTGCTGCTGGCGGTCGTGGCGGATCTGCTGCTGCTCGGGGCACAGCGGCTGCTGACGCCCTGGACCCGGATACGGACGACGCGTACGGCGGGTCCCTCGGACGGGCCGGGCCCGGCCCGCCGTGCGAGTGCCGGGGCGGCTGCCGCGGGCGCGGGCGACCCGGTCAAGGCGGTGGGGTGACATGGGTGTTCTGGGAGACGCCTGGAGCTGGCTGACGACCGGCGCCCACTGGCAGGGCGACAGCGGTGTGTGGCACCGGCTGGCGGAGCACATCTATGTCAGCGGGGTCTCGCTGGCGCTGGCCTGCGCGATAGCCCTGCCCCTGGCGCTGTATCTGGGGCACATCGGCAAGGGCGGCGCGCTCGCGATCAATATCTCCAATGTGGGCCGGGCGATCCCCGTCTTCGCCGTGCTCGCCCTGTTCATGGTCTCGCCGCTGCGCAACGCGGGCTCGGTGCCCACGGTCATCGCCCTGGTGCTCTTCGCCGTGCCTCCCCTGCTGACCAACGCCTATGTCGGTATGCGGGAGGTGGACAGCGCGGTCGTCGAGGCCGCCCGGGGGATGGGCATGTCCGGGCGCCAGCTCTTCGCCCGGGTGGAGCTGCCCCTCGCGTACCCGCTGATCATGACCGGTCTGCGGTCCGCCGCCGTCCAGGTGGTGGCCACCGCCACCATCGCGGCGATGGTCGGCCAGGGCGGGCTCGGCCGGATCATCACCGCCGGCTTCAACACGTACAACACCCCGCAGGTGGTCGCGGGCGCACTCCTCGTCGCGCTGCTCGCTCTGCTCGTCGAAGGAGTGCTGGTGGCACTGGACCGGGTCATCGACCCGGCTCCGTCCGTCGCCACCGGACCCTCAGTGCCGGCCGGACCCTCCGGACCCTCCGGACCGTCCCGATCCTCCGGTGACAGGACCCCGTCCCGCACGACCGCGTGACGACCGACCCAAAGGCTTCTTGGAGATGGTGAACCTCATGAGCAAGACCTCGCGCATCGCGGGTGCGGTACTGGGCGCGGTGGCTCTGACCACGTCGCTCGCCGCATGCGGCGGCGACAGCCTGGAGAACGACAAGGCGGGCTCCGGCTCCACGGCCGGCTCCGACGCCGGCTCCGCGAAGAAGGGCTCGCTCGTCATAGGCGCGGCGGCCTTCACGGAGTCCAAGGTGCTGGCGGAGCTGTACGCCCAGATCCTGGGCGACGCCGGCTACTCGACCTCCGTGACCACGGTGGAGAACCGTGAGCTGTACGAACCGTCCCTGGAGAAGGGCGAGATCGATGTCGTACCGGAATACGCGGCCACGATCACGGAATTCCTCAACGCCAAGGTGAACGGCGCCGACGCGGCACTGGCGAAGCCGCTCGCGTCCAGCGACGCGGACGCCACCGTCGCCGAGCTGGAGAAGCTCGCCGAGCCGCTCGGACTGAAGGTGCTGCCGGTCGGCCAGGCCGTCGACCAGAATGCCTTCGCGGTCACCAAGGAATTCGCCGAGAAGAACAGCCTCAAGACCCTTTCCGATCTTGGAAAGTCCAAGATCAAAGTAAAGATCGCGGCGGGGGACGAGTGCGAGGTGCGGCCGTTCTGCGCGCCGGGCCTGAAGAAGACGTACGGCATCGATGTCGCGGGGATCGACCCCAAGGGCGTCGGCACCCCGCAGTCCAAGCAGGCCGTCAAGGACGGTGTGGACCAGGTGGTTCTCAGCTCCACCACCGACGGCACGCTCGACAGCTTCGGACTGGTCGTCCTGGAGGACGACAAGAAGCTCCAGAACGCCGACAACGTACTCCCGGTGGTCAATGCCAAGGACGCGGGTTCCCAGGAGATAGCCGATGTCCTGGGCAAGCTGACCGCCGCGCTGACGACCGACGATCTCGCGCAGTTGAACCTCAAGGTCGATGCCGAGCGCGCCAAGCCGGAGGATGTCGCGAAGGAGTATCTGGAGTCCAAAGGTCTGGTCAAGAAGTAGCCGCCGAACGGCGGCCGCGAGGCCGCCGGAAGGTAAGTGACGGCAGGCAAAACGGAGTTCTGTAGAGGAAAGAGGGGAAAGGGATCGGCACCCCGGGTAAACGGGGTGGGACCGATTGTTCGACCGGCCCCCCAATCCGTCTCCGCACACGGTAAATTTCAGGCCATGCCACGTGGACGCCACCGCCATTCCCCACCTCTCCACAAGCTTCTGCCGCCGTCGGCGGTCGCCGGAGCCGCGGTTCTCTGCGCCGCGGGCACCTGGCTCTTCACCGAGCCCGTGGTGCTCCGCGGTCTGGTCGCGGCCACGGCGGCCGCGGCCGTCGGCGGCGCGGTCCTGATGCGTGCCTGGGACCGCTCCGCCGGCCGCCGGGTCGCCGAGCTGACCCGCGCGCGGGAGAGCGATCAGTGGCGGACCGAGGAGCGCACGGCCGAGCTGGAGGCCGATGTCGAGGAGGCGCGCGAGCTGCGCCTCAAGCTGGAGGCCAAGCTGCGCTCCAAGAGGGTCGAGCTGGCCAAGCTGCGCGGTGAGCACGCGGCGCTGCTGCGCCGGTACGCCACGGCGGAGACCGAGCGCGCCACCGCGCTCGAAGGACGGCGTCAGCTCGCCATCGAGGCCGCGGTCGTGCCCAAGGCCCTGGCGGCGGCGGGCAGTACGCCGATCGCGGGGGTGTATCTCAGCGCGGCGCGGGCCCTGGACGAGCTGTCGCGCAACGGCGTGGCCCAGCGGGCGAGGCGCGAGGCCGACGCGGCGGCGGCCCGCGAGCGTGAATCCGTGGAGCGCGCCTCGGCGCGGGCGGTCGAGCAGGCCATGGAGCCGGAGCCGGCGCAGTCGCGGCGGGATCAGGCGCCGGAGGCCGGGGGTGAGCAGCACGGCCGCTCGGCGTCCACGCTTCCCGCCACCCGGGCGGCGACCCCGTCCGCGATCGTTCCGTACTCCCCGCAGCGCGGCCCGGTGCGCCGGTCCGAGGGCGGTTTCGACTTCTTCGGTACGCAGGCCGGGCACGGACACGGGCACACGCAGGCCGCGCTGGGTGCCCGGGGCGGGCAGGAAGGCGGCCAGCACAAGAAGACGGCGGAGCCGGCGGGCGACGCGGAGTCCACGGGCGAGGCCGACGGCGAAGGGCCCGCACCGGCCGCCGAGTTGGCGCGTACGGAGACGGCGGAGTCCGTGGAGGCCGAGGATCTCGCCGACGTGGTGGGCGAGGAGGCCCTCGCCGAGCGCCGCGGGTCCGAGGAGCGCGCGGTCGGCCAGGTCATCGATCTGACCGAGCACGACGAGACCGAGCCGCTTGAACTCGACTCCCTGCGCAACGCGGTCAGCTCCTGACCAAGGCTTCTGACCACGACTCCTGACCAAGGCTTCTGACCACGGCTCTTGACCGAGGCTCCTGGCCACGACGGACACGCGGTGAGCGCAGGCGCAAGCGCCCGCCTTCCCGTGCCCGTCCGCCCGCCGGACGGCGGCTACTTGTCGATGTCGCCGACGACGAAGAAGAGCGACCCCAGGATCGCCACCATGTCGGCGACCTGCGTGCCGGGCAGCAACTCGGTCAGCGCCTGGATGTTGTTGAACGACGCCGAGCGGAGTTTGAGCCGGTACGGCGTCTTCTCGCCCTTCGACACCAGGTAGTAGCCGTTGATCCCGAGCGGGTTCTCGGTCCAGGCGTAGGTGTGCCCCTCAGGTGCCTTGAGCACCTTGGGCAGCCGCTGGTTGATCGGCCCCGGCGGCAGCTCCGCGATCCGGTCCAGACAGGCGTCCGCCAGGGCCAGCGCGTTGTGCGTCTGCTCCAGCAGGCATTCGAACCGGGCCAGACAGTCGCCGTCCTCGCGGGTGACGACCGTGAGCGTGTCCTGGAGTTCGCCGTACGCGAGATACGGCTCGTCCCTGCGCAGATCGAAGTCGACCCCCGAGGCACGGGCGATCGGCCCGGACACCCCGTACGCGTGGACCGCCTCCCGTGACAGCACCCCGATACCGTGGGTACGGCCCCGGAAGATCTCGTTGCCGAGGACCAGCCGGTCGTACACGTCCATCCGCGAGCGGACCTCGGCGACCGCGTGCCTGGCCCGCCCCAGCCAGCCCGCGGGGAGATCCTCCTTGAGGCCGCCGACCCGGTTGAACATGTAGTGCATCCGGCCGCCGGAGATCTCCTCCATCACCGCCTGGAGCTCCTCGCGCTCCCGGAACGCGTAGAACACCGGGGTGATACCGCCCAGTTCGAGGGGGTACGAGCCGATGAACATCAGATGGTTCAGTACGCGGTTCAGCTCGGCCAGCAGTGTCCTGGTCCAGACGGCGCGCTCGGGCACCTCCATGCCGAGCATCCGCTCGACGGCCATCACCACGCCCAGCTCGTTGGAGAACGCCGAGAGCCAGTCGTGGCGGTTGGCGAGCACCACGATCTGCCGGTAGTCACGCGCCTCGAAGAGCTTCTCCGCACCCCGGTGCATATAGCCGATGACCGGCTCCGCGCTGCGGATCACCTCTCCGTCGAGCACCAGACGGAGGCGGAGCACACCGTGTGTCGAGGGGTGCTGCGGCCCGATGTTGAGCACCATGTCGGTGCTCTCCGCGGCGCCGCCGATGCCGACCGTCGTCCGGGTGGTCTCCGTCATGGGCGACAGTCTCTCAGACGGTCTCCCATGGGGTCGGCGCGCGCCGTCGGAGCCGGGCCCGTCCGGGGCGGACGGACGGGACCACACGTCAGACCGGGCGCGGCAAGGACCCGGCGGCACCGAGATCGGGCGGTTCCACACCTACGGGCTGTATCAGCCAGCCGAAGTCCCCGAGACCGCCGCGCGCCGTCAGCTCCGCCGCCTCCCCGGCCGCCGCCAGCGCCCGTACGTACCCGGCCGGATCGGTGGCGGCCAGGGACAGCGGCGGCCGGGCGCCGCTCACCCCGAGGCCCCGCAGCGCCTCGCGCTGGCCGAGCAGCACGGCGCCGGGCAGCGCGCAGGCGTCCAGCGCCACATGGGCGGTGAGATCGCGGCTCCCATCCGGTACGGGGGGCACCTCACGGCCCGCGCGGAAACCGGTCAGCGTGCCGAAGGGCGGCCGGGCGTCCCGTACATGCGCGTAGTCGACGGCGACCGCGAGCCCCCGCTCCAGCGTGGCGACGGCCGCCGCCCACGCCTCGTCGCGCGGGCGGCCGATCTCGGCCCGGCTGCCGGGTCCGGCGGACGGCCACCAGCGGGCCAGCCACTCCGCGTCCGGACCTGTGACCGGCTCGCCCGGCGCCTCGGTACCGTCCGGCCGCACCAGGACATACCGTACGGTCCCGTCGGTTCCGGTCTCCGCGATGTCGACGGGGACGTTGTCCAGCCACTCGTTCGCGAAGACCAGCCCGCGGACCCCGGCCGGCGGCTCGTCGCACCACTCGATACGCGGATCCAGGCCCGCGGGGCGCGGGGCGCGCTCGACGGCGTACGGCCGTACGGCGAGCCCGGCGGGGAGCGCGGCCAGGATCCCGGTCAGCAGCTCGCCGCGGCCCGCGCCGATGTCGACGAGCGCCACGTCCCGCGTACCGAGCCGCTCGGCGGTCGCGGTGAGCAGCCGGGCGACGGCGGCGGCGAAGAGCGGGGAGGCGTGCACCGAGGTACGGAAGTGCCCCGCCGGTCCCTCGGGCCGCAGATAGAAGCCGCCGGGGCCGTACAGCGCGTCCTCGGCGGCCACGCGCCAGCGCCGCGCCCGGGGCCCGTACCGTATGCCCCGAACCCCCCGCGACCTACACGTCTCATCCGTCACGGAGCCAAGTCTCCACCTTGGGGAGTACGCTTCCGCCGACCGGATCGACCCTCCGGTTGACCCGTCCGCCGTTTCCGCTTACCTACGCTGGGTTACGTGCAGCGCTTCTACGACTTTCTCCGCAGACACCCGACGGGCGTCGACAGCTTCTGGGCTGTCCTGCTCTTCGGGTTCTCTCTGTTGTGGGTGGTGCAGCAGGTCGTGGGTGTGGGGCCCCGGCTGGTGGCCATCGTGGTGGTCGCGCTGCTGAGCCTGTCCGTGGCGCTGCGCCGCCGCGCACCCGAGAAGACGCTGGTGCTCGTACTGGGCCTGGGGGTCGCCCAGGTCGCACTGGACGTGCAGGTCAACCCGGCCGACTTCGGCATGCTGGTGGTGATCTACACCGTCTCGGCCCAGGGCGGCCCGCGCTGGGCCTCCCAGCTCGCGCTGACCGGCGGACTGCTCGCCGCGCCGATCTCCCAGGTGCGCTGGCCCGAGGACGGGACGAGCACCGCGGGCCGGGTGGTCGTGGCCATCATCATGAGCGTGCCCTTCGCCCTGGCCTGGGTGCTGGGAGATTCCGCCCGTACCCGCCGCGCCTACTTCGACCAGTTGGAGGAGCGCGCCACCCGGCTGGAGAAGGAGCGCGAGGCGCAGGCGAAGGTGGCGGTGGCCGCCGAGCGCGCCCGTATCGCCCGTGAGCTGCACGATGTCGTCGCGCACAATGTCTCGGTGATGGTCGTTCAGGCGGACGGCGCGGCCTATGTGCTGGACGCCGCGCCCGACCAGGCCAAGGAGGCCCTGGAGACCATTTCGAGCACCGGCCGGCAGGCGCTGGCCGAGATGCGCAGACTGCTCGGCGTGCTGCGCACCGGCGACACCAAGGAGGGCGGCGAGTACGTACCGCAGCCCGACGTCGGCCAGATAGAGGATCTGGTCGAGAAGGTGCGGGGCGCGGGCCTCAGCGTGGACTTCAAGATCGAGGGCACTCCGCGGCCGCTGCCCAGCGGGGTGGAGCTGACCGCGTACCGCATCGTGCAGGAGGCCCTCACCAACAGCCGCAAGCACGGCGGACCCGATGTCGGCGCCAGCGTGCGGCTGGTCTACTTCGACGACGGGCTCGGACTGCTCGTCGAGGACGACGGCCGGGGCGCGGCGCACGAGGTGTACGAGGACGGCGGGGCCGACGGGCGCGGTCACGGGCTGATCGGGATGCGGGAGCGGGTCGGGATGGTGGGCGGCACGCTCGACGCCGGACCGCGCCCGGGTGGCGGCTTCCGGATCAGCGCGCTGCTCCCGCTGAAGCCGGCGCACTGATTCCCCCTACCGGACAAGGAACCCCCAGATGTCGATCCGCGTGATGCTTGTCGACGACCAGGTGCTGCTGCGCACCGGTTTCCGTATGGTGCTGGCCGCGCAGCCGGACATGGAGGTCGTCGCGGAGGCGGGCGACGGCGCGGAGGCGATCGAGAATCTCCGCTCCACCACCGTGGACGTCGTGCTGATGGACGTCCGGATGCCCCGGCTCGACGGCGTCGAGGCGACCCGCCGCATCTGCGCTCAGCCGGGCGCGCCGAAGGTGCTCATCCTGACCACCTTCGACCTGGACGAGTACGCCTTCTCCGGGCTCAAGGCCGGGGCCAGCGGCTTCATGCTGAAGGATGTGCCGCCCGGCGAACTGCTGAGCGCGATCCGCTCGGTGCACAGCGGTGACGCGGTGGTCGCCCCGTCCACCACCCGGCGGCTGCTCGACCGCTTCTCGCCGATGCTGCCGACGACCGCCAAGCCGCGGCACAAGGAGCTGGAACGGCTCACCGGCCGCGAGCGCGAGGTGATGCTGCTGGTGGCGCAGGGGCTGTCGAACGGGGAGATCGCGGGGCGGCTGGTGCTCTCCGAGGCGACCGTGAAGACCCATGTCGGCAGGATCCTCACCAAGCTGGGGCTGCGGGACCGGGTGCAGGTGGTGGTGCTGGCATACGAAACGGGCCTGGTCCGAGCGGGCTCGCCGCCCGGCGGTGCGCCTCCCGGCTAGGGGGCCGTGGTCGAGGGCGCGTTTCGGCTCGGGCCGGTTGTCGGGGTGCGGGCCCGTCCGCGTGACGGTCCGTCCTCAATCGCCGGACGGGCTTGTTTTCCCGGGCGACACCCCCGGATCCCCGTACGGCGCCCACCCACCGCACCCCGGACCACGACCCCTAGGGCCTCTCGTTTGGATCTTGCTGGGCTCGCGTGCCCTGGCACCGCGCCTCGCCGCGTTGTCGTCGGTCGCCTACGCTCCGCGTGGGCTCCCTCCTCCGCCTTGCGATCCACGGCACCAGACCCCGCTCCCTCATCCAGCCAGATCCAAACGAAAGACCCTAGCCGGCAGGCAGCCGCGTGGTGAAGTCCGTGACCGCCGCGCGGATGTCCTCCGCCGTCCACTCCAGGCCCGGTTCCGTCACTGTGACCTCCGTGTAGGAGAGGCCCGGAGGGCCGGACGGTGCCGGCGCCCAGACGCGGAACAGCGCCGTTTTCGTCTCCTCCGCCTGCCGCACCGCCGCCTCGTTCAGCGCGTCCGGCGCGTACGGCAGCCAGACCTGGAACTGGTGCGTGTGCGGCGGGTCCGGGTGGACGCGGAACCAGGGCGCCGCGGACGCCGCGAAGCCCTCCGTCAGCGCCGCGGCCACCACCCGCGCGTGCGCGACGTACGACGGCAGCCGCGGCAGCTCGCGCTCCAGGCCCACCAGGGCCGACAGCGCCGCCGGGAACTGCTGGAAGAGCTGGCCCCCGTAACGGTGGCGCCAGACCCGCGCCTCCTCCACCAGCTCCCGGGGACCGGCCAGCGCCGCGCCGGAGAGTCCGTCCAGGGACTTGTAGAAGGACACGTACACGCTGTCCGCGAGACCCGCGATCTCCGCCCGCGTACGCCCGAAGTGCGGCTCGCACTCCCACAGGCGCGCGCCGTCGAAGTGCACCACCGCGTCCCGCTCGCGCGCCGCGGCCACCACCGCGACCAGTTCCTCCCAGGACGGCAGGACGAAGCCCGCGTCCCGCAGGGGCAGCTCCAGCATCAGCGTGCCGAACGGATCGGCCAGGTCCTGGATCTCCTCGGCGGTCGGCAGCCGCGGCTCGGTGGTCGGGTGGACCGTACGCAGACCGCCGACGGCCGACAGCGCACCGCCCTCGTGGACCTCGGGGTGCGCGAGCGGATGCAGTGCCACCGTCGCGTTCCCCGTGCGCCCCGCCCAGCACCGCAGCGCCACCTGCTGCGCCATCGTGCCCGTGGGGAAGAAGGCCGCGGCGGGGAAGCCGAGCAGTGAGGCCACCCGCCGCTCCAGCTCGGCGACGACCCCGTTCCCGTACAGATCCGTCCATTCGTCCAGATCGTGGACCGACTCCGCGTCCGCCGCCAGGGCGGCGAGCCGCTCCCCGAGCCGCTGGTTCATACCGGGCCGTGTCAGCACGCGCTCGGACGCCTGCCAGGCGGCCAGCCTGCGGCGGCGCATGGTGTCCGCCGTCTTCTCGTCCGTCCCCCCGCCGTCGGCAGGTGCCTGTTCGGTCCGTTCGTTCGTCTCTTCCATGGCTCGCATCATCGCCCACGTGCCGCCACCTGCCCACAGCCTGTGGACAGCCAAGTGGCGGGGCGGAACGCTGGCGTAGCATGGCGAGAAATCGTCCGGTACCCCCCGCGGACTGGAACGGAAGGCCCCGCCGCGTGAACCCACCACCACAGGAACCCTTCGATCCCCGGGACCGCCCCGCCCGGCTCAGCGTCGGTGTCGTGGGAGCGGGCCGGGTCGGTCCCGCGCTCGCCGCGTCACTCCAGCTCGCCGGACACCGCCCGGTCGCCGTCTCCGGAGTCTCCGACGCGTCCGTACGGCGAGCGGCGGCCCTGCTCCCCGACATTCCGCTGGTCACCCCCGCCGAGGTCCTCGCCCGCGCCGAGCTGGTGCTGCTGACCGTTCCCGACGACGCGCTGCCGGGTCTGGTGGAGGGACTGGCGGAGACCGGTGCCGTACGGCCGGGACAACTGCTCGTCCACACCTCGGGGCGGTACGGCGCCAAGGTGCTGGACCCTGCCCTGCGCGCCGGTGCCCTGCCGCTCGCCCTGCACCCCGTGATGACCTTCACCGGCTCCTCGGTGGATGTCCAGCGGCTGGCCGGCTGCTCCTTCGGCGTCACCGCCCCCGAGGAGCTGCGTCTGGCCGCCGAGGCCCTGGTCATCGAGATGGGCGGCGAGCCCGAGTGGATCGCCGAGGAGTCACGCCCGCTCTATCACGCGGCGCTCGCGCTGGGGGCGAACCACCTGGTCACGCTGGTGGCACAGTCGATGGAACTGCTCCGTACGGCCGGGGTCGCCGCCCCGGACCGGATGCTGGGCCCGCTGCTGGGCGCGGCTCTGGACAACGCCCTGCGCTCCGGCGACTCCGCCCTGACCGGCCCCGTCGCGCGCGGTGACGCGGGCACGGTCGCCGCGCACGTCGCCGAGCTGCGCAAACACGCCCCCGGCGCCGTCGCCGGATATCTCGCGATGGCCCGTACGACCGCGGACCGCGCCCTGACGCACGGACTGCTCAAGGCGGAGCTGGCCGAAGACCTCCTGGACGTCCTCGCCGACGGGGACAGCCTCGGGGACACCCGCGGCGGTGGCGCCCGATGACGATCGCCCTCGCCGCCACCCGCGCCGAGCTGGACCGGCTGCTCGATCAGCACACCGGCGGTCCCACCACCGTCGCGATGACCATGGGCGCGCTGCACGAGGGGCACGCGAGCCTGATACGGGCGGCCCGCGCCCACGCGGGGCCCACGGGCCTCGTCGTCGTCACCGTCTTCGTCAACCCGCTCCAGTTCGGCGCGGGGGAGGACCTCGACCGGTATCCGCGCACGCTCCAGGCCGATCTGAAGATCGCCGAGGCGGCCGGCGCCGACGCCGTGTTCGCCCCGTCCGCCGACGAGGTCTACCCCGGCGGCGCCCCGCGGGTCACGATCGCCGCGGGCCCCATGGGCGAGCGGCTCGAAGGCGCCTCACGCCCCGGCCACTTCGACGGAATGCTCACCGTCGTGGCCAAGCTGCTGCACCTCACCCGGCCCGACGCCGCCTTCTTCGGCCGCAAGGACGCCCAGCAGCTCGCGCTGATCCGCAGGATGGCCCGCGATCTGAACTTCCCGGCCGAGATCATCGGCGTACCGACGGTCCGTGAGGACGACGGTCTCGCGCTCTCCAGCCGCAACCGCTATCTCTCCCTGCCCGAGCGCCGCACCGCCCTCGCCCTCTCCCGGGCCCTCTTCGCCGCCCATGACCGTCTCGGGGCGCTGTACGCGCTGCGCGCCCGCGCCGAGTCCGCCCCCGCGCCGGGCGCCCGCGCCGCCGCGCTCTCCGCGCTCGGCGAGGCCCGGCTGGCCGCCGACGCCCATGCCGTGGCCGTCGCCGGGACATCCACCGCGCGGACCCGCCCGTACGGAGCGGACGCCGTGCGGGCCGCCGCCCGCGCCGTGCTCGACGAGGCGGCCCGCGCCGCCCCGCCCCTCACCCTGGACTATCTGGCCCTCGTCGATCCCGCCGACTTCACGGAGGTCCCCGACGACCACACCGGTGAGGCCATCCTCGCCGTCGCCGCGCGCGTCGGCACCACGCGGCTGATCGACAACATCCCCCTGACCTTCGGAGCCCCCAAGTGACCGGAACCGGAATACGGCTGACCGCCCCCGCACCGGGCTGGGCCATCGACGCCGACGTGGTCGTGGTCGGCTCCGGTGTCGCCGGTCTCACCACGGCCCTGCGCTGCACGGCCGCCGGGCTCCGTACGGTCGTCGTCACCAAGGCCCGCCTGGACGACGGCTCCACACGCTGGGCCCAGGGCGGTATAGCGGCGGCGCTCGGCGAGGGGGACACCCCCGAGCAGCATCTCGCGGACACCCTTGTCGCGGGCGCCGGGCTCTGTGACGAGGAAGCGGTCCGCACCCTGGTCACCGAGGGCCCCGCGGCCGTACGGAGACTGATCGGCACCGGCGCGCACTTCGACACCTCCGCCACCGGTGAGCTCCAGCTCACCCGCGAGGGCGGCCACCACCGCCGCCGTATCGCCCACGCCGGAGGCGACGCGACCGGCGCCGAGATCTCCCGCGCCCTGGTCGAGGCGGTCCGGACCGCCTCGCTGCGCACCGTCGAGAACGCGCTGGTGCTCGATCTGCTGACGGACGAGCACGGCCGTACGTCGGGCGTCACCCTCCATGTCATGGGCGAGGGCCAGCACGACGGCGTCGGCGCGGTCCACGCCCCCGCGGTGGTGCTGGCCACCGGCGGTATGGGCCAGGTCTTCTCCGCGACGACCAACCCCGCCGTCTCCACCGGGGACGGAGTGGCGCTGGCGCTGCGCGCGGGCGCGGAGGTCTCGGATCTGGAATTCGTGCAGTTCCATCCCACGGTGCTCTTCCTCGGCGCCGGGGCGGAGGGACAGCAGCCCCTGGTCTCCGAGGCGGTACGGGGAGAGGGCGCCCATCTCGTCGACGCCGACGGCGTACGGTTCATGCTCGACCAGCACGAACTGGCCGAGCTGGCACCCCGCGACATCGTCGCCAAGGCGATCACGCGCCGGATGCGGGAGCAGGGCGCCGAGCACATGTATCTGGACGCCAGGCACTTCGGCGCGCGGATGTGGGAGAGCCGCTTCCCCACGATCCTGGCGGCCTGCCGCAGCCATGGCATAGACCCGGTCACGGAGCCGATACCGGTGGCGCCCGCCGCGCACTACGCGTCCGGCGGAGTCCGTACGGATCTGCGCGGACGCACCACGGTGCCGGGGCTGTACGCGTGCGGTGAGGTCGCCTGCACGGGAGTCCACGGCGCGAACCGGCTGGCGTCCAACTCCCTTCTGGAGGGCCTGGTGTTCGCGGAGCGGATCGCGGCGGACATCGCGACCGCGCCGCGGCGCCCGGCGGAGCACCGCTCTCCTAAAGCGGGTGTCACGGGTCCGGCCCCCGCCACCAGCCTTCTGCCGCTGATCGCCCCCGAGGCCCGGACCGGAATCCAGCGGATCATGTCCAAGGGCGCGGGAGTCCTCAGATCGGCGCGGAGCCTGGAGACGGCCGGTGAGGCACTGGAGACCATTTTCCAGCGCGCCCTTCAGCCGGACACGGCCCGGTCCCAGGACATCGCCGGGTCCGAGGACGACTCCGCGGACGACTCCCAGGACATCGCCCGGCCCCGGAACGGCCTCGGCGGCCCCGACGGTTTCAACGGCCTCGGTGACAAGGCCGCCGTGCCCGGTGTCGAATCCTGGGAGACCTCCAACCTCCTCTGTGTCGCCCGCGTCCTGGTCGCCGCCGCGCTGGAGCGCGAGGAGACCAGGGGCAGCCACTGGCGCGAGGACCACCCCGAGCGCGACGACACCGACTGGCGCCGCCATCTCGTCGTCCGGCTGATGCCCGACCGCCGGCCGGCGATCCGGCGCACCGAAACGGCCGCCTTCCCGCCCGTCGGCCCCGCGCCCGCCCCCGGTCCCGTGTCCGCCGCCGGCCCGGTCGCAGCCCCCGCCCCCGTTGCCGCCCCCGCCCCACCCGCCCCGTATCCCCACATCCCGCCGACGCCCCCAGGGAGCCGTAAACCGTGAGCACGCCCGAAGACAGTCCACGCCCCGAACCCGTGGACGTACCGCTGATCCAGATCGGTGCCCCGGCATCGGCCGCGGGAGGCTGCGGCGACGGCTGCGGCTGCTCCGGCGGCGAGGAGGGTTTCGGCGCCGCCGATCTGGAGTGCGGTCTCGACCCCGCCCTCGCCCGGCTTCTCGCCGACGCCGGTCTCGACCCCGTACTGGTCGAGGACATCGCCCATGTGGCCATCGAGGAGGACCTCGACCACGGCGTGGACGTGACCACCCTCGCGACCGTCCCCGAGGACGCCGTCGCCACCGCCGACTTCACCGCCCGCCAGGGCGGCACGGTCGCGGGCCTGAATGTGGCCGAGGCCGTGCTGTCCGTCGTCTGCACGGAGGAGTTCGCGGTGGAGCGCCATGTCGCCGACGGCGACCGCGTCGAGGCCGGGCAGAAGCTCCTCAGCGTCACCACCCGCACCCGCGATCTGCTCACCGCGGAGCGCAGCGCGCTCAATCTCCTGTGCCGGCTGTCCGGTATCGCGACCGCCACCCGCGCCTGGGCGGATGTGCTCGAAGGCACCGGCGCCAAGGTCCGCGACACCCGTAAGACCACACCGGGCCTGCGCGCGCTGGAGAAGTACGCGGTGCGCTGCGGCGGCGGTGTCAACCACCGGATGTCGCTCTCCGACGCGGCCCTGGTCAAGGACAACCACGTGGTCGCGGCGGGCGGTGTCGCCGAGGCGTTCAAGGCCGTACGGGACCGTTTCCCCGACGTGCCGATCGAGGTGGAGGCCGACACCCTGCACCAGGTGCGCGAAGTCCTGGACGCGGGCGCCGACCTGATCCTGCTGGACAATTTCACGCCGGCCGAGACGGCGGAGGCCGTGGGCATCGTCGCGGGCCGCGCGCTGCTGGAGTCCTCCGGGCGGCTCGTCCTCGACAACGCCCGTGCCTACGCCGAGACCGGCGTCGACTTCCTCGCGGTCGGGGCGCTCACCCACTCCGCCCCGATCCTCGACATCGGTCTCGATCTGCGCGAGGTCGAAGCCTGATGCTCCTCACCATCGACGTCGGCAACACCCATACCGTTCTCGGTCTGTTCGACGGCGAGGAGATCGTCGAGCACTGGCGCATCTCCACCGACGCGCGGCGTACCGCGGACGAACTGGCCGTACTGCTCCAGGGTCTGATGGGGATGCACCCGCTGCTCGGCGAGGAGCTGGGCGACGGGGTCGAGGGCATCGCGATCTGCTCGACGGTGCCCTCCGTCCTGCACGAGCTGCGCGAGGTGACCCGCCGCTACTACGGCGATGTCCCCGCCGTCCTCGTGGAGCCGGGCATCAAGACGGGTGTGCCGATCCTGATGGACAACCCCAAGGAGGTCGGCGCGGACCGCATCATCAACGCGGTCGCGGCGGTCGAGCTGTACGGCGGCCCGGCGATCGTCGTGGACTTCGGTACGGCGACGACCTTCGACGCGGTCAGTGCCCGGGGCGAGTACGCGGGCGGTGTCATCGCCCCCGGCATCGAGATCTCGGTCGAGGCGCTCGGCGTCAAGGGGGCCCAGCTCCGCAAGATCGAGCTGGCCCGCCCGCGCAGTGTGATCGGCAAGAACACGGTCGAGGCGATGCAGTCGGGCATCCTGTACGGCTTCGCGGGCCAGGTCGACGGTGTGGTGGCGCGGATGGCCCGTGAACTGGCCGAGGATCCAGGGGAGGTCACCGTGATCGCGACCGGCGGACTCGCCCCCATGGTCCTCGGCGAGGCCTCCGTGATCGACGAGCACGAGCCCTGGCTGACCCTGATCGGTCTGCGCCTGGTGTACGAACGGAACGTCTCCCGTATGTGAGCCGGGCCCGGTCCGCCGTGAGCCGCGCCCGGTCCGCCGTCCGCTCCGACCGGCGGCGGACCGGGAGCGGACAGGGCGCGCGGGCGTACGGGTGGGCGTACGGGGGCGGCCTACCCCGTTCGGCGGGCGGGCCGCGCCAGCGGAGAGGCGTTAAACGGATTTTGTCCCTTTGGCGCGTAGTGTCGCCGCATGCCCACGCCATACGGATCCCGCGGCGGCATGGCGTTCGGTGCCGAGGAGCTGCGTGTGCTCCGACGCGCCCTCGCCGTTGCCCTTCATCCCGTCCCGCTCCCGAACGAGGACGTCCAGGCCTGCCTGCGGCTCGCCGAGTCCGTGGACGAGGCGGTACGGGAGGCGGGGAGGCTGCGGGCGTTCCTGGTGGCCGATCTCGCCCGGTACCGGGAGGCGCTCCCCGGCTCCCTCACCGGCTATCTGGAACTGCTCCAGGACGCCCTGGCGTCCGGCTACGTCCCGCTGCCGGACGATCTCGCGGCGCTGCGCGCCCTGCGCGGCAACCCGGTCGCCGCGGCCCTGCTCGACCGCTGCCAGCGGCTCGCGGAACGGTCCGTACGGGCCCGTCTCGCCGCCCGCTCCACCGTCTCCGGCGGCACGGTCGCCGCCATGACCCCCGCTCCCCGTACCCGGCTGCTGGCGCTTCCCGGGGGCCTCGCCTCCGACGGACCGGAACGGCCCGGCGGGTCCGGGGAGTCCGGGGAGGGCGGGGAGGGCGGAGAGTCCGGGGAGGGCGGGGAGGGCGGAGAGTCCGGGGAGCCGAACGAGCCCGAGGAGCCCGCGGACCCGAACGTCAAGGAGCCCGGGAAGGAGCCCGGCGAGCCGAAGGAGCCCCGGAAGAAGCCCGGACCGCGGCAGCCGCCCGCCCCCGGCCGGCCGATGCCCAAGCCGTCCGAGGTCTTCCCGCCCCGCCGCCGTCCCGCGCCCCCGCCGGAGGAGCTGGCCGCCGGATAGCTACTCTGGACGGCATGGACTACGTATCCGCGCTCGTACCGCCCGTGGTGATGGCCGCCTTCTTCATCGGCCTGGTCGTGACGATCGTCAAGAGCCAGGGCGGCCCCAACAAGGCCAAGGAGGACGCGGCGGTCGACGCGGTCCTCGCCCGGACCGAGTCCGCCCAGCAGCAGGGCCGCACCCCCGGCACACCGGGCGCCGACGGCGTCTGAACCGCGAGCGCGGACGGTGTCCGAGACGTCGGCGGGGAGCCCGTCCGGCGCCCCGAGCGCACTTCACCGTATGACCTGGACGTACGACTGATTCCCAGTCGTACGTCCTTTTTGTTACGTCAATAACCGGCCATTCGGACATCTCGCACTATGGTGAAGGCGTGCCCCGTCAATTGGGAGACCTGGAAGACGCCGTCATGACACGCGTCTGGCAATGGAACCGTCCGGTCACCGTCAGGGAAGTCCTCGAAGACCTTCAGCGGGAACGGTCCATCGCCTACACCACCGTCATGACCGTAATGGACAATCTCCATCAGAAGGGCTGGGTACGCAGGGAAGTCGAGGGCCGCGCCTATCGATATACAGCGGTCTCCACCCGTGCCGCGTACGCGGCGGCGTTGATGAACGAAGCGTGGTCGAAGAGTGACAACCCGGCGGCGGCACTGGTCGCCTTCTTCGGCATGATGTCGTCCGAGCAGCGGCGGTCACTTCAGGACGCCGTCCGTATGGTGCGGGCCGACGGTCCGGAAGGCGACCCCGCGGAAGACACCGGGACTGAGGGCGCCGAGGGCCCCCCGGAGGCGGGGCGATAGCGTCCGGTCATGCTCACAGCCCTTCCGCTTCCCAATGCCGAAGCAAATGCCATCACCGTCCGGCGGGCCAGGACCAGGGATGTACCGGCTGTCCGCCGTCTCGTCGACCCTTACGTGAGCGAAGGCATCCTGCTCGACAAAGCGCCGGTGACGCTTTACGAGGACATCCAGGAGTTCTGGGTCGCGGAACGCGACGAGGACGCGAGTGTCATCGGCTGCGGTGCCTTGCATGTGATGTGGGAAGACCTCGCCGAAGTACGCACACTCGCCGTGGATCCCGTCGTCAGGGGAGCGGGAGTAGGGCATCAACTACTTGACAAGCTGCTGGAGACGGCCCGCTGGCTCGGAGTGCGCCGGGTATTCTGCCTCACCTTCGAAGTCGAGTTCTTCGCGAAGCGCGGCTTCGTGGAGATCGGTGAGACACCGGTGGACGGAGATGTCTACCGAGAGCTGCTGCGTTCCTATGACGAGGGCGTTGCCGAGTTCCTCGGTCTCGAACGGGTGAAGCCGAACACCTTGGGCAACAGCCGGATGCTTCTGCACCTGTGATCGCCCGGACTCCAGTGCCGATCCCTATGTCCGAATCGCGCACGTTTCCCGTCTTCTTGCGCGGCTGAACCTCTGCCGGGGGTTTGTGTTTTCCTGAGAAAAGCGGTTTCCTTTCCGCGTACTGCATTTTCGATGAAAGGAAATCCGGTGGCACAGAAGGTTCAGGTCCTTCTTGTCGATGACCTCGACGGCGGCGAGGCGGACGAGACGGTGACGTTCGCTCTGGACGGGAAGACCTACGAGATCGACCTCACGACAGCCAATGCGGACAAGCTGCGTGGGCTCCTCGATCCGTACACCAAGGGTGGCCGGCGTACCGGTGGCCGCGCCGCGGCCAGCCGCGGCAAGGGCCGTGTCGCCACGGGCGGGAACAAGGACACCGCGGAAATCCGCAAGTGGGCGAAGGAGAACGGCTACAGCGTCAACGACCGCGGCCGTGTTCCCGCCGAGATCCGCGAAGCCTACGAGAAGGCCAACGGCTGAGTATTCGTACGAAGCGTATTTCCGCGCGAAGTGCGCGACAACCGGGCCCGGTGGCACTCAGTCGCCGCCGCGTCCACGAGTCGTACGAGATCGGGGGCACCCCCACCACTGCCCCCGTTGCCGCCCCGCCCGCACAGAGCGAGCGCCGGCAGTGTCGACTCCGTCTCGAGTCCGGGCTCGGGGGGCCGCAACCATACGGCGGCCCCCTGTGCGCTGGGACCGGGCCACCGTGGTGGCGCGGGGGCGGTGATCCGCCCGCCGACGCCGAGAGCGGTCAGCCCCAGGGCGATCCCGCCCCACTCCAGCCAGTCGAGCAGTCCCGGCAGCTCGTCCGCGCTTCCCGCGGCCACCAGCACTCCCATGCGCCCGCCGAGCAGCGCCACCGGCCCCGTCGGGCCGATCCTCCGCAGTACGGCCGCCCCCGCGTCCGCGGGCAGCTCCAGCACATCGAAGCGGAGCCCGGTCGGCAGCAGCACCGGCGGCCCGGCCTCCGCCGCCCAGCCCAGTTCGTCCTCGTACCACCGCGCATGACCGCCGTCGAACGGACCGTCAACGCCGGGGCGGGGTACGCCCGGCCCGTGTTCGAGCGGGCCGCGAGGGGGCGGGACACTGAAGGCCATGACCGGAGCAACTCCCGAGCCGTACCCGGAGTTACGCTACGTCGGCGCCTCTTTGCACAGCGTGCCCATCGCGGGGGCGTGCGGGCGCATTCAAGAGCGCAAGGGTGTTCGCCCGTAGCGGAGGGAACGGGGGTGCGCCGCATGGAGTGTCACTGCTTACGGGTAAGACATTCCTAGTGGGAAGGGGCGACACGCGGTCCCGGGCGTCTCGCGTTCGCCATCGGCGTACTGATGGCGAGGGTATCTGCCTGGCCTGCGGGAACATCGTCTCGCACCATCGGGTTGGAGCTGGTGTCCGGTGTTCGGGGCTGGGAGCCTGGGACAGGTAGTCGGCAGTTGGAATGAGCGGTCCCCGCTTGCGGGACTAAGCTGCGGAAGGACAGGGAGGGGACCGACCCCTTTACTGCCTGACCGCTCTGAGGAGCGATTAACGATGTTCGAGAGGTTCACCGACCGCGCGCGGCGGGTTGTCGTCCTGGCTCAGGAAGAAGCCCGGATGCTCAACCACAACTACATCGGCACCGAGCACATCCTCCTGGGCCTTATCCATGAGGGTGAGGGTGTCGCCGCTAAGGCCCTGGAGAGCCTCGGGATTTCGCTCGAGGCGGTCCGCCAGCAGGTGGAGGAGATCATCGGCCAGGGGCAGCAGGCCCCGTCGGGCCACATCCCCTTCACCCCCCGTGCGAAGAAGGTCCTGGAGCTTTCGCTCCGTGAGGCTCTTCAGCTCGGCCACAACTACATCGGTACGGAGCACATCCTGCTCGGCCTGATCCGCGAGGGCGAGGGCGTCGCCGCCCAGGTCCTCGTGAAGCTGGGCGCCGATCTCAACCGGGTGCGGCAGCAGGTCATCCAGCTGCTCTCCGGCTACCAGGGCAAGGAGGCCGCCACAGCGGGCGGTCCTGCCGAGGGCACGCCCTCCACGTCCCTGGTCCTCGACCAGTTCGGCCGGAATCTCACCCAGGCCGCTCGTGAGTCCAAGCTCGACCCGGTCATCGGGCGCGAGAAGGAGATCGAGCGGGTCATGCAGGTGCTGTCCCGCCGTACGAAGAACAACCCGGTCCTCATCGGCGAGCCCGGCGTCGGCAAGACGGCGGTCGTCGAGGGACTGGCGCAGGCCATCGTCAAGGGCGAGGTGCCCGAGACCCTCAAGGACAAGCACCTCTACACCCTCGACCTCGGCGCGCTCGTCGCGGGCTCCCGCTACCGCGGTGACTTCGAGGAGCGTCTGAAGAAGGTTCTCAAGGAGATCCGCACCCGCGGCGACATCATCCTGTTCATCGACGAGCTGCACACCCTGGTGGGTGCCGGCGCCGCCGAGGGCGCGATCGACGCCGCGAGCATCCTCAAGCCGATGCTGGCCCGTGGTGAGCTGCAGACCATCGGTGCGACGACGCTCGACGAGTACCGCAAGCACCTGGAGAAGGACGCGGCCCTGGAGCGCCGCTTCCAGCCCATCCAGGTCGCGGAGCCGTCGCTGCCGCACACGATCGAGATCCTCAAGGGCCTGCGCGACCGTTACGAGGCGCACCACCGCGTGTCCATCACGGACTCCGCGCTGGTCGCCGCCGCGACGCTCGCCGACCGCTACATCTCGGACCGCTTCCTGCCGGACAAGGCGATCGACCTGATCGACGAGGCCGGCTCCCGGATGCGTATCCGCCGGATGACCGCGCCGCCGGACCTCCGCGAGTTCGACGAGAAGATCGCGGGTGTCCGCCGCGACAAGGAGTCCGCGATCGACTCCCAGGACTTCGAGAAGGCCGCCTCTCTCCGTGACAAGGAGAAGCAGCTCCTGGCCGCGAAGACCAAGCGGGAGAAGGAGTGGAAGGCCGGCGACATGGATGTCGTCGCCGAGGTGGACGAGGAGCTGATCGCCGAGGTCCTGGCGACGGCGACGGGTATCCCGGTCTTCAAGCTCACCGAGGAGGAGTCCTCGCGCCTGCTCCGTATGGAGGACGAGCTGCACAAGCGCGTCATCGGGCAGAAGGACGCCATCAAGGCGCTCTCGCAGGCCATCCGCCGTACGCGAGCGGGTCTGAAGGACCCCAAGCGCCCCGGTGGTTCGTTCATCTTCGCCGGTCCGTCCGGTGTCGGTAAGACCGAGCTGTCCAAGACGCTCGCCGAATTCCTCTTCGGTGACGAGGACGCGCTGATCGCTCTCGACATGTCGGAGTTCAGCGAGAAGCACACGGTGTCGCGGCTCTTCGGTTCTCCCCCCGGATACGTGGGTTACGAAGAGGGCGGCCAGCTCACCGAGAAGGTGCGCAGGAAGCCGTTCTCCGTCGTCCTCTTCGACGAGGTCGAGAAGGCCCACCCCGATATCTTCAATTCCCTTCTGCAGATCCTGGAGGACGGTCGGCTGACCGACTCCCAGGGCCGGGTCGTGGACTTCAAGAACACGGTCATCATCATGACGACCAACCTCGGGACCCGGGACATCTCCAAGGGGTTCAACCTGGGCTTCGCGGCGCAGGGTGACACCAAGACCAACTACGAGCGGATGAAGAACAAGGTCAATGAAGAGCTGAAGCAGCACTTCCGGCCCGAGTTCCTCAACCGCGTCGATGACACGGTCGTCTTCCACCAGCTCACCGAGGAAGACATCATCCAGATTGTCGACCTCATGGTCGACAAGGTGGACGAGCGTCTGAAGGACCGGGACATGGGCCTTGAGCTCAGCCCGTCCGCCAAGTCGCTGCTCGCCAAGAAGGGTTACGACCCGGTCCTGGGCGCCCGGCCGCTGCGCCGGACGATCCAGCGCGAGATCGAGGACATCCTCTCCGAGAAGATCCTCTTCGGAGAGCTGCGTCCCGGTCATATCGTGGTCGTGGACGCCGAGGGCGAGGGTGAGGCGAAGGCCTTCACCTTCCGTGGCGAGGAGAAGTCGCCTCTGCCGGACGTTCCTCCGATCGAGCAGGCGGCGGGCGGCGGTCCGAACCTGAGCAAGGAAGCCTGAGGTTCGTCTCCGCCGCGGGCTGAGTGACTGAAGGGGCTGCCCCGGACCGTTTCCCACGGTCCGGGGCAGCCCCTTGTGCTGTGCGGGCTTGTGCTGTGCGGGCGCCCCGGCGACCCGGGTCCTTGGTCCTGAATCGGACGGCCCTTCGGCCCGGTGGCCGTGATGTGCCGCACAGCCGATTCCGGTCCTACGAGCCGGGATAGTGGCCGCGGTGGGCAACGGGCGGGACTTTCGGCCCGGTGCCGGGCGGGTCCTTCGGCGGTCCGGTGCTGTTGGCTCACCCGGCCAGATGAGATGCCGGTTTTCGTACCGTTTCACCTGCGGCTAAACGCGTTTATATCGGCACATAAAGGCGTGTCCTGCTGGGGATGGCGAGTGGCCGGGAGGGGGAACGGCCGGGGCATTTCTACGTAGAGATGTCGTAGATGGGGTGTTTTGGGATGCGAGGGGGGCCGGGTTACCAAGGTGTGGTCAGCCCGGCGCGCAGGTGCCGGGTCCCTTGATGCCCGGAGGTTTCCCGAATGTCGCAGCGCAAGCTGTCCCGTCTCGCCCGCCCGTCCGTCCTTCGTACCCGTGCCGGTGTCCTGGCCGCCGGACTCGGGGTATCGCTGGCGGCCGGAACCGGGGCGGCGTTCGCCGCGACCGGCGGCGACGCCCCCGCCGGCTCGCCCGTCGCCACGGCCGCCGTCCAGCAGCAGGCCGGCGCGCAGGCCGAGGCGGCCTCCAAGGCCGTCGCCAAGGCCGGCGACGCGAAGGCGACGGAGTCGAAGGCCGCGGCGAACGCCAGGACGGCCGCCTCCTGGATCGATCCGGTCACCAAGTACACGCTGAGCGCGGGATTCGGCCGCGGCGGCAGTATGTGGGCCGCGAAGCACTCCGGCCAGGACTTCGCCGTGCCGATCGGCACCGCGGTCCACTCCGTCCACGGCGGCACGGTCGTCAAGGCCGGCTCCTACGGCGCCGGTGACGGTCCCGCGTACGGCAACGCGATAGTGATCAAGCACGCGAACGGTACGTACTCCCAGTACGCGCATCTCTCGAAGATCAAGGTCTTCGTGGGCCAGTACGTGAAGACGGGCCAGCGGATCGGCCTGTCCGGCAATACCGGCAACTCCAGCGGCCCGCACCTGCACTTCGAGATCCGTACGACCCCGAACTACGGCTCGGCCGTGAACCCCGTGAACTTCCTGCGTTCGGTGGGCGTCACGGTGTGACCCGGGGCCATGGGCCGGCCCGTGTCATGGATTGACCCGATGGGCCCGGCTGATCAGTTCGGTGGAGACCTCCAGGATGGCTTGACGCTTCTCCTCGGGGTCTCCTTCGACTTCCCGGAGGGCGAACTGGCCGGTGTGCATGGTGAAGAGCGCGCTGATGCAGCGGACCCGGTCCGTCAGGGACGCCTCGGGGTCCTGGATCAGATCCATCAGATCGATCATGCGGCTCTTGAAGGTCTCGCCGATGCTGAGATCGCGCACCGTCGCCTGGTTCTCCTGCATGAACCGGAAGATCGGTGTCGCCTGTGCCAGCGCCTCGCTGTAGCGGCGCAGGATCTCCTGCTTGGTCTCCAGCGTGTGCGGCTGGGTCCGGCCCCAGGTGATCAGCTCGTCGATCGGGCGGGTCAGATCCTGGAAGAGGCTGATCAGTATGTCTTCCTTGGTCTTGAAGTGGTAGTACAGCGCGGCCTTGGTGACATCCAGCCGCTCGGCGATCTCCCGCAGTGAGGTCTTCTCGTACCCCTGCTCGGCGAAGAGCTCCAGCGCGACGTCCTGGATGCGCTGACGGGTGTTACCCCGCCGCGGGTGCTGTGTGCTGCCCATGGTGCTCTCCCGACGATTGGCTTACTTGACGCCCGGCAAGTAACGGGTCTACCTTCCCCAGTGTAGTCAGCTTGCCGGGCGGCAAGTAAGTGTCAGGGGAGTGCAGGGGAGTGGGGAACATGAGTCGGACCGGGAAACAGACGGGGAAGGGCACGCCGACCGACGGTGTCGAAACGGCGCCGAAGCCCGACGGGGCGGCCAAGGACGGGCCTCAGCCGCGCAGCGTGCGCGTGGTCCTGCTCGCGCTGATGATCGCGATGCTGCTGGCCATGCTGGACAACATGATCATCGGTACGGCGATGCCGACCATCGTCGGTGAGCTGGGCGGGCTGGAGCATCTGTCCTGGGTGGTCACCGCGTACACCCTGGCGACCGCCGCCTCCACCCCGATCTGGGGCAAGCTCGGCGACATGTACGGACGCAAGGGCGTCTTCCTCGCCTCGATCGTGATCTTCCTGATCGGATCCGTGCTGAGCGGTATGGCCCAGGACATGGGGCAGCTCATCGGTTTCCGCGCCGTCCAGGGCCTGGGCGCCGGCGGTCTGATGGTCGGGGTCATGGCGATCATCGGCGATCTGATACCGCCCCGGGAGCGGGGCAAGTACCAGGGCATGATGGCCGGTGTGATGGCGCTCGCCATGATCGGCGGTCCGCTGGTCGGCGGCACCATCACCGATCATCTCGGCTGGCGCTGGAGCTTCTACATCAATCTGCCGCTGGGCGCGGTGGCGCTGGTGATGATCACCGCCGTACTGCATCTGCCCGCCAAGGACCGGTCGCGGGTCAAGGTCGACTATCTCGGCGCCGCGCTGCTGACCGTCGGCATCACCTCGATCGTGCTGGTGACCACCTGGGGCGGTACGGAGTACGCCTGGGGCTCGGCCATCATCATGGAACTGATCGCGATCGGGGTCGTCTCGCTCGTCGGCTTCGTCGTCGTGCAGACCAAGGTCGCGGAGCCGATCATGCCGCTGCACATCTTCCGCAGCCGCAACTTCACCCTGATGTCGGTGATCGGGTTCCTGACCGGCTTCGTGATGTTCGGCGCGGTGCTCTTCCTGCCGCTGTACCAGCAGTCCGTCCAGGGCGCCTCGGCCACCAACTCCGGACTGCTGCTCCTGCCCATGCTGCTGTCCATGATGCTCGTCTCCCTCATCGCGGGCCGCGTCACCACCAGCAGCGGCAAGTACAAGATCTTCCCCATCATGGGCGGCGGGCTGATGACCGTCGGGCTGTTCCTGCTCGCGCAGATGGACACCGGCACCTCACGGCTGACCTCGGGTGTCTACATGGCCGTCCTCGGCGCCGGTATGGGCTTCCTGATGCAGATCACCATGCTGGTCGCGCAGAACAGCGTCGAGCTCAAGGACATGGGGGTCGCCTCCTCCGCGACCACCCTCTTCCGTACGCTCGGCAGCTCCTTCGGTGTCGCCATCATGGGGGCGCTGTTCACCAGCCGGGTGCAGGACGAGATGGCCGCGGCGGGCGGTTCGGGCGCCACCCAGCAGTCCGCGCAGCTCGACGCGGCGAGCCTGGCGAAGCTGCCGGACGCGGTGCGCGAGGCGTACCAGGTCGCGGTCTCGTCCGGTACGCACGCCGCCTTCACGCTCGGCGCGGCGGTCGCGGTGATCGGATTCGTCGCGGCCTTCTTCGTCAAGGAGGTCCCGCTGCGGGGCGCCGGACCGGCGCCGGCCGACGCGGCCGCGGTGCCGGCCGGCAAGGTTCCGCAGTCCGCCTGATCCCCTCCCCCGTCTCCGCGGCCCTTAGGC
>NZ_JBSGVS010000029.1:0-76079 GCF_053608565.1 Streptomyces sp. NPDC055025
CGGCGCAGGGCCACCACCCTGCCGACGCAGAGCCCGCCTCCACTCCTCGGGGGAGGTAACGGTTCCCGCGCTTCGCCGTCCGGGGCCGAGCGGTCTGCGGCTCGTCCAGCTCGCCCTGACCAAGGGTGTCCGCGTGCTCGACAACTGCGCGGCGACTGCCGAACTCGCCTCCGAAATCCAGCACCCGACCCGCACGACGAGGACCCGCACCTGATGACGAACCCGCAGACGACGCCCGCCCCCACCTCGGGTGGGCCCGGCCCCAACTCGGTCTCGGGGCGAGCAAGTTATCGGCCAAGCTACTCTTCCCCGTCGGGGAAGGCAGCTCGGCCATCTCCCGCCCCGGGGGTGGCGGGAGCGGACCAGCGCCGGGGGGCACTGGTCCGGCAGGCAGCGACCGAGGGCGGACCGCAGCCAGGTGCAGGAGAAGCGCCCCAGCGCAGCGCGCGTGCCACGCTCTCAGCGTCGCGTAAGCGTTCGCCGTTGACACGCGAGCGCAAGCGAGCCCGTGTGTGCAGTGTCCGTCTCAACGACGACGAATGGCAGCGCCTGACCGTCGCCGCCCGGACCGCGCGCAGGAGCCTGCCCGCCTACCTCGTGCGCGCCGGCCTGGCCGCTGCCGAGGATTCCGAGAACACCACCGCGGTCATCGCCGGGCGCCGGGAGCTGGTCACCGAGCTTTTCGCCGCCCGGCGCCACCTCGGACAGGTAGGCAACAACCTCAACCAGGTAACCCGCGCCCTCAACTCTGGTGGCCGGCCACCCGAACTCGATGCGGTCATCGCCGCCGTCCAGCGCGCCGTCAGCCGCGTCCAGGACGCCACCGACCAACTGCTCGCCCAGGATTAGAAGCGCAGGCGCCAGCGATGATCCCCAGGATCCACAAGCGCGGAAAGCGCACGATCGGCCTGCTCTACTACCTGTACGGGCCGGGCACGCACGAGGAACACACCGACCCCCACCTCGTGGCCTCCTGGGACAGCAACGCCCCCGACCCCGGCCGCGACCCCCACGCCACCTGCAAGGACCTCCAGCGGCTCCTGGACCAGCCGCTCGATGCCATCGACGCCGCCGACCGGCCCGCCCAGCACGTATGGCACCTCTCCGTGCGCAATGCCGCCGAGGACCGGATCCTCTCCGACGAGGAGTGGGCCGGCATCGCCCGGCGTATGGTCGCCGCCGCCGGCATCGACCACCCCGACGGGGAATCCGGATGCCGCTGGGCCGCCGTACGCCACGCCGACGACCACATCCACATCATCGCCACCCTCGTCCGTGAAGACGGCTACAAACCTGACCTCGACTTCGACGCTCCCCGCGTCCAGGGCGAAGCCCGGCTCCTGGAAGCCGAGCTGGGCCTGCGCCGCCTCAACATGGGTGACGGCACCGCCGCGCAACGGCCCACCAGCGCCGAACGGCACAAAGCCGAGCGGAAGAAGAGGGAGTGGACACCGCGCGAGGAACTCCGGGAGACCGTGCGCCGCGCCGTGGCCGGAGCCCAGGACGAGGGCGAGTTCTTCGACCGGCTCCGCGCCGCCGGACTCCTCATCCGCACACGGGTCGCCCCCTCCGGCGACCTGCTGGGCTACACCGTCGCGCTGCCCGACGACCGCAACAAGGACGGCGAGCCGGTCTTCTATTCCGGTTCCAAGCTCGCCCTCGACCTCTCCCTCCCCCGGATCCGTGCACGCTGGTCCGGCAACACCACCACCGCCGAACAGGGCGGCGATGCCTCCACCGGGCGGACGTCGAGGGCGTCGGGGCCGGCAGCGGCGCGTCGGCGCGCGACCAGCGCGGTGTGGGAGGCGGTACTGGTCGTCGACCACGGTGACGACGCGGTCGTCGCCGCGCACATCGCGGCGGCCGGGGAGGTTCTCGACGCGCTCGCCAAAACGTCAGCCGCCCACACGCGACGGGAGCTGCGTGAGGCCGCGTTCGCGTTCGAGCGGGCCTCCCGCTCCCACGTCCGGGCCGAACGAGGCCACGAGCGCGCGCTGCGCCAGGCCGCCCGGGACCTCATCTACAGCGGCCCCGCTCTCGGCCGTGGGGAGGACGGGGCGAGTACGGCGATGCTGATCGACATGGTGTTCTTCCTCGTCACCGCCGCGGCCCACTGGCACGGCAGGAAGGAACACGCCCAGCAGGCCGCCGCCGCCCGCAAGGCCGCCGAACACCTGCGCGCCGCCTACCAGACGGCAGCCGCACAGCCCATGGCCGTCCTCCACCACCGCGGCCGGCGCCTGCCCCAGCCACTCAGGCGTCAACAGGCCGCCTATCTCCACCAGGCGGTACCGGAGCTGGCCGAGCAGATCCTCGCCGAACCCGGCTGGTACGCCCTGGCCGCCACCCTCGCCGACGCCGAAGCCGCCGGCCACCACCCGGCCGTGCTACTCGCCGAAGCAGCCGCCCGCCGCGAGCTGGGCACCGCGGACTCGGTCAGCGACGTACTGGTGTGGAGGCTCCGGCGCATCGCCGATCTACCAGCCGACGCCCCGCAGATACCAGTCGACGAATCCATGGCAACACCCCTGCCGTCGCGTAGGACGCGCTCCGCCACGGACCGCCCGGACCAGCGGCGCAAGACCCGATGACTACTGGAGAGTTCTTAAGTGGAAGCTGGTCATATGCCTGGGGCACCATCACTATGGCCTGCAGGACGAGGAGAGGGAGACCGCGTGTTCCGACGCATACGCGCACGCCGCGACAACGAACGTGAGATGGCCGCCATCCAGCACTGGCACGAGCAGATCACCGCCACGCAGACCTCGCCCCTGGCGACGACCACCCCGCAGCAGGTGCCAGACACGGAATGGCATCCGGAGGTCCAGGTTGACGACTTCCTGCCGACGGACCTGCGGGTGCCGGGACGGAACGAGATCGCCGGAATGATGATGCCCCGGCGCCGGCCCCTCGTCATCGACGGTGAAGTCCGCGCATGCCCGCAGTGCGGCGCATACCGGGACTGGATCATCCTCAGCACCCGCGACGAAGTCTGGCTACGCTGCCGCGCCGGCCACGAAACGCTCGAACCCCGCCTGGACACCGCCTGGTACAACCGCAACAGCGGCCCCAGCGACGCGATCCACGCCACCTTCGAAGACGGCCTCAAGCATCTCGGCCACCCCGCCAGCTAACCCACCCGTAACCCCTGCCCCCCGCGAACACCGCCCCCAAGGAGCGGTACTGCCCAGCCCATCCATCTCACCCAGGGGTTCACATGCGCCTTCGCATCACGTCCGCCGCCGTCATCGGCCTGACCGCCCTCACCCTCCTCACCCTCCCCGGCTGCTCCAACACGCCCTCGCCCACAGCCGAGTCCGCCTCCCCGGCCGCCACGCAGCAGAAGAACACGGCCGACGGCGCGAAGCCGGTCAAGCAGTTGTCCTCGGCGGCACTGCGGGAGCGGCTGCTGGAGGAGAGCGACCTGGGCGAGGGCTACGTCCGCAAGCCGCAGACCAGCTCAGGCCACGACGACGTGACAGTGACGGGCTGCCCCGCGCTGGAGCAGCTCGGCGGCGACGCCGCGGCCGGCGGATCCCTCGACTTCCCGCGCCGGGCGAAAGCAGCCTTCACCTACGCGGGCGGCAGCACCTCCGAGGTGTCCGAGGAGCTGTACAGCGACACCGAGGCGAACCTGTCGGAGAACACCAGCCGGATCTTCGACGCCATGACCTCGTGCCCCTCCTACCAGGTAGTGGCCAGCAGCACGCCGGTCGACATCACCATCCAGGAGATGCCCGCGCCGCAGCTCGGTGACGAGCGGTGGAGCCTGCAGATGACCTACACGACCGGCGGACGCACCACCGTCGTCAAGCAGACCGCGGTCCGCACCGCCACCACCGTCGTCCTGCTCGCCGGATCCCCCGGCCTCGTCGACGCGCACCTGGGCAAGGCACTCGCCAAGGCGCACGCCGCGAACTGACCCGGTGCCAATCTGCCCCGCCGCCCTAACCGGCCGACGGGGAAGACGCACATCAGGGCAGAAGCAGCAAGGACCCACGTCCGGACACGGATAAGGCCCAGTCCCTCGGGAAGAGGGGCTGGGCCTTACGTGATTCATGGCGCGGGGTAGGCGGAGAGCGGCCGGGCACCGTTCCCGCATAAGGGCTCCAGGGCCCGGGGCGCATTCCTGGGTGTGTTCCCGGCCGCCGTCGCGCCCGCCCCGTGCCCTCTAATCGGCACGGTGTGGGAAGGCTGCTTCTTCCCGGTACGGGGTGGCGTTCTTGAGACAGAAGTGGAGGCCGGACAGGAGACGTCCGTACAGATTCCGCAATGCCGCGGCGTGGCGGTCGCCCTGTTCGCGGCGGCGGTCGTAGTGGGCACGGCAGCCCGGTGACCGGGTCAGGCTGGCGAATGCCCACAGGTGGCCGACTGCTTTGAGGTGGTTGTTGGCGATGCGCCGGTGGGTCACGGTGCGGCTGCTGCTGCTCTCCCAGGTCAGGGGCGCGGCTCCGGCGTAGGCGCGCAGTCCGCGGACGGTGAACCGGTCCGGGTCGTCGCCGATTTCAGCGAGGAGCCGGGCGCCGATGAGCGAGCCGCAGCCGGGGAACGAGGCGTAGACCGGCGCGTGCGGGTGGGCCTGGAAGGCGCCGGCCGTGGTCGCGGTGAGCTGGTCGACGGCGGTGCACGCCTGGTCGAGAAGGCCCACGCTGGTCCGCAGCTGCTCGCCCATGGCCGCCTCCATGAGAGGCGGCTGGCGCAGGTGATGCTGCTGGAAGACCGACCGGAGCCGTTCGGCGTGGGTGTCGACCAGACGGAAGCGTCCCGCGCCGGAGATCGTGTCCGCGATCTTCCGCTTGCTCAGGGCGGCAGCCTGCCCCGGAGTGGGAGCGAGCGTCAGCAGCGCGCGTGCCTCGGCGCGGACGATACCGCCCGGGAGGTCCTTCCACGCGAGCAGCGCAGCCGGGTAGAACTCGCGCAGCAGGCTGCGCACCTGGCCGGCGTGATACTGACGGGTGTGTACGGTCCGGAGCTGGGCGCGCGCCAGGACCGTGATCGCGGCGGCCTGTTGCGACGTGCGGGGCATCGGCCGGTGGTGACTGCCGTCGGTGCGCAGGATGTTGGCCAGCAGCACGGCGTCCGTCCGGTCGGACTTCTTGCGGGCCGGACTGATCCGGCCCCGGTAGCGGGCGACCACGCCGGGGTTGATGACCACGATCGGCTGTCCCTTGGCTCGCAGGGCGGCCACCAGCAGGCCGTGCGGCGTCTCGATCGCCACCGGAACCTGCATACGGCTGTGCCGGTGACTGGAGCGAAGACCGCGCAGCAGAGTAAGAATCTCCCTCACCCCTTCCGGAGTCGCCGCCACACGGGTGTGCGCGACCATCTCACCGCCCTCGTCGACCACGGCCACATCATTCAGCGCCTCCGACCAGTCGATCCCGCACCAAAATCGCGGCAAGCCCTCCCCTTTCCACGGTGTCCAGCTCTGCTCGGTCTCGGGCGTCGGCGCGGTCGGGGGGAGGAGCGCACAGGCCAACGTGGTCGATGGCGAGGCCACAGCGGTCTTCGCAGGTGTGTCCGGCGCGGGCCTGTTCGGTGTCGAGCCCCACGTGGCAATCAACACACCAGGCAGGCTCGCCGAGGAGGTCCCGGTTTCGGGCGAGGAAGCCGACATTGCCGCAGCGCTGACAGACATCTGCATCGCCGTCATCCGGAAGAGAGCGCACGGAGTCCAAGAGGTGGTGCCTTCCTGTCGGGGAGATGAGCGCGGACCGGGGCTGTAGCGGCCGGGATGGTGCCGGTTCAGCTCGGCGGGATGAGAGTGAGCCGGTCTTCGGTGCCCTCGGGCAGCACGCGGCGCGGGACCGGTACCGGTGAGGCGAGCGAGGCCGCGAAGGCCGCGACCAGGTCGTGCGGGACGCTGGCGCTGAAGGCGGCGGACCACACGTATGGGGCGCCGAGGACCGGTTCCGCCCATGCCTGCCACCCCACCAGCTCGGAACGCGGGTCGGCGTCCTGGATGAGCAGCGGCAGCAGACACAGCGTGAAACTGGAGGCGAAGCCCGGATCGGTGGCGGTGGTGTCCGGGTGGTCGATGTCGCGGACCCAGCCCTGCCCGCTCAACGCCGCGAGGACCGCTTCGGGTCCGTCGAACCCGGTAGCCGGGTCCGTGCGTGCGTCGAGCGCGAGAAGGAAGTCCCCGAGGACCTCGTAAGGGATGCCGCTCGTGAAGTACGCATTCCACTGCGCCACGGCACTACTGGTATGGGTGCGGGCGGAGACCTGCCAGGCGACCGGCAGCTCGCCGAGGAGGAACGGCTCATCGGGCAGGGTCCACTGGGCCCAGGCCAGCAGGTCGGGGCTGAGGTGCAGCACCGTGCTGCGCAGGACCTGCCTCTCCTCCTCCGCCTCGCCCGGTTCCTGACGCCCGCGGACGATCGTCAGGCTCGTCCAGCCCAGCCCGTCCAGGGTGGCACTGACCTGGTCGGCCAGCAGGCCGTCGTCACCCGCGAGATGACGGGGAGTGACCCAGAACACCGGGCCTGGGGATCGAGAGGCGGACGGATCGAGGGGATGGTGCGGGTGCAGGGGCGCCTCCTGGGGGAAGGGATCTGGGCTATTCGCCGTCGTGGCGACGGGCTGAGCGCCGCCTGCGCGAGGGCGCTACGGTCGGCTCGTGCCAGGTGAGAGCGATGGCGACATCGGGCGGGAGATGTCCGAGCTGTCCGTTCTCCTCCCTGCCTTCGGCGATGAAAACCGCCGGGCACCCAACCTCGTCGGTCGCCGTGACAACATCGGCGACGCGGTGGGCCATGGGGAAGAACGGGTTGATCGCCAGGCGGACCGGTACATCACGGTCGCAGGCGGACAGACGGTCGATGAACTCACCGACCGTCATCTCCAGTTGCGGTTCCAAAGCGGTCTCCTTGCAGTCGAGGCCGGGATGCCACGCCGAGGCAAAGCAGGGCCGACGGGCGGACGGAAGTAAGCACACGCGGCGTTCACCACCAGGCGGACGACGAGAGGCACGGCACACTGCCATCAGCCCCGGCGCGCCCGCCCGGGCACCGGTCAGCAGCCGACGGTTCCCGTCCGGACAGGCATCAGGGATGCCAGCGAAGGCGACCGCGTACGCGCCGACGCCGCACCACGACGTCCCCGCCCGTCCAACTCGCATGGTCGCCATGCCTGCCGAGGGCATCCGCTCACCCACGAGGCGGTCAAGGCAGTCCGGGAGAAAGGCAGGGCGACGTGTCAGCTCACAGAGGGCGCGAACCGGCCAGGACACGGTGTACGGCGGCGGCGACGATCTCGGCGGGGGTCTCGGTGTCGAAGCTGATGCTGTACCCGGGGACCGTGGCGGTACCGGTCACCGCGACCTTCCAGCCCTCGCCCTCCGTGCCGGGCCGGCCGGAGGGGAACCAGCCGAGGTAGAAGCGGCCGTCCTTGCTGCTGATGTGAACATCCGCGCGGTCATCCACGACCAGGTGGAACAACTCCGCGCTGAACAGATCCGTGACCTGCGCCGGCTGTCCGGGGCCGAGCTGCCAGGAGTGCAGTCGCAGGGCCTCAATGGTCGTGGAGAATCCGCGGGCGGCGGGAGCCACCGACATAGGCAAACACCTCTCTGACCTGGTGTTTTCGGGAGAAGCTCTACGTTGACATGCTTCCGCGACCGTTGGCCAGTCCTTTGCGAATCTTTCCTGTCTGCCCCCGGCGAACTGGTGAAAATGCGGCAGAATCCCCCCGAGGGACCGAGCGCCTGACGCGGGCTCCCCGGACAGGGAGCCGCCAATTCCCGCAGAAGGTCAAGTACGGCACCTCTCCGCCCGATATCGGCCGGGGGGAAGTGGCAGAGCAGCGAGAGGGTCGAGCGCGAGCGGGATCAAGCCACGCACCACTCGGTCGACCGTGCTGCGGCAGGTTAGTACTCCAGCTGCAGTTCGCTATCGTTCCTGGTCAGGGGCTTGTTATTGAGTCTAGTTGACTGACGGTGCGTCATGTTGTGGCAGTTCGTGACTGGCGGTGCGGTGCGACCGTTGTTCCGGGCGTACACGAGATGGAGCTGGCGGCGGGGTGGGCGGCGGAGCTGGAGGAGTTGCTGCTGCGGGTCGGGCAGCGGTTCGGCCGGGTGGATCTTCGGTGGAGGATGCGCGCCTATGTGCGTGGCCTGCTGGGTCCGGTAGGCCGCAAGAACGGCTGGCAGCTCGCCGAATTCGCAGGTCACAGCACACCGGACGCACTCCAACACCTTCTGAATCGCGCGCGCTGGGACGCGGATGCACTCCGTGACGACGTGCAGGCATACGTGGCCGAGAAGCTCGGCGACGAGAGCGGCGTCCTGATCATCGACGACACCGGGTTCCTCAAGAAGGGCACCACCTCGGCCGGGGTCCAACGGCAGTATTCAGGCACGGCCGGCCGCACCGAGAACTGCCAGATCGGCGTGTTCGCCGCCTATGCCTCGGCCAAGGGCCGGACGCTGGTCGACCGCGAGCTGTATCTGCCCAAGTCCTGGACGGGCGACCGGGACCGGTGCCGGGCAGCGAAGATCCCCGACGAGCGGGCCTTCGCGACCAAAGGCGAACTGGCCCGGAACCTGGTGCTGCGCGCCCTCGCCTCCGACCTGCCCATCGCATGGGTCACCGCCGATTCCGCCTACGGGCAGGAGTGGGGCTTCCGGCGAATGCTTGAAGAGGCGGGCGTCGGCTATGTGCTCGCCGTCCCGAAATCGCAGCAGGTCAAGTCACTGGCAGGAATCTGGCGCATCGACCAGCTCATGGCCGGAGCGCCCGATGACGCCTGGCAGCGCCTGTCCTGCGGCGATGGCGCGAAGGGCCCTCGCGTCTACCACTGGGCAGCCGCCCAGCTGCCGGTCATCGACATCTTCGACGGCGACACACCCACCCACCGCCGCTGGGTGCTGGCCCGCCGCAGCCTGGCCCGACCGGACGAGATCGCCTACTACCTGGCCTACGCACCCGACGGTGCCACCGTCGAAGACCTGGTCCACATCGCAGGATCGCGGTGGGCGATCGAGGAATGCTTCCAGGCCGCGAAGAACGAATGCGGCCTCGACCAGTACGAAGTCCGCCGCTACCCGGGCTGGTACCGGCACATCACCCTGGCCATGCTCGCCCACGCGTTCCTCGCCGCCATGGCCGCCGCCGAGATCGAAAAGGGGGCCGAAGAAACGATGACCGCACTCTCGCGCCCCTCACCCTGGCAGAAATCCGGAGACTCCTGGAAGCTCTCCGTCCCAGCCCAACGCGGCACCGGCATCCCGACCGCGCACTGACCTGGTCCCGCTTCAGAAGACGCCACCAAGCCACCGCCAAACGCTGCCACTACGCCCGTCGCACCGCCAGTCACGAACTGCCACAACATGACGCACCGTCAGTCAACTAGACTCAATAACAAGCCCCTGACCAGGAACGATAGCGAACTACAGCTGGAGTATTAGTACTCCAGCTGCAGATCGTGATCTCGGAGGCAGCTGAATTGTTCTCTGCGCACCGTCCGAATGAGCCGACGCAGCGGATCATTCGGACGGTGCACCGAAGATCGGGTCCGGCTCGTGTGATCACGCAGCTGGCCTTGGGCGCTCTCGTCGCGCTGTACGCTCGACCTGGCGGTGGCGGAGTGCGTGGAGACGGGCGAAGTACTCAGTCTCAAGGAGCTGTTTCGGCCGATGCGTCTGCGACGATCTGTCTCTCCTGGGCGTGATCAGGTTCAATGTTGTGCGATCAGGCCGCGTCTGAAGGGGGCAGAGCGTGAGTGGACCGTCGCCGTCGAATGGTATGCCGCCGGTCCCTGGGGACCCGCCAGATCCAGTACTAGATCCACCAGTTCCTCCGGTGCCGGGCCCCGCACCAGGCCCGGTGCCGGATCTGTCGCAGCCCGGACGCAGGCTGGGTGACATTGCGGCGCTGATCTCGGCTTTCGCGGCCGTGCTCGGTGTGCTGCTCGGTTTCTTCGGTCTGCCGACTGTGGTCAACTCGCCCACAGCGCAGACGGTGACGGCCACCGCGACGGCGACGGTCACGGTGACCGCGCCCGCCACGACCCCGTCCGGATCCGACGCCGAAGCCTCGGCGAACCCGTCGAGCCCTGCACCCCTTCCCACGGGCACGGTGCCGCTGGCCGACCTTTCCCCCGTGCGTGGCAGTTTCTCGTTGAACCTTCAGTCGGTGGCCATGGGGTCGAAGCCCTACGAACAGGCCATGACGTTCAACCCCTGTTACGCGGATGCACTCGAGTACAGCATCAATGAGAGATACAAGTCGCTCACTATGACCATCGGGCTGGACGACAACAGCACGGCCAAAATGTTCAATGTGAGGATCAAGGGCGACGACCATGTGCTGAAGACCGTGGGCGCAGAGATCAACCGCCCGCAGAATGTAACCGTGGATATGACAGGTGTCGTCAAACTCGAAATCGACTTTACAACCAACGATGACTGCCCGTTGCGCAACAACATCTTGCTCGCACTGGCTGACGCCACGCTCTACTCGTGATCTGGGGGACTTGCGGGCGACCCTCACTGGCGATCGAGGTTGATGCCTCAGCTGTGGATCGTAATCTTGCTGGTCGGGGCGGGTGAGGAGGCGAGCACGGCCACCGTTGATCATCGTGACTTGTGTGGAGTAACGATGAGACGGCGGCGGCAGGTCACAGCATAGATCCCGTCCGTTGGCGGGAAGCGTTCGAGGCGGCCATGGGCCGGGTCGCGGCCCGATTCACCCGGGTCGAGCCACGACTGCGGGCGGGGCGGTTTGTGCTGGGTTTGCTGTCGGACCTGCCGCGCAAAAACTGCTGGACGATCGCGGAATGGGCCGGGAAGACCAGCCCACACGGCATGCAGCATCTGCTGTGCCGGGCCGTCTGGGATGCCGACGCCGTCCGCGATGACGTGCGCGAATACGTCGTCGAGCACCTACACGACGAGGCCGCCGTGCTGGTCGTGGACGAGACCGGAGATGCGAAGAAGGGCACCCACACGGTTGGGGTCCAGCGCCAGTACACCGGAACGGCTGGACGGATCGAGAACTCCCAAGTCGCGGTCTACCTCGTCTACGCCGGTAAGCGCGGGCACGCGGCGGTGGACCGGTAGCTGTACATCCCGTGCTCCTGGACGGGCAGCAGGAAGACCGCTCCGGAGACGCTTACGGGCGCGGTGGTGACCGATATCAGGAGCCCGGCGGCGAACCCGAGCAATCCCTTCGCCCACTCCATGGCATCTCCTCAACGCTCACCGCCCGGCACTCGGCACTCGTTCTCGTGAACATCGACCCCGTCCCGATCCAACCGCCTCCCGAGACAGTTGTCCGTTGACATCGAACCCAGTCGTTTTGCCATCGAACCGAGCCCTGCCGAATCCGGCATGCCCCCGCCCGCAAAGAGCTGGCGATCTATAGACCGCTACGTCGTCGCTATAGACAACCCAAACCTCAGTCCGCAACGCTACCTATAGCGATCGATAGAGACCACATAGAGTGCTGCGGAAGGTTCTTGTGCGGATCACCATTGAAGGCGCGGGCGAGGAGTTCGAGCGCAAACTGCTCGACCTGCTCGCCGAGCATCGAGACGAACTGGCCGTCTCCGTCGACACCGCATGGGACGTCGACAGGGCGATGGTCTTCCTGAACACACTCAATGAGGACGCCCGCCTGTTCGTGCGCCTGGTCGTAGAGTCCGACGGCCATCTGGAGGCCGCCGTGCTGCGCGGGGCATTCTCGCACGGACTGCGCGGCCCCACCGTGGCCCTGACCTACGCCCTCAAGCGCGGCATCAAGCACGGTTGGTGGCCCGAAGGCACCGAGGCGCCGGTCACTGTGGTCTACGGCGGCGGCCCGCAGGACGGATGGCGGCAGGCATCGGCCTACGAGATGTCCGGTGAGGATCTACCCGTCTTCCGCGCCGCCCTCGCCCACTACGACGCCGCGCCCCGGCCCCCCTGGGACGAGGAGGCACCGTCCGCGTTCGCCGCGCATGCAAGCCGGGCGGCCGACGCCGACGCACCGAGGGCGCTGTACGACGACCCGCCGACCGCTCCCAACTTCCCGGACGGAGCAGCCAGATGAACGGGGGTTGCGCGGCTAACCCCCGCCTGCCGCATAGTCGGCGCGGCCCGTCGCAGCGGCGGGCCGTAACCCGCCTCGCAGGAGTGATGCCGCCGTGTCCGCGCTCTTCGACAAGTTCCTGATTCCGACTGCAGTCGGTCTGGTCGTCACCGGTCTCGCCGCCGCAGCCGGCTGGCTCTATCGGCGTCGCCGGACCGCCCCGCCACCTCCCCGCGTGCTGCGCCGCTTCAGTCTGCTGGGCACCACCGGCACCGACGGCACTCCTCTGTACTTCGAGACCACCCGGGCCCCCGGCAGCGTCATTACCCGCCGGGTCGGCAGCCTGCCCCAACGCTTCGAGCTGACCGATGCCCCGCTCGGCGACGGCACGTACGCCGCCGAACCCCTCGACCACCTGTAGGACGACCAGAGCATGAAGTGTGTGACCGCGGGCGCCCTCGGGCTGGGCTGCCCACCAGCACTTTCACCGCACGCGACTAGGTCCGCAACCACAGCCTTACGGAAACGCTGTGTTCGGTGTCAAACGACTGGGTTGAATGACAGGGGACAACAGTGAACAACTGCTGTCCAAACTCGTAGACAAAGCCAAACGGTACTTGCCAGGGAAGCCTCCCGTTCCGGTCCCGCTCATCCTGGCCGACGAGCAGACCGTCCGGATGCGTCTTCATGAAAGGCGACCGACACGGGCGGTGTCGGCAGCACTCCGTGAACTTCCAGAACTTCGTCTTCCGGGTCTGGACGTGCGAAGGCCCCCGGAACCAGAGCTTGAGTTCCGGGGGCCTGTTGGGCTCGGCAGGGGTGTCAGCTCTCGCTGGTCTCAATCTTGTCGTGGCGTCGGCGGGCGGTGAAGAGTGCCGCGCTGCCGACGGCGAGCAGCAGGCTGGCGCTGCCGAGGAGCCAGGGGGTGGCGTCGGTGCCGGTGTGGGCGAGCGAGCCCTGCGGCGCGGGGGATCCGGTGTTTGCTGTGGTCTCGTCGGAGGCCGGGGTGCCGGGGTCCGAGGAGGATGGCGACGGCGTCTTGTTGCTCTCGTTTCCGCCGGACTTGGGCGGCGTGTGCTGGTGCGGGGGGCTGGCAGGGGTGGTCGCGGGCGGTGAGGTCGGCTGTGTCGTGGGCGGCTTGGCTGGCTGCTCCTTCTTGGTGTTGGTGAGTGTGACGGTGACGGGCGAGCCCGGGTTCGCGCTGAATTTCACCGGCTTGGAGTCCAGTCGGTAGCTGGCGGGGGCCTTGGTCTCGGTGGCGGTGTAGGGGGTGCCGGTACGGGAGGTGACGGGGAGATGGGCGGTGGCGGTGCCGTTCTTGCCGGTGGTCAGGCTGACCGTGTCGCCGTTACCGCCGGTCGGGGTGATGTTGATGACGGCTCCGGGCAGAGGCTTGCCGCTGTTCTTGTCGGTCGTCTTGACGGTCAGGTCGGCGGGCTTGAACGGGTCGACGATCGTCAGGCGGGCGGTGGCGCCGGGGGTGACGATGACATCCTGGTCGGCGACGACATCGTGGAACGGGCTGCCGGAGGCGGTCTCCTTGAGCCGATAGACGCCGACGGCGAGGTCCGTGAATTCGAGCTGTCCCTGTGCGTCGGTCGCGCCGCTGCCTGCCTCCTGGCCGGTGGCGTCGAGGAGGAGGAAGGCGGCGCCAGCGAGAACGTCGTCGGCCGGGTCCTTCTTGACGATGACGACGCTACCCGCGTCGGGCTCGGTGCTCTTACTGGGATCCGTCGAGGTGGAGGGCGTCGGCTCGGACGACTGGGCGGTTGCGGCCGGGGCCCAGGTGAGGGTGCTGGTCACCGCTGCGGCGACGGCGACGGCAGCGGGAAGGCGGCGGGCAGGGCTGATGCGCAAGAAGGTACTCCTGAGGTGTCCGGTGTGCGGCGGGATTGCCGTGCGGGCGAGCGGCCGGGTCTCAACGGGATCGGCCCGGCTGGGGGTCGGGTGGTGCTGCAGGCGGGTGGCGTCGTGGGTGGGGCAGGGCGGTGAGAGCGAAGCGGCGGCCGGCGGCGCGGACGAGCTGCTGCTGGTGTTCGACGGGCAGGGCGTCGATACGGGCCAGGCTGTGGGCGATGGCCGGGGCGAAGGGCGAACCTGCGGGGAGTCCAGCGGTCTGGACGGTCTGGGCTGCGGCCTCCGCCTCTGCCAGAAGCCCGTAGTCGGCCGGAATGCCGAGCAGGTGGGCCGCGTGGTGCCGGGCTCCGGCGAGGGCTTCGCTCACCGTGAAGTCGTCTTCCATGACGTTGTCGGCGATATCGAGCAGCGTCAGGGTCGCGGTGTGCAGCCGGGCGAGGAAGGCGGTGTCGGTCAGCCAGAATCCGTCAGGTCCGTGCGGGCCGTGCGGGCCGTCACCGGAGGCGGGCGGTCTGCTCTCCGAATGTTGTGGAGGCTTTCGGCGGACGTTCAGCCAGTGGCGCTTGAACACAGAACTCCAGTCGGTCGGATGCCCGGTCAGCGGGAGCGCCGCGCCAGAGGGGTAACGGGGGCAGCCGGTGCCTGCCGGACGGTGCGGCCCGGCGTGTGCACTGGCGGGGTGCCTCCGGTCGACGGTCAGCGGCGCGGGCCGGGCAGTGCCGGTCGGGTTGTGGTACTCCAGCGCGGGACGCTCAAGGTGGTGAGGGCGGTGGGGCGGCGGGAGGCGGCGCGCTGGACGTCGAGCGGAGTGGGGGCCGCCGTGCGTGGAGGGATGACGGGGGTGAGCTGGGCGCCCTGGGCGTAGCTGTATGTGTCTTCGCGCCACCGGGGCAGCGGCGCGGGATCGGACACGCACTCCGTGACGGCTTTAATCAGGGCGACGGGGGTGTCGGTGCTGGCGGTGGCGTACCAGGCGGGGCGGTCGATCGAGGTGCCGGCCCACAGGTGCCAGCGGGCGGTGCGGGTGGTCAGTTTGGTCAGTTCGGCTTCCGGGTCGAGGCGTCCGGTGGTGAACTCCAGCCCGGCGAGATCGTCGTCAGCCCGGATCGCGAAGGTGCCCCAGTGGGGGAGGTCCATCTGCCAGCCGCGGTTGATGAGCGGTTCGACCGCGAGGAACGGGTCGCGGCTTGTGCTCCCGGGGTGCGGCGCCGCGAGGTAGGTGTCCGGGCCCTGCTCGTACGCGTCGGCGAGCGCGGTGGTGAAGGCCCGGACGAATTCGGTCGGGCAGGAGTCGTTGAAGCAGGCGCCCCAGGCCGGCAGACCGAAGGGGTCCTTGTAGGCGGTGATGCGCCACAGGCCGTCGTCCTCGCCCTCGGGCAGGTAGCCGAGGCGGACCCGGCGGTCGGGCGCGCTTAGGTAGGCGTTGCCGAGGTCGTCGTGTCGCAGGTCCCAGCCGAGGGCAAGGAGCGGGGCGAGGGCGGGGTCGCCGATGCCGGTGGTGCTGGCGAGGTAGCGGGGGGAGACGTAGACGTCTCCGTCGATCGGTTCAGAGTCGGGCATGAGCGCATCCGGTGTTGAAGGGCAGAAAGGTCACCCGTCAGGGGCGGTAACGGGGTTGCGGGGGGTCAGTGGCTGGGGGCGATGTGGACCGTGAGCTGCTGCTGGATGGTTTGGGCGCGGGCCTGGGCGAGGTCGCCGGTCGGGCCGGTGGTGATGAGGAAGCCGAGGCGGGCGGTGAACATGTCGCCTCCGTCCTGCGGCAGCAGCAGTTCGTCGCCGGGGCGGCGCTGAAAGGTGATGCGCTCCAGCCACGGCTCCTCTTGGACTGTCTCGTCGAGGTGGAGGTCGGTGAGGATGCCGGAGGTGTCGGGGTAGAGCAGGCGGATGGCCGCGGCCCGGCGTCGGGTCGGGGTGAGGTCGGGGGCGCGTCCGCAGGCGATGTCGGCGGCGGCGCGCGGCAGGTCAATGCCGGTGGCGAGGCGGACCAGGTGCCCGATCATGTCGCCGGCGATCCGGCCGTTGACTTCGATCAGCCGGGGGCGGCCGTCGACCAGCCGCATCTCGACATGGCTGACCCCGTCGGTGATACCGAGGGCCTTGATAGCCGCTGTGGCAATGGGGGCCACTGTGGCGAGCAGCGGATCGGCCGCGTCGACCGAGTGCGCCAGTTCCTCGAACAACGGCGGCGAGCTGACGGTCTTGCGGGTGACCGCGACCGCCATGGTCTCGCCGTGGTGGGTGACGCATTCGACGGAGACTTCCGGGCCGTCGAGGTACTCCTCGACCAGTACCCGCGTGCTCTCCACGTCCTGGCTCGCGCCGGCTGCGGCGAACTCGTAGGCGCCGGGAAGCTCTTCGGCGCGGTCGACGCGGATCACTCCGATGCTCGCGGCGTGGGAGGCGGGTTTGAGGACGACGGGGTAGCCGATGGTCTCGGCCGCGAGCGCGGCCTCCAGCAGGGAGCGCGCGGTCATCGACGCGGCGGAGGGCACCCCGTGGCGGGCGAACAGCGTCCGGGCGGTGGCCTTGTTGCGGCACGCCCGCATGACCTCCGGCGGGTCGGCGGGCAGGTCGAGCTGGCGGGCGAGGCGAGCGACGGGGACTAGGTACCACTCCGTCCAGGTCATCACCCCGGCCAGCCTGTGGCGTGCCGCCAAGGCGCGGCCGGCGGCGGACAGCGCGGCCTGGTCAGTGGGATCGGCGACCTCCCAGCCAGTCAGGAAAGGCCGCTCCCAACTGGGTTCGGTACCGGTGATCAGCACGACGTCGTAGGCGGCGGCCACGCTTTCCAGGCAGTAGCTGCGGTACGCCTCGGCTTCCATATCGGCAGCAGCGACAACCAGGACAACAGGACGAGACGGCAAAGAAACAGCTCCATAAGAAAGGGGAAAGGTGTGAGGGGTGAGGGACTGGCCGGAGCGCGGCTCCCGCGTGCGGGGGGTTACGGGGTCCGTCGGCGGCGCAGTTCGAAGACGGACGCCCGGTGGGGGTGGTGCTCGATGAGCTTGCGGGCGTACAGGCTGGTGTAGTTGTTGTTGAGGCCGCGCACGCTGTGCGGCAGGCGGCGCCAGCGCAAAGCCTCGAACAGCGCCTTCATCCCGAAACGGGTGACTCCGCCCGCAAGACGCTCGGCCGCGAGATCTTCCAGTGCCCGGTAGACCGAGGGATTGTGCTGGTCGAAGGCGGCGAACTGCTCGGCGATCGTGGGTATCGGATCCTGCGGGCCGGGGAGGCCAAGGCCCGGCAGGTTCTGCTGGTGTCCTGTCGGCGTGGGCATGGAGTTCCTCTCCGAAGGACGGGGCAGGTGTCAGGGGCGCGCGGCGTGCAGGCCGGGCAGGTCCCGCAGGCGCGCGAAGGCAGTAGCTAGCCCGAGGGCCTGGAGGATGGCGCAGCCGGTGATGACGTGACCGAGGTGCTGGGGTGGTACTGCTGCGACGAGGAGACCGGCGAGAGGGAAGGGCAGCAGGAGGAACAGGATGGTCAGGGAGAGGGTGGCGCTGAACGCGGTGCTAGGGATGAGGCGGGAGCGCAGGGTGCGCAGGACCACGGTCAGGCCGCCTTCGCCGGCCATGAGGACCGCGATCACCGCGAGGTAGGTGCTGTAGGTGTGGGCGTAGGCGACAGCGAGAGTGGCGCCGGCACCGACCGTTCCCGACGCAGCGCCGACCGGCCATAGTCCCCACCGGTCAATCGCCGTGCGGCAGAGGGTCACAGCGATCAGCGAGGCGACGGCCGCCGTGGACCAGACCAGACCCACGTAGGCGCTGGAGTACCCCAGCTGGGTGATCACGATGACGGGGGTGGCGGCCTGGAGCACGCCGATGGAGAGGTTGGAAACGACGAGCCCGGCGACGAGCCAGGCGAGGGCGGGCAGGGAGCGCAGAGTGCTCCACCCCGTGCGCAGCCCCTTGACCACCCGGGCGGATGAGGCGGTCGCGCGGGCGGGCTGCCGGGGTGCGAGGCCGGCGGCGAGAAGTGAGAAGCCGGCGGTCGTCAGGAGCATGCCGGCCGGACCGCTCCGTTCGAGGAGCACTCCGGCGAGCGCGGGGCCGGCGAGAGTGGAGACCTGGTCGATGCCGAGCAGGACCGACTGCACCCGGTGAGCGCGCGCCCCGGCATCCCGGCTTGCCGCGCCGCCTTCGGACTCGGCCGCGACATAGCTGAATTCGGTGAGCACACCGCTGACACCGGCGAGCACCATGACGGTGACCGTCGCCGCCGGTCCGCCGGTCTGTGCTGACAAGGCGAGGGCCGCGGCAAGCACGACCAGGGCCCGCGCCACCGAGGCAAGACGGAACACCGCCGTGGTCCCGTACCGGTCGACCATGGCCCCGGCCACCGCGAACGCCGACAGGCGTGGAATCCACTCCAGCGCGAACGCAAGCCCCGTCAACGACACGGAACCGGTGGTGGCCAGCACGAGGAGCGGGATGCCGTAGGTGGTCATGGCGGACGCTCCGGCATCCGCGCCGCGCGGCAGATAGACCGCGCGCAGCAGACCAGGGACCGAGTCGCACGCGGGCCGCGTTCCAGCAATCGGTCTCACGCGGCGGGCTCCACCTCTTCCGTCGCCGTGTCACTGGACGCTCCGCGCGGAGCCTCGGCTCCCACGCCGGGGTGGGCGAGCAGCCACCGCGACAGGGCGGTCCATGGCACGTGCAGATCCTGCGCGGCCCCGGCGCCCGGCGGTAGACCGTCATCCGACAACCCGCGCGCCGTCCCTTGTCCGGGAACAGGCCCGGGACCGGACACGGCGACGAGAATCTTCCGGTCGGTGAGCAGAGCGAGGGTCCGCTGGATACGGGTCACGAAGTCGCAGCTGTTGGCGGGGTAGTTGTGAGCGCGGGCCCAGCGGGCGAGGGTGTCGTACACCTCGGCCAGGTCTTCGCCAGCCTCGGTGAGCAGATAAGCGGAATCCCAGGCGTGCTCGGCATACACGAGGTGGTGGTCGCGGGCCGTGCCCACGGCATGGCGGATCTGGTGGCGGGTGAGTCCGGAGAGGGTGCACGTGAGCATGTGCCCCGGGAAGGGACCGTTGTCATCGATCTCGCTGACCAGCCGGATGAGCCCCGGGTGGGAGAGCACGGTGACGGCACGGGCAACCTGATGACCTGTGGGCATGTGCGTGAAATTCATCGGCCTCGGCCCCCGGCGGAGAGGGGGCTGGCCGGTATCTGATGCGAGAACAGGTCGTTGCTCTGCCATGTGGCCGGAGCCTGCCGGGCCGTGAGTCCCAGAGTCTGTGAGGCGGGCGGTGTCGGCAGGCGGGACTGGTGGGTGACCCAGCTACCCGGTGCAGGATGCCCCCACACGGGATGGACGTCCGCCTCGGCCAGGGGGCGCCCGGCCGCCCACGCCGAAACAGCCCGGAAGACAGGCGCAAGCCCCTCCCCCGAGGCGGAGAGCCGGTAGACCGGCCCCTCCACGCTTTGAACGAGACCGTCGTCGACCACCTGCTTGAGCGGCGGGTAGATGTTGGTCCAGTTCGACACAGGTATGACGACACCGGCCAGTCCCCGGGCAGTACACGTCTCGCGCAGCCGCAGGGTCCACAGGATCGGGGGGACATGCCGGGGCGTGAGCAGGGCTAGAGCGTCCTCGATGTCCCGCGCCGGAACGGAACGTCTCAACGGCGCCTTCCCGCTCGCAGCCTGGGGGACGGGGTTCTTCTCCAGATACTGATCGCCCCAGGCGGCGATCGTCTTCAGGACCGGCAGCACCTCGGTGCCGCGGCCGGTCAGGCCGTAGGTGACGTGCCGCGGGGTGTACTCGGTGCGCTCGATCAGGCCGGCGACGGAGAGCCTGGTCAGTCTGGGGTGGAGCTGGCCGTCGTTGAGCCAGGGAAGCCGCCGGTGGATCTCCGTGTAGCGCAGGGGACCGGCGGACAGAGTCATCAGTACCCACACGCTCCAGCGCGGGGCGAGCATGTCCAGGGATTCGGTGACGCGCTTCAGATCGGCATCGGTGGCAGAGGGCAGACCGGTGGTGGCCAAAGAGGAAACTCCTGAACAGGGAACAGTGGGCAAGGGGTCAGCGCGTGTGGGTGGTGGTGAACGCCGTGGCGCCGGGAGCCGGGACGGCGGACGGGGCAGGCGTCGGCACCGCGGCGGCCAGGGCGTCCGGGGCGGGGACGCGGTGCAGGCTCTGCAGGACCGCGGTCATGGATTTTGTGTGGGCGTCGCGGACGGCGACGGATTCAGCGACACGGCGGGCGCAGTCGAGAAGGTGGCTGGCCTCGAACGGGCCGATCATCCTTTTCGGGTCGGTCAGTTGCCGCAGTCGCTGGAGATGGAAGTCGATGTGGTGCTCGGCCCACTGCAGATCGGCGTGGCTGCCGAGCAGGGCGGCCAGCATGCTGCCCTCAGCACTGGCGGTGACATGGGCCTTGAGTTCGGCGAGCGGCTGGCCGTACAGGGCCTCGATACGCTCGGCGATGGTCTGCGCGGTGATCTGGGGCAATCAGTCAGCTTTCACACGGGCCCGCGCCGCCCCGGCAGGCGTGGGTGCGGGGGCGGCCGGGGGCAGGGTGGTGGTGATCTTCGGCTGGGTGAACCGCACACGGGACTGCCCGGCCGGGGCCGGCGGGGGCATGGTGCGCAGCAGTTCGCCCAGGGCGGCGCGGTGGTCGTCGCGGGTGCTGAGTGCCGCTTGCAGCCACTGCGCGTCCATCCGCAGGTCGTCCGCGGAAAGGTCGTCCATGTCGCGGTCGGGAGCGGTGGCTTCGTGGACGCGGTCGCGGACCCGGGAGACCTGTTCCTCAGCGACGGCCAGGAAGGAGCGCAGCTCCAGCGCCCGGAGCAGCGCCGCTGACGCGCCGGGGCCGGTCGCGGTCTGGTAGAGGTCGGCGACGGGTGCCCCGAAGGCTTCTTCGAGCCGGCTGTCCTGGCTGCTCGGTCTGGTGCTCACGCTCACCGGCCCGCCCCGCGACGTGTGAGGGAGGGTGTCGTCGTGGCGGGGCGCGCGGGCGGGCTCGTCTGGAGCGCCGACCTCTGACCTGCCACCTGAGAGAAATCGCGCGAGGCGCCGGGGTTCTGCTTGCCCGGGCTGTCCGGGGCGAGGAGGTGAGTGAGGGCCATGGCCCGTCCGTCCCGTACGGTAACGGCGGTATTCACCTGGCGGGCGAGCTCCATAGCCGGTTCGTCCAGTTCGTCCGGTCGCGTGTGGAGTGCGGCGACCAGGTTGTCCTCGGCCTGCTCCAGCGCCGTCTGGGCGTCGCTGAGCAGACCGTGCCAGTGCACGACCTCCGTGGCCACGCTGCTGGCGTGCGGGGCAGCCTCGACGGCTCGCCGCAACTCCGTCAAGCTCATGCCGAAACGCTTCTCGATCTGCTCGGTGATAACCGTTATGACATCGTCCGCGCTGTCGGACACAGAAAATTCCCTTCATTCACGGGGCAATTGGTGAAACGTGCCGGGGGATTGCGAAGACGGTGGGTCAGTCGAGGCACATGTAGACCGTGCGGTAGACGTAGGTGCCGGACACCCAGCCCTTCACGCCGGTTGTCCTGTCCGTGATGGAGTACCAGTTACCGCTCGACTTGTGGACGGTGAACTTGTGGCCCTGGTAATTGACTCCGAGGGGGGTGGACTTCTCAGTGGCCCTGGAGCGGATCGTCACCGCCTTCGTGCCGATCACCCACGGTCCCAGCCGGTCACACGGCCGGGTCGCCGCGGACGAAGCCTGGGCGGGTGCGAGGGCGGGTACGGCAGCGGCCGTGGAGGCCGAGAACACGGGAAAGGCCAGCGCGCCGATGGCGGCGGCGGAGACTGCGATACGGGGTGAACGCATAGCGAGATTGGCCTCCAGGCCAATGAGGAAAAAGAGGAGGAAGCCCCGGGCGGATGCGGTGCGGGACGATTCAAGGATCCGCACGATCCCCGGTTTCGCTAACCGGGAAACTGCTGCTATGTTCCGCCCGGCACACGCCGCCCGCAGGCTGTATCGAACGGGCAGCGGAACCCCTTTTACCGCCGTGCGGAAGAGGCGTGCGGCGGCGTCTCAGCGGCGTCGGCCGGGAGGCGGCTGGACAGGAACAGAGCGCGCCGGCACGGCGCGAGCAGCCGTGTGACGCCTCGGCGGCGGCGCCGACGGCAGCGTGATGTCCTCGCCCGACCACCACTGCTTCCACCATGCGGTTGCGGCCCCGTACGAGGCGAAGGTGCCCTCGCGCAGGGTATGGGTTCCCGCGTCGAGGTCGGCTTCCTCCAACAGCACCCGGAACGGTTGCGGCAACCGTTCGTCAATGGCGCGCAGCAGCACCGTGGTCTGTGGCGTGTCGGAGATGTCGTCGGTGTAGCTGGTGAGGAGGGCGAAGTGATCGCCGTCGCTCAGCAGCCGCTCTTCGAGAGTCCGGGTGGCCTCGTCCGCCGGCGTGTTCCACATACCGGGCTGCAGGCGGATGCCGTCCGGAGGGCAGCCGCGGGCGATCAGCCACGACTGGGCCATGGTCGGCAGCGGCAGTTCCGCGCGTTCGAAGCGAAACGTGAGTGTGTCGGGGGCGCGGGAGAGGTGGAGAGCCACAAGCTGTGGCTCGCCCGGGATCCCCCAGGTGGCGGACCTGTCGTGAAGTACGTAGCAGCTGTGCCGGGCGTCCTCGGTGTGGTGCTCGGCCAGCGGTGTGAGCATGTCCTGCTGAATTCCGATGGTCTGCCAGAAGCGCTCTTTGACAGCGTCGTTGACTGCGTTGTATCCGTCGAGGCGGAGATCCAGTTCGTCTGAGGGCATGAGGCCTTTCGAAGAGACGGGGAAGGGGCCGCCCCGGAGGGAAAGGTCAGCGGGCGCGGGCGGCGGGCCGGGTTCCGGGCTGCGAAGCGGGTGGTGAGATGGCGGGCCCGGCCGGGCGTTCCCGGGCGTCCAGGCTGGCGCGTCCGGCGTCGGTGAGAGTGACCGGCTGCCCGGCGTGAACCGTGTGAGAGGCGTCGCGTACCACCAGGCCCGCCTGTTCCAGGCGGTGGAGGAGGCTGACGGCCGTGTGGGTGCCGGAGGCGGTGACGACCGAGAACTGCCCGGTGAGGAGGTACTGGCGGAGTTCGGCTCCCTGGGCGATGGCCAGCAGCGCGGCGAAGTCCGGCGCGGACAACTCGGCCGCCCCGTGGGGGGCCTGGGTCCGGATCGCGGCTTCGACAGGTTCCAGGGCGGCAACGACCGTCCGCTCGCGTTCGTCGCGGACGGCTATGGCCTGCTCCAACCGGTCAACCGCGTGATCGATGCTCTTGACGAGCATCACATCGGCCGGGAACTCGCCGGAGGCCAGGAGTTGGAGCTGGCTCCGGTAGAAAATGACGTTGGTCTCGGCCCGGGCGAGGCTGCGGTGGGCGTCGACCACACGACGGTGCTGTTCATCAAGGTGACCGTGGTCGCGGTGCTCCCACAGCTGGTCGATGCTCTGGCCCACGGCCGCTTCGATGCGGAGATCGAGAGCCGTCAGTGGTTTCTTCGGCAAGGCAGGACTGGAGGACATGAAGAAGCGAAACTCCTGAAATCTGGCAGGGGCAAGAGGAGATTGAAAAGCTGGATGGGAGCCGTCATGTGTCTGCCAGACCGGCCACGGCGGTGCCGATGCTGCCGCGATGGCGGGTGCCGGCGGCCGGCAAGCCGGGGTCGCCGACACCCACCTCGCGGTAACCGGACCTGCGGGGTCAGCACCGCGCCGTCGCCGGTGACGAGGCAATCCAGCGGCTCCCCTGCTCAAGGGGAACCCGGCAGCCGAGCAGGTTGCCCGGTGACCGGCCAGTCGGCTTGGCCGCAGGCCGGGTGGCCGCGAGGGCCGGGGAGCTGTCAGTGCGGCAGCGCGGCCAGCAGGTCCTCGCGCCGGTAGGACTTGACGCGGCGCCCGTCGGGCAGCGTGATGTTCCGGGTGGAGACCCCGTACGGAGCGAGGAGATGGGCGAGGGTCCTCTGAGTCAGCTCGGCGTAGAGCCAGTGACCGCCGGCGACGCCGGGAAGGTCACGCAGGCAAACCACGAGGTCGGCCGAGGCCATGGCCGCCGGGTCACCGACGACCGAGAAGACCTCCAGCACCGCATGGACGACGGACTCCCGCTGTCGGCACTCCCCCGCACAGGACAGAAAGCCCCCGTCTTCGCCCGCGGAGCAGCACGCTGCGGACAGCAGCTGGCTGAGCTCCATGCCGGCGGCGAGGCGCTCGACCAGAAGATCGACCAGGGCCTCCAGTTGGTCGGCGGCGCTGACATCGTCGCTCGGGTGGCGTTCCGCCCACGCGACGAGCTGCTGGTCGAGGGCCTGGACTTCGGCATGGGCGTCGAGGAGTGCGCGGTGCTGGGGGTTTTCGGGCTGGGGCTCATCGTCCAGCAGGGTGGTGGTGAGGGCGTCGAGGAGAGAGGGGAAGGCCGTCAACGGGCGGGGCCCTTCGGGGTCGGGGACTGAGCGGGGCGGGGAAGGCCGGGCGTCGCGTACGGCGGTGGACCGGGCTTGGGAAGGGGGCGCTGGGCGGTCAGTTGCGGTGAGCGGGAGCGGGCGGCGTGGGTGCGCGCGCTCAGCGGCCGGCGGGTCATGCCCAGGCGTTGCGCGACGGTGTCATACACGTCGTTGCGTGCCCGGGGCCGCACTGCCACCACATGAATCTCGTTGGTGTGGCGGGAGTTCGGGGGTGTTGGCCGGTGGGCGTAGACGATCCGCCATTGTTTGCGGGAGTCGACGTGGAGCTTGCGATAGCCGGACAGGTCGCCAGTGAGTTTGCTGCCGGAGAGTTGGGCGTTGACAATGTCCTGGAGCTGGGAGAGGGCCAGGTCGCGGATGTCCTGCGGGGCAGCCAGGAGGTCGCCGAGCGCACGCGGGTCGAAACTGAGGCCGAAGGCCGGCCGGCCGGTCATGCCGCAGCCTCGCCCGGTGCATCGGACTCCTTGGAGTCGGTGTTCGACAAGCGAGCCGAGGGTTTCGGACGGGGCAGCAGGCGGTGGGCGGGCCGGTCGGGGTCGGTCATGCACGCCGACAGTGACCCGCCCGGGGCCCGGACGGCGGCCATGGCGTGGGTGAGGAAGTCACGGTGCCACACGAGCATGCCGCTGAGTCCGGCTTCGGGTTCCTTGTGCTGCTGGTAGGCCATCCACAGAGCGTGCAGCCACGAGACGACGTCGGCGTGTTCCTGCCACTGTTCACACCACGGGGTCGCGGTGGTGATCTCCGCGCCGTAGACGTCCATGAGATGACCGTCCACCCAGTCGGTCAGGCCGTCGAGTTCATTCTCGTACTCCTCGCCCTCCAGTTCCAGGATGGGGCGCGGCTCCGGCGGGGAGGGCTGGGACGGCATGCCGCCCAGCCCCGGTATGCCGAAGGCAGGGAAGGACGGCGGCGGGGCGGTGGCGAGGCTGTCGAGCTGCCGGGCCTGTTCCGCGGACTGATCCATGAGCCGGCGCACGCTCGCCTCAATGCTTTCGAGCTCGGAATCCGGCAGGCGTACCGGTTCCATTTCCCCCTCATCGCGGGGATCTACGGATTCGGGCATCAAAAAGAGGTCTCCTTGCAGCCGCGGCCGGTCGGGGGAATGAGGCTTCAACGATCCGGAGATTCCCCGGTTTGGCCAACCGGGAGTCCGCTGCTATAAAGCCCCGGAACCTGCCCGCCCGCGCCGATCGGTCAGGCGGACAGGGTGAAGTCGTCCTGTGTGTAGGTCTGTTGCAGGGTTTCGGTGAGGCGGTCGGCGGCGACCTGTGCGTAGTGCGTGGTCTTCTCGACGCCGATGAAGTCCCGGCCCTCCAGCAGCGCCGCTACCCCGGTCGAGCCGGAGCCGGCGCAGAAGTCGAGCACGGTTCCCTGCTCGGGGCAGATCTTGACCAGCTCACGCATCACGCCGACGGGCTTCTGCGTGATGTGCTGCCGGTTCTTGCCCGAAGGCTGCGAAGCACTGTAGAGGCCGGGCAGGTATACGGGATTGCGGCTGGCGTCGATCGAGCCGTTGGAGGCCCAGACGATGAACTCGCAGTTCTGGGTGAAGCGGCCCTTCTGCGGTCTGGCCTGCGGCTTGTGCCAGGCCAGCACGCCGCGCCACAGCCACCCGGCGGCCTGGACCGCGTCGGTCGTGACGGGCAGCTGACGCCAGTCCGTGAACACCAGCGCGGCACCACCGGACGTCGTCAGACGGTGGGCCTCGGTCATGAGCTGGGTGAGCCAGAACCCGTAGGAGCGCTGGTCCATGTTCTCGCCGGTGAAGTCCGGCAGCTCATGGGCGGCGTCGGCAGAGGTGTACTTCTGGCGGGCGGAACGGGTCGTGCGTTCCTTCGCGGTCCGACCGCCGCTGTTGTACGGCGGGTCGGTGATGACGCAGTCGACGCAGTCATCGGGCAGTCCGGAAAGAACGGCCAGGGCGTCGCCCTGGTGAAGGGAAAAAGGCAAAAGGGGACCCCCAAGGGTCGGGTGGAAGGGGGAGAGTCGCTCCCGATCGCGCGATCCCCGGGCCGACCGGCCGAAGGTGGGCACGGCGAAGGTGCAGCCGTGAGGCGAGGGGTGCGAGAGGGAGGAGCTAAAAGTGTAGGGGCGGATCCCCGGCTGACTGGTATCGCGGCCAGGATTCCCAGTAATTCAAAGCCATGACCGCGGATTTTTTGGTCAACCGGGGATCTGCCCTTACTGTTTTGGAACTGGCCCGGCGAACACCGCTGCTGGCTCATCCCCCGCACACGCCCCTCGTGCGGTTCCGCCTGGCCCGGCATATCTGCTCCGGCTGCTCTGACGCGGTGCGAGCGGCACCTCGCATCCGCCCCAGCCCCCGAACCACCCTCCACCGGCCGCCGCCCTTCCCACAAGTGCGCACGCGCGGCAGTCGGCACTTCGCGTCGAAGGACACCCCGTTGTGACACCTCTCTGCATAGCCCTGCCTGAAACTCAGGCGCCGACCGGACGCCGACCGCGTGGAGGCGGCCCAGGGTGAAGTGGATAGCCGCCGGCATCGGCGTCGTCGTCCTCTCCCCCTTCCTCCTCGGCGGCGCAGCCATGATGGTGACCGCCTCCAGCCAAGCCGCCCAGAGCAGCGGATGCCTCGACGGCCTCGACACCGACGCCGTCGCCCAGCAGGTCACCAAGATCCTCGACGGTGCGAACAGCACGAACGTCCACATCGAGGGCCTGGACCTGCCCGCCGAGCAGATCCCCAACGCCCAGACCGTCGTCGCCACCGGCATCAGCCTCGACGTGCCCGAGCGGGGGCAGATCGTCGCCCTTGCCACCGCGATCCAGGAGTCACGGCTGCGCAACCTCGGCTCCGGCGACCGGGACTCGCTGGGCCTGTTCCAGCAGCGGCCCTCCCAGGGATGGGGCACCGCACAGCAGGTCCGCGACCCGGTCTACGCCTCGGAACAGTTCTACGAGCACCTGCTCAAGGTGCCTGGCTGGGAGCAGCTGACCGTCACTCAGGCCGCCCAGGCCGTGCAGAAGTCCGGGTTTCCGGATGCGTACGCGCAGTGGGAAAACCTGGCGACGGCCCTGCAGAAAGCCATCGCCGCGACCTTCCCGAACGCCGGCCATGACAGCGGCACCGACTCCGGGAGTGGCACATCCGGTTGCGGACCGTCCTCGGACGGCTCCGGGTACGGACGCATCCCCGAGGGAACTGTGCCGAAGGGATACACGATTCCCAAGGACGCGCCGCCGAAGGCACGCACGGCCATCGACTGGGCGATGCACCAGCTCGGCACGCTCTACCAGTGGGGCGGCACCTGCACCAACGCCCATGGTCCCGATCCGATGGGCCGCTGCGACTGCAGCTCGCTCATGCAGCAGGCTTACGCCCACGCCGGCATCACGATCGCCCGCACCACCTACACCCAGATCCACGACGGCAGAGCCGTCTCGTCGAAAGCCCTCCAGCCCGGCGACCTCGTCTTCAGCCGCGGCAGCGCCACACGGCCCGAGCACGTCGGCATGTACATGGGCTCCGGGCTCGTCATTGAGGCGCCGCGCACGTCCAAACCTGTCCGGATCACCCCGGTGAAGGACTGGACCATCCTCGCCGCACGGCGCGTGCTCTAGCACCGCTCCGCCCGGCCGCCGCGCCGGAAGGTACTCAGCGGGCATCGCGCGCCCGAGCGCTCCTCCCCCTTTTTCTTCCCGTTTCCCGCCGGGCCGTCTTCGGCTCGCGCATGCAAGGAGCTTCGCCATACCCATGTCACTCGTGGACCGTGTGGTCTACCTCGCCTACGATCCGGGCATCTCGCCCAAGGAGGGCGGTCTGCCCGGCCTCGCTGTGCTGAAGAACGTGGTCAGCTCGATCAATCTGTTCGGGATCATCGCGGTCGTCGGGGCGCTCGCTGTCTCGCTCGCGGTATGGGCCTGGGGCCATCACACCGGAGGCCACCAGGCCGAGGCCAATGGAAAGAAGGGCGCCACCGTCGCTGCGGGCGCGGCCCTCGGCCTCGGCGCCGCCAACGGGATCGTCCAGTTCTTCTCGGCCCTGGGATCGCAGGTCCACTGATGCCCAATCGCTTTCCCTCCCTGGCGGACTACGGGGTGGGCTGGTCGGCCAACCGCCGGATCCTGATCGTCGCGGTCATCATCACCGTCCTGATCGCCGTCGCCGGTACGGTCGCGTGGCTCACCGGGCGCGGCGAACAGCAAGATCGCACCAGCGCCCCGGCCGCTACCGCGACCGCGACGAGCGGCCCTTCGTCGGGCGCCCATGCCCCGGAGCCAAGGTCCGGGTCTGGCTCGGTGCCCGTGCCGCCGCAGATCTCCGACCCCCTCGCCTACGCCAGGGCCGCGGCAGTGATGTTGTGGTCCTACGACACGCGCGATACCGCCCGTGACCAGCAACTGGCCGGGATGCGGGCGTGGATGACGCGGGAAGCCGAGTACACCGACTGGGCCTCCGTCTCCTCCCAGGTCCCGGACCCGGTGCTGTGGTCGCGGATGGCCGACCAGGACCAGCACGCCTCCGCCACGGTCACCGAGGGCCACTACCCCTCCGCGTTCAAGCAGGCGCTGGCCGAGGACCCCTCCGCGATCACCGAGGCGTACATCTACGCCGTCACGGTCAACGGCACCCAGCACATCGCCTGGAAAGCTGGCGGTGGCGGTGCCGAGGAGCGTGCCGTGACGCTCGCCGTGCAGTGCCGGCCCGGCCACGACTGCACCCTCGCCGGCATAGCCCCCCGCGTCGTGCCGTAACCGACGACAGAGACAGAAAGGAGGGGGCAGCTCCCTTTGGGTTTCTGCGACTTTCCCCTCGCGGACAAGCTGTGCACCGTTGGTGACGCAGTCGACTTCGTGTCCGACCCCGGCCAGGCGATCGGCGACTGGATCGCGAAAAGCTCCGGCGAACTCGCCGCCACCGCAGCTGACCTGGCGGCGAAATCCGTCAACGCCACCACCCGCGTCGACCTGAACGCGGGATGGTTCCGCGACAACTACGAAACGCTCCTGCCAATCGGCCTGATCATCCTGGTCGCGACATTCTGCGCCCAGCTCGTACGGGCAGCGATCCGACGCGACGGCCAGGCCCTCACACAAGCCTTTACCGGCACGGCCTCCGGCGTGATCTTCGCCTTCGCCGCCATCGCCCTGACCACCATCGCCATCGAGGTGGTCGACGCACTGTCGGACGGCCTGTTCCAAGCCTCCCACTTGTCGATCGAAGAGGCCGTACGCCGCATCGTCAAAGTCTCCCAGATCGGCGCCCTGTCCGGCCTCGGCTGGATGACCCCCACCCTCGCCGCCCTGGGCGCCGCCATCGGCGCCGTCCTGTACTGGTGCGTGATGATGGTCCGCAAGGTCGGCATCCTCGTCCTCGTCACCCTCGCGGTCTTCGCCGGTGCGGGAGGCGGCTGGGAAGCCGCCCGCAGATGGCGCAAGGGCTGGATCGAAGCCACCGCCACCCTCGTCGTCTCCAAGCTCCTGATGACGATCATCTTCGTGCTCGGCATCGCCGCGATGGGCGAGACCGACTCCAAGGACGGCCTGGCCGCGCTCGCCGACGTCATGTCCGGCATCGTCATCATGATCATGGTGCTGCTGTGCCCCTACGCCACCTTCAAGTTCGTGCACTGGGCCGCAGAAGGGAGCGACGGCGAGTCGCTCCACCGCGCCGGCGGCGCGGGCGCGCAGATCGCCAAGCAGCACGCGGAGAAGGCCGGACGCAAAGCCGCCGCGATGGCGGCCACGGCCGGCACCGGAGGCGCGGCGGCCGGAGCAGGCGCCGCCCCGCAAGGCCCCGACGCGGTACCCGGCGGCAGCTTCCCCGGCGATATCGCCACCAACCCCACCAGCGGCGGTGACAGCCGGGGAGGCGGAGGCTCGGGCTTGTCGCCTGCGGGCGACGCCCTCAAGGCCGGTCTGGAGAAGGCGGTCCAGCCGCCACCGACCGGCCCAGCCTCCGATACGGGCGGTCTCGGCGGCGGCCCCGGCCACGGCGGCTCCGGCCCCGGCAGCGGGGCAGGCCAGGGTGGCGGATGGATGAGCCAGCCGGACTCAGATGTCTCGACGCCACCGCCCCAGGGCGCCCCGCCAGCCCCGAACTCCGCAGGCACGAGCGGCCTCTGACTCTGCCCGGAATCCGTGACGGGAGGCACCACACCGCCTGTGGTGCCTCCCGCCCCGGCGCCCCGTCCCGCCCCGCGTATCCCCCGGAAACGGCCCCTTGTCTGAACTCGCCATCCACCCGCTCACGGTCAAATTCCCGCACCGGTCACGGCGTGGCATCCTGCTCGGCCTGTCCCTGCCCCAACTCGTCCTCGTCTCCTGCGCCCTCGCATTGCTGCTGGTCACCGTAGTCAGCACCGGCCTGCTGGGAGCCATCGCGCTCACACCCCTGTGGGCCGTGGTCGCCACCCTGGTCGCGATCCGCCGCCACGGCCGGTCGCTGATCGACTGGGCGCCGGTCGTCGCCCGCTACGGTCTGCGGCGCCGCACCGGACAGACCCTGTGGCTCGCCCGGCCCGTCTCCCGGCCCCGGCAGGACGGGCTGCTCCACCTGCCCGGCACCGCCGCGTCCCTGCGCGTGGTCACCCCGGCCGGATCGCGGGCCGCCGCCGTACACGACCCCCGCGCGCAGACCCTGACCGCCGTCGCCCGTGTCTCCTCCCGGGCCTTCGCGCTCCTCGACCCGGCGACCCAGACCCACCACGTCACCGGGTGGGGCCGGGCACTGGCGGGCATGGCCCGGACCGGGCACATCGCCACCATCCAGGTCCTGGAACGCACCGTCCCCGACTCCGGCGACACCCTCGCCCGCCACTGGACCCAGCAGGGCCGCCCCGATACCCCCGTCGCCGGTCAGGTCTACACCGATCTCGTCGCTTCCGCCGGACCCGCCGCCGCACCCCACGAGGCGTATCTCGCTCTCTCCCTCGATCTGAAGGCCGCCAAGCGCCTCATCTCCCAGGCTGGCGGCGGGCTGCCGGGGGCGTTCACGGTCATGGAGCAGAGCACCACCTCCCTCGCGCAGGCAGCCCGCGGTGCCGGGCTGACGGTGACCGGCTGGCTCACCGCACGGGAGATCGCCGCCGTGATCCGCACCGCGTACGACCCCGCCGCGCTCGCCGGTCTGCAGCAGTGGTCATCGTCCGGCCGGGCCGAGGCCGACCCCGCTGCCGCCGGGCCCGTGGTCCAGGTCGAGGAGTACGACCGCCTCGCCACCGACTCCGCCCGCCACACCACCTACTGGGCCGAGAACTGGCCCCGCACCGAAACGGGCCCAGGCTTCCTGCACGGCCTCATGTTCACCGCCGGGGTCCGGCGCAGCCTGTCCCTCATCTACGCGCCGCAGGGGCTGGAGTCGGCGATGCGGGACGTGCAGCGCAAGAAGGCCGCGATCATCGCCGACGCCAACGAACGTGCCCGGCGGGGGCAGGTCGATTCCGAGGCCGATTCCGTCGAGTACGCCGACGTCAAACAGCGCGAGCGCCAGCTCATCGCCGGCCACGCCGACGTCGCCCTGACCGGACTGCTCACCGTCTCCGCGCAGACCGACGCGCTGCTGGACGCCGCGTGTGCGCAGATCGAGACCGCCGCCGTCACCGCCGGGGTCGACCTGAGAAGGCTCACCTTCCAGCAGCCCGAAGCGTTCACCCTCGGCGCCCTGCCGCTCGCCCGCAGGGCCCTGTGACCATCCGCCGACACCCTGCCCTTCCGGCGGGAAGGACTCTCTCCCCTTTGACCACCGCGCCCCGTGCCGATGACGCGCACCCCTATCTGAGGGCCGCCAGCGCCGGCATCCGCCACCACACACGCACACACGCCACCAAAAACACCGGCACACCGCCCGCCCCCGCGGACCGGCTCCACCTCGACGTGCTGCACACGCACCTCACCACACTGCACCAGCTCCTCGACCAGCTCAGCGAGGCCGCCAGGCCGCCCCATCCGGCGGCGGGCCGCTATCTGGCCACCGCGCACACGCGGCTGTGGCAGGCCGCCACCGCCGTCCACGACGCGTTCCACCTCCTGCCCGCCGCCGAACACCAGGGCGACGACGCGGAGTGCCACCCCGAACGGCTGCCGGAGGGGCCGCCGGTGCTGACCATCTGCCAGCGCCATCTCGCCTCCGGCCACGCGATCCGCCGCAAGACCACACCGGCCGACCTCAGCGCGCCGCTCCACGGCCACACCACCACCTGCGTCCGATGAACACAACCCGCCGAGGAGAGATCCCGCGATGAGCCACCGGCCTGCCCAGCGTGCACAACGCGCCTCCGCATCCCCGCTGTTCACCCCGCACGGCACCGACCGCGCCAGCCGCAAGTCCGCCCGCCGGCAGCTCACCGAGGCCGCTGCCAGGGCACGCGCCGAAACCACCGCCCAGCGGGCGGAAGCCGAACCCGCCGAGCAGGAAGCCCCGCGTCCTGTCTTCCCTGCAGGGGGACGGCCTGGGCCGGCTTCGGCACGGGGCAGCAGGCTGCGGCTGCCGGCTCACCGTATGACCACCGCCATCGCGGCCGGGGCCTATCCCTTCCTCGCCGAAGGCGGCCTCGGCGCCGAAGGCATATACATCGGCCGCGACGTCCACGCCGAAGCATCGTTCTGCTTCGACCCGTTCGCCCTGTACGGAAAGATCGAAGGTTTCACCAACCCCAACGTCCTGCTCGCCGGAGTCATCGGGCAGGGCAAGAGCGCCCTGGCCAAAAGCTTCGCACTCCGGTCCGTGGCCTTCGGCTACCGCGTCTACGTCCCCTGCGACCCCAAGGGCGAATGGACACCGGTCGCCTCCGCGCTCGGCGGCACCTCCATCACCCTCGGCCCCGGCCTGCCCGGCAAGCTGAATCCGCTCGACGCGGCGCCGCGGCCCGATTCGGTTCCGGAATCCGACTGGGCTGGCGAGATCCGCAAACGGCGCCTGCTGCTCCTCGGCTCGCTGGCCCGTACCGTCCTCGGACGGGATCTGCTGCCGATGGAGCACACCGCCCTCGACGTCGCCCTCGACACCGTCGTCACCCACGCAGCCCGGGACAGTCGGGTTCCGCTGCTCGGTGACATCGCCACCACCCTCAACCACCCCGACCAGCTCGACGCGGCCGGCGGCATCATGTCAGGACGCCTGGGCGACGCCGCCCGCGACCTCGCCCACGCCATGCGCCGCCTCGTCCACGGCGACCTCGCCGGCATGTTCGACGCACCCAGCACCGTGCGCTTCGACCCGGACAGCCCGATGCTCACCATCGACCTGTCCCAGCTCGGCGGATCCGGCGACGACACCGCCCTCGTCCTCGCCATGACCTGCGCGTCCGCCTGGATGGAATCAGCGCTGACCGACCCGAACGGCGGGCGGCGCTGGATCGTCTACGACGAAGCCTGGCGCCTCATGCGCCACCCCGGCCTCCTCCAGCGCATGCAGTCCCAATGGAAGCTGAGCCGCGGCCTGGGCATCGCCAACCTGATGGTCATCCACCGGCTCTCCGACCTGCTCACCGCCGGCGACGCCGGATCACGCGGACGCGCCCTCGCCGAAGGACTCCTCGCCGACTGCTCCACCCGCATCATCTACCGGCAGGAAACCGACCAGCTCCACGCCGCCGCCACACTGCTCGGCCTGACCACTGTGGAGAGCGACGCCATCTCCCACCTCAACCGAGGCCGCGGACTCTGGAAAGTCGCCGGACGATCCTTCATCGTGCAGCATCTCCTCCACCCACAAGAGGCCCGGCTGTTCGACACCGACGCCCGCATGCACTGAAAAGGCGCCGAGTTCCCGAATACCGACAGCCTGATCCCCGTGAACCGAAGGGTGGCGGAGTGATGACGGGCCTAGAGCCTGTCTCTTTGACCGGTGAGTGCCTCGCGGTGAGGGCTAGTTAGTCTGCTGCGATGACGAATAGCGAGCTGATCGTTGACCTGCGCGGTCGGCCGATCGAGACACTCAACGACTTCTGGGACGCGGTTGCCGAGCCGTGCGGGCTGCCGGGGTGGTTCGGGCGGAACCTGGACGCGTGGTCGGACACGATCGAGACCCGGGGCATCTCTGAGGTGATCGACAGCCACGAGATTCTGATCGTGCACGTCGACCAGCGGGGTCTCTTCGGTGGGCACCGGCGGGAGGCCAACCTCCTGGCCGGCATCTTTGACGGAGAGCAGAACCGACTCGTCGTCCATGGGCCGGTCTGACGAACCCTTCGGACACCTTGCTCAGCGCCGGACCCAGATGAGGATGGCAGCGAGGTGGAGTGCAGCCTGGTAGGCCATGGCGAGCTTGTCCGCCCGCATCGCGAGGCCGCGCCACTGCTTGAGCCGGGCGATGCACCACTCGACGGCATTGCGCTCCTTGTACGCCTCGGCGTCGAAGCCGGGCGGGCGGCCTCCGGCGCGGCCTCGCAGCAAACGGCTACCGATCTGATCGGCAGGCTGCGGGATGACCGCACGGACACCACGCCGCCGGAGGTGCCCACGAATCGCGCGGGAAGAGTAGGCGCGATCCGCAAGGACGACCGCAGGGCAGGTTCTTGGCCTACCGAGTCCACTCCGCGGGACCCGGATTCCGGCCATGACCGCCTCGAAGGCCGGTGCGTCACCGGCCTGACCCGCGGTGACGTGGATGGACAGAGGCCGTGCCCGACGGTCACTGGCCAGGTGGACCTTCGTGCTCAAGCCGCCGCAGGAGCGTCCGAGTGCGTGGTCCTCGGGCTCGGACCGGCCGGGTGCCCCCTTTTCCTGGCTCCGGCCGAATGCTGGTGAGCACGGCAGACGGTGGAGTCGACCGAGACTGTCCAGCCCAAGTCGTCCTCGGCATCCGCCGCTGCGAGGACCGCCGCGAGGATCCGTTCCCATGTGCCGTCCACGGCCCCACCTGATCAGGCGTTTGTGGGCGGTCTGAAAGGGTCCGAGCTCCTCTGGCAGGTCGCGCCAGGGTGAGCAGGTGCGGTACTTCCACGCGATGGCTTCCAGGGTCCGGCGGTAGTTGGCCCATCGTCGTCCGCGCTCCGGATCGGCCAGCATCAGCGGCTCGATCCGGGCCCACATCGCATCAGTGATCACTAACCGGACAGGCACATCCAATCAACTGATCAACCCATCAAAGAGACACGCTCTAACCGAAGGGGTGGATCGGGGCACCCCGGGCTCGATACCGGGCGAGTGCCTCGCGGGCATCCGGGACGAACTCGGAGCGCAGACCCGCTGCTGTGCCCTCATCTCATCACCAGCCCGCACCTCTCGCCCACCGCAACCGCGGACGCGGACCACGCAAGGAAGTCGGACGTTTCTGCATCCCACGCGAGCCCGTCCTCGTCAACACCCAAGCTCCCTTGGCCGCCGATATCTCTGAGTTCGCGCGGACCGCGCCCCTGATTCCCATGAACCCACCGCCGGGTGCCCGATGAAGAGGCATTCCGTCCGCCAAGTCTCCGAAGCTGCATGGCAGCTGGGGCTGGTGGTCTGGCGTTCCAGCGTGCCGACGCGCGGGAGTACGGCAGTGTTTGACGCTACGCAGCAGAGAGACACGTGAAGACCTCGATGCCAGTCCGCGCAGCCGCCACACTGACCGCTCCCACAGGCCGGAAGCTGCACTGTGCTGTACCTCGGCACTCCTTCCGGGCCTGACATACGAGCCGCGATGAGCGCCGGGCTGATCGGCTGCATGACCACCCCCGCGCAAGGCGCGGTGATTCCACCGGCCGCCGAATACGCCTGCGACAACGGCAAGTTCGGCAAGGGCTGGCCCGGTCACGACGCGTGGTACGCCTGGCTGGAGCGCACGGTCGAGCGGTACGGCACCGACCGGTGCCTGTGGGCGGTCGCTCCCGATGTCCCCTTCGACGCGGCAGGCACACTCACCGAGTCCCTTCCGTGGCTGCCCCGTATCCGTGCCCTGGGTATTCCGGCCGCGTTCGCCGCGCAGAACGGATGCGACCTGCTCGGGATTCCGTGGCATGCGTTCGACGTCCTGTTCATCGCCGGATCCACCGAATGGAAGATCGGACCCGTCGCCGAGCGACTCGCCCGCGAAGCGAAGACGCGGGGCAAGGGCGTCCATATGGGCCGGGTCAACTCCCTGCGCAGGATGGGCATCGCCGAATGGTTCGGCTGCGGCACCGCCGACGGCACCTACCTCGCATTCGGCCCGGATAAGAACCTGCCCCGTCTCCTTCGCTGGGTCGACGAACTCGACCGCCACCCCTCCCTCGCCGCAGGGCACACCGAGGCCCACGTCCCCACACACACGGCCGCACCGCCCGGTCGGCTCGCCCGTCATGAACCCCGCCCCGGAGCCATCCTGACCACCAACGAGAACACCGTCACGCCGACAGATCTGGACGGCTGCTACGTCCACGGCCACGCGGTCCTCCACCTCACCGACCAGCTCAACGCCGCCACGTCGTACGAGCGGGCCGCCGAACTGACCGACCAGGTCCTGCACCCGACGGACGGACTGCTGGAACGCCTCGCGGACTTCGCCGAAGCCGCGGCCGAGAAAGCCAGGGAATCCGACCACGAGGACGGCTTCGATCTGCACGACGACTTCGAGGACGCGGCGGCATCCCTGCGCGGCCTGTCCGAAGACCTGCACACGGCCGTCGAGCGGATGCGCGCTCTCGGGGCGCCGCCGCGCCAGAGCCCGCAGGCACGGATCGCCGCCTCCTACGCCACCACCGCAACCGCACTGCCCCCGCAACCCGCCCCGCCCGCCGCCCGCCCCCGGCACCCACGCTGACCGGCTGGCGGAACCCCATGCCCCAGCCAGCCCCGCACCGGCCTGGCCGCGTTCGCCACCGCTGTAGCCGAACGCCTGCCCGGCACCTGGACCAACACCTACCACCGGCACACCGCATACCGGGACCAGTTCCCCCTCACCGAACACGTGTGGGACAACGGCAACGCCGACCGGGCCCTCGCACAGTTCGTACTTCGCCATGACGCCGTCCTCGCCGGACCCGACAGCCAGAGCCTCTACGTCATCGACCGGCCGATGCACCCCGGGCAGTTCCTCGCCGCAGCCCTCGCCCCCGACGGCTTCAAGGACCACCACTTCGACGGTGTGGACGAGCCCAACGCAATCGCCGTCCACAAAGATCCCGTACGAGCCGCCACCCAGATCTCCCGCCGTCTGCTGCCCCGCTACCACCAGGCACTGAACGCAGTGCGAGACAACGCCCGCCGACAGCCCGAACCACCCCCGCCCCGGCCCACACCACCCGCAGTGAACCAGGTAGTCACTTTCACCTGGCACACCAACGGCACGCTCGCCACCCCCGCCGCCGGACTGAACCAGGAAGCGAAAACCACCTTGTACCTCCACGGCTTCCAGCACCGCCCCCGGGACGAAGCCTTCCTCCTCCCCACGGCGTACGGTGACGCCGGACAGGCCCTGCGCATCCAGGAAGCCGCCCGGCAACTCGCCGCATACGGCGTCGGCGTCAACCTCCGCCACGCCACACCCATCGCCACCGGCACTCGTTCGGCAGCGCACCGCGAGACCCGCCCCGCCCGGCATCCCCGACGGTGACATGGCCCCTCCTCACACCCGCCGCACGAGGCCGTGCATCACGGCGTAGCGCTGACCCCAGGAACGGTCACCGCCGCAGGTTCCCCAGGCCGCTGTTCCACCGAAAGCTCTTCCCCTGCCTGGCCGGCTCGGTGTGTTTCAGCGGGCAGACCCCATTTCAGCAGTTCCTGACCCCACCGACCTCTACGGAATCACGCTCTTGGCCCTCGACGTCGACAACCCCGACCACCTGCTCCGCCTCGCTGGACAGATCTCCAGATATGCCCGGCGACTTCCCGACCCGCAGGCGCACACCGACGACAACGTCACCGAAAACATCGAAGACCGGATCGCCTCCATCGGCGATCTGCTCACCAGACTGGCGTACGAACTGTCCTACCGACGCGGCGAAGCAGCCCGCCTTCCCCGCGCCCACACCCGGGTCCACCGCCGTGGCACCGCCGCTGTGGCCCGCGCCGCCCACCCCGTCGGCCAAGCCCTCGCCGACCTCGGCGCCATCGTGGAACAGCTCGGCTTTCTCCACCAGGTCGCCGAGTACGCGCCGACCGCCGAGCTTGCGGACGCCGTCCGCTCCGCGCACGAGATCATGGGCGACCGCCTCGACAGCGCCCGCTCCCACCTCAGCCGTGCCGCCCAGCAACTCGAACAGGACGCCCGCCGCCTCCTGGACCCGCCCGGCAACCACACACTCACACGCGGCGCGGCCCCGGTCCACGCCCCCAGTGCCACGTCCCGCCTCCCCGCAGCACCGCGTCCGCCCTCCCCGACGGCCCGCTGACGTCCCGGCTACTTCCAGGAGCTTCCCTGTCCCATCCCGACTTCGAGCTGTACGACAACGTCGGCCGTACCACCGAACAGATCCACGCCTACAACACCAACACCCCAACCAGCGACGACCTCCACCGCTGGGCCGCACACGACGCGCGGCAGTTCACCGACTCCCTGGCCGTGGCCGAGGCCGGGCAGAACATCACCGCCTGGACCGACCAGCTCCCCAACGCCCGAAGTGCCGCGGAGTTCCAGGCCGTGACCGAAGCGGTCCTGGGCGACGGGCACAGTGCGCTCGGTGCCCTGCACCAGTTCCTGGAAGCCGCCGCCGAGTGGTGTGACCGCAATGAGGAACCGGGCATCGCCTGCCGCTACCGCGCCGGTGCAACCCGCCTCGCCGCATTCGGTGACGAGTTCGCCCACCTCGGTGAAGACCATCTCGCCCGCACCTACAGCCCTATACCAGCGGCAGTTCAGACAACACCGGCCCGCGCAACTTCAGCGCCACCGCCCCCGGCCGCGGGTACGCCGCCCCGTGGCCCGGCCCGCTGATCGGCCGTCGAAGGAGACCGACCCTGTCGACCCGATCGTTCGTCGCCCGCCCCACCGATACCGGCTACGAGGGAATCCACGTCCACCTCGACGGAGTGCCCAGCCACCATCTCCCGCTGCTGCTGACCGCCTTCCAGTACCGCTTCAGCCGCGACCTCGACGCCATGAGCCGGCACCTCATCGACACCGTGAGCGTCGCCTGGGACGAACTGGGCACCGACCTCCTCGACGGCGCGCCCGACGCCCTCCTCACCGCGCTGACCGGCGGCGAGCAGTGGCCCAGCACAACACTGAATCTGATCACTCCCGACGGCTCACCCCCGAAGCGCATGACCGTCACCGACGAAACCGCAGCCGAGCAGGACATGCAGTGGGGCTACGTCCTGTACCCGTCCGGCATCGAAGTCATCAGCCTCACCGAAGACAACCACGGCCCCCTGGTCCGTTGGGAGACCGACCCCCGTACACGGTTCAGCGACCATCCCCGCCTGTGGAGTCCTGCCCGCCCGGTACCGGCCACGGCACCACCTCAGGCCACGCGCATTCCTGCGGCACCCGCCAAACCGACGACCGCGCCCGCACCGTCCACCGTGGCCAGGCACTGACCCGAAAGCCTCCGCCCGTCCATGACCTCACCCGCACAGATCACCCTGTTCCTCAGCAGCACGAGAGAACACATCATCGCCCTGCCTGGCGGGACCCGTCACGCCTGGGCCGTAACCGCCCTGGACCTGGCGGGCTTCACACGGCAGCACGACGGCATCCACGCCCTTGCGCTCACCGACCCCGCCGCGGCACGTGAGGCCCTGGCCCACCTCACCCTCACCGCGAGCAGCTGCCAGGTCCTTCCCACCATCAGCGACCGCCCCTACCTGGGCGACATCGCCTCGGACATCACGGCACTCATGCCCGGACGGTGGCAGGTGACCACCGAGAACTTCGCCCTGTCCGACCGGCGGCAGGACATCGCCTCCTGGCTCTGGGGTCCGGAGAGCCTCACCGCCGCCATCACGCGGGGACACGTGCCCTGCGGTGCCGTCCTGAGCAGCCCGGACAACAGAGAATTCCTCCTGGTTGAGCTCCCCAGTGACAGCCGCTATATCCTCGCCGCCTTTGTGCCGGAGGCCGCCTACCTTGACCTCCCCGTGCCGGCGCCATTGGCCGTCACAGCGCCCACCCCGCAGTCGGCCGCGTCCGCCCTGCGGACCAGACTGCTGCCCACGTATGAACGGGCGGTCCGCCTCGCGCACCTGCACGAGGCCCAGGAGGACCTGACCTGGGCGCAGGAAACCTTCAAGCCCGGCACCATGTCCGAGCCGTACCCCTCTGGCCTTGCCGACAAGCTCGAGGCGTTCCGCACGCACGTACCGGAGTTCATCGACGCCATCCGTCACGACCCCCACGTCCTCACTCCGGACGCGGCGGCGTTCGCCGACCGCATCGAAGCCGCCCTCGGCACGGAGCGCCCCGCCACCGAGGAGACCGGCGCTCCCGAGGCGATGGCGCTGTGGCTGGCCGAAGGCAAGCGTCTGATCGAGCTGGCCAGAGCTGCTATGCCCACCGCCGAACCTCCCACCGCGTCGGCGACAGCCTGCCCCGCCCAGTCGGCGCCAGCCCCGCCCCCGCCGCCCGCGCCCGAGCCCGCCCACGGGAAGCGCCGCTAGTTCCCACCCCTCGGCGGCCACCTCCTCCCTCAGCTCCCCGCCAGGAACCCTCTTGCCCACAACCTCAACCGCGCAGATCACGCTCTGCTTCAGCCGCGACAGCGGCATTGTCGCCATCGCCCATGGCGAGCAGTACCCGTGGGCGCAGACCGCTCTGGAAACCTCCGGTTTCCAGCGGCGTGAGAACGGCACCTACGCACTGCCTGCCGCCGATCCGGAGACCGCCCGCGCCACGGTCACCGCCCTGGCATTTACTGTGGAACGCCACCGGACCACCGTGACCATCAGCCACCGCCGCTACCTCGGCGAAATCGCGGAGGAACTCGCCGCCCAGCTGCCCGGCACGTGGAGTGCGACGCTGTCGGTTCACAGCCACCCCGTGTGGCAGGAAGACCTCGTGCCCTGGCTGTGGGACTCCGGCGAACTCTCCCAGACGGTGCAGACAGCCCGCGTCCTCTGCGCCGCGACGCTCAGCAACGGCGCGGGCATCGAACTACTGCTCATCGAACGCCCCGGACCCGGCCGCGACGCCTACATAGTGGGCGCGTTCGCACCCGAAGATTTCGACGACAACTACGAGGAACCGAACGCCCCGGCCAGCCTCGTCGCCACAGCGCCGGAGCTGGCCGCCGCCATCACCGGCCGCTTCCTGCCCGCCTACCAGCAGGCCCTGCACACCCGGCGCACCAACGAAGCCGCCGAGGCACTCGCCCGGATCCGCGAGGAACACGAAACCCTGCGGGCGATGAGCGACTCCGCCCGGTTCAGCGACGGTATGCCGCTGGGCATCGGTGGTCTCGCCGAGGCGACCGCCGCCTTCCACTCACGTGCCTGGCTGGGCTTCCAGGACTTTCTCGCCCACGGCCCCGCCCTGCTGGAGGCGTGCCGTCCCGCCGCCACCGACTGGCCCGAGGACTCGGGAGCACTCGACCGCCTGCGCACCGCCCTTCAGCAGACCAGCGCCGCCCTGGCCGGAGGGAACAGGGAACCGGAGGATCCGTGGCGGACGGCCGGGGAGGCGCGAGCGAGCTGGAATGCCCGGCTGTGGTCGGCGGTCGAGATCTGGCTGAGGGACGGCGACGCACTCATCCGCCAAGCCCGCGCAGCAGCCCCGCCCGGCCGCCGCACCGCGCCGCCCGCAGGGGACACGAGCCTTCTTCCCGCGCCGCCGGCCCTGCCGCCACCACCGCCGGGTCCTGCGCCTCCATGCCGCTGACCCCGCCCAGAGAAAGGGACTACTTCTGTCCGACCATCACTTCCATTTCGGCGCCCACCCCGATCACGGCTTCGTCGCCCGCGCCACCGGGAGAACGCCTGCGCACCTGGCCGAGTGGTTCCTCGTCCGCGAACAGTTCGAACCCGTTCCCGGCACGGCCGGCCTGTACCGGCTCGCCAACCCGCAGACGGACGGTCCACGGCGCACCCGCCAAGCGGTCCATGACCTGCGCACGAAGGGCTTCGGCGTCTACGCCGACTACGCCCTCGACCCCGCCGTCACTCCCGATCCGCCACTGCCGACCGTCCGCAACGGGCTGGTCGACCGTCGATCCCGGATCGCGCAGGCCGCCGCCACCCGTTCGCCCCAGCGCGGTCCCGCTCTCACCACCACACCGCCCAGCAGCAGGCTCAACCCGCCCAAGCCGACCCAGGCGCCAACCACCAGCGTCACGCAACTCGGCAGGCGCGGACACAGCAGGCGTACGTGAGCATTGACCCGATCTGCATCCTCCGAGGACGCGGCGGTCAGGTCCAGGTCGAAGGGCCGATCGACGAGTTCGCTGCCGGCATCCTCAGACGGGCCGGGTTCATGACCGTCCCCGTCCTGTCCGGCCAGTGGGTCCGCCTGCCGTTCGACCTGGGCGAAGCCTGGGAGAACGAACACACTTCCTGGGCCGCCGACATGCTCACCGCCGCCCGCTACCCGGTCGAACTCGACGCCACCCTGCGCCCGTGTGGCACCAGCACCACATCCGCCTCCGCACCCCGGGCTGGCATGAGGGCGCAGCCCGCTCAGCCCGGGCACCGCCGATGTCGCTGAACCGCCCCAAAGGAGGGCACATCCCCGGCACCACCCCGGTCGCCCCTGTGGCCACCCTCATCGGCCACGCCCGTGACTTCAGTCTCCTGCTGGACGTCGCCCATCTGCGATGTGAGACCGCTCTCGACGCCCTGCGCGACCGGTACGGCAACATCACCGACGCCCAGGCGGCAGCAGCGGTCCGTACCGAGCGCAACCGGGACGCCGTCGAGGCATACACGACGTGTCTGCTCCCCCACGCCGAGGAACTGCTCGCCTGCGCCCGCCTCGCTCTGGACGAGATGCCCCCGGCCCGGCACCTGGCCGGCTGGAAGGCCGTACTGAACGACCTCGGCCACGCCACCGGTCAGATACGCCGCATCCTCACCACCCTGGCCGAAGCCGGCACCGAAGCAGCGCGCGAGCAGACTGAGTCTCTGTGGCCCTACCTCACCGCGTGGGCCGAACACGGCTACATCGTCACCCACCTCGCCGACCAGCACCGCACCCCGGACCCCGCCCTCACCGGCGACGAACAGCGGCACTGGACCGACCGCGCCACCGCCGCACAGCACAGCGGGGACCTGGACCCGTTCGAGTCCTGGTACGACACTCAAGGCCGGCTGATCACGCTGGCCTACCTGATCGAGCACGACGAATCCACCATCCTCGCGTTCGCCGGAGACCTCGACACTCCCGGATGGCAGGTCCTGGGCCAGTACAACACCGAGTACGAGGCCGGACAGTCCTCCCCGCCGCCCGCGCCATCCGGCGTCCTGCGTCCCGACACCTCCCGCTACACCCCCCACGTCCCCACCGCCGAAATCACCCTGCAGGAACTCATCCAGGACATCACCACATCACGGCACAGCGGCGATGTGGCAGAGGTCTTGCTGAGAGCGGCCGACGAGACCGGCCATGCCCCCGGCCCTCTGGCCCGCACCCAGGAACTCATCGCCGTGGCAGCCGAGTTCGCGGACGCGCTGGAGACCCGGCAGGGCCAGTGTGCCGCCGCCCGTCTCAGCGTGATCGGCAGACAGCTCGGCCTCCTCACCCGCGAACTCCGCGCGGCTGCCGAAGAACTCGGCGCGACCATCGGCGTCCTGCCACCCCACCGCACCCCCCGGCCACGTTTCGTGCCCCCGTCGCCGCCGGCCCTGACCACCCGGCCGCCCGCCACCGCACCTCCGGCTGTGGCACCCGCACAACGACGGTAATCCCCGACCCCGTCGGCCACGGTCCTCCACCGCCAGCCGACGGGTCCGTACGACGGAAACACCCGCCACATGCCAGGCGAGCGCCTCACCGGACCGCCCACACCAGCACACCCCGACCTCCTGGACAGCAAGCCCCCTGTGCCCTCCGACTCCCATCCCTCCCAGATCACCCTCGCCCACAGCCCCCGCCCCGGCCCCGGCATCGTCGCCATCCCCTACGGCGAGGAGCACCTGCACGCGCGCACGGCGCTAGAAGCAGCCGGCTTCGAGCGGCGCGCCGACGGCACCTACGCCTTCCCTCTGCCCGACACCGTCCGCCAGAGCACAGCCGTGGCAGAGCTGGTCCGTCTCGCTCCTGGCCACGACGTCACCATCACGCTCTCCATCCGCCGCTACCTCGGCGACATCGCCAAAAGCGTCGCCCGCCAGCTTCCGGGCAGTTGGAGCGCCTCCATGGAGATCTACGCCCTGGCCGACGAGCAGGAGGATCTGCGGGAGTGGCTGTGGGACTCGGGTGAGCTCGCTCGCGCCGTGGCGACGGCCCGCATCCCGTACGCGGCCGTCCTGACCGACGGCCAGGGACCCGGCCCTGACCTGCTCATGATCGAGCGGCCCGGCCACGATCACAAATACCTCGTCGGAGCCCTCGAACCCACCCTTGGCAGCGCCTCGGCGGACGCCCCGGACGCCCCGCGCAGCATGGTCGTCACCGGCGAGCCCGCCCACACCGCCCGGGCCATCACCGACCATCTCCTGCCCGCCTGCCACCAGGCCCTTCACGCCCGGCGTATCAGCGAGGTCACTCGCGCCCTGGCCCGTGCCCGTACCGCGGAGCGGAGCTGGGACGAGGCCGTCCGCACGCGCCGTGCCGGTGACGGCACTCCGCTCGACGACGAGCGCCTCGCCGGGCTGGAAGTCTGGTTCCGACACCGCATGTGGACCTCCTTCGCCACGTTCCTCGACCACGGCCCGGACCTCCTCGACGACACCCAACCCGCCTCCCGCGCCGAGGCCGAGGCACTCAACCGGCTGCGAGCAGCACTCGACGCCGGTAACCAGGTCCTCCACCGCACCCCAGCACAGCCCCCCGCCGGTCCCCCCTCGGCCGCTCTGGCGCAGCAGACCGCTGAGGCGTGGCCGGCCATCGCGACCTGGCTCGTCGACGGACACGTACTGATCGACCACGCCCTCAAGGCCACCCCGCACCGGACGCCCGGCCCCGCCATCGCGCTTCCACCTCCACCGCCCCGAGGCGGGCACCGTCTCTTCCCGTTCTGAACACCTCACCGACAAGGAACCCGCCTATGCCTGTTGTTGGTACACCCGGCTATCAGAACGTGCGGAGAGGCGAGTCAGGTAGCTGCGGGGCGGTGAGGCCCGCCCTGGAGCATGTCGGCAGTCATTGCCCATCGTTCGTGGTCCAGCCACGCACCGTTGATGTGCTGGAAGCTCCGGGCCCGCCTCGGCTTCGCCCAACACCCCACCGCTTTCCCGCCACCACCGATAGGAGATCCGCCTTGTCCGAGGCACCAGCAGAGCCGTTCATGACGATCCGGCACGCCATCACCGGCGAGATCACCACCACCGGCTACAACGCCGCCGCCCGGCGGATCCTGCTCCAGGCCGGCTTCGAAGAGGCGCCAGGCTGCGCCTGCCGAGCGACGGAACCCGGTACGGAGCGGACGCACGGGCCTGCCCGGCAGCCGGCGAGCTGCTCGTCGCCGGCCATCCCCTGCACCTGGACCGAGCCCTCGGTCGGCCGGTGAGCGCCGACGGTATGCCCCGGTTGGCCCGGTCGCCGATGTCGGCACAGTCCGTGATCCGTGCCGAGAGCGGCCGGCCTCTCCAGCGCATCGCCGGCCCCGCCCGCACCCGCACCTGTTGAAGGGAGCCCGTTTTGACCACACCCGGAACGCCTACCAGTCCAGCGCGCACCAAGGGCGGCGAACTACGGGCCAAGGTGGCCCGACTGCTGGCCGACCGGCCGGCGGACACGCTCACCATCGGGGACATGGCCAGGCAGCTGGGCCACTCCCACGGCGCCGTCCGCAACGCCGCCCTCACCCTGGTGCGACGCGGCGAGGCCGACCAAAGCGGAACCGGACAACCGGAGTTCCGCGCGAACGCGAAAACCGCCGCAGCCGCGCAGACCGCTGTGATCAGCCCACCGGGCACCCACTCTCCCCGCGCCCAGGCGGCCACGGCCCGCACGACCATTCCCGCAGCAGCCACGCCGAAGCAAACCGGTCCGATCCGCCGCGCGGGGGGCCAGCTCTACCACCCCCGGGAGCTGGCCGATCTGCCCGACGTCGAGGCGTTGAATCGCTTGCGCGACGCCGACGTGCCGGTGCTGCTCTACGGCCCTCCGGGCACCGGCAAGACGAGTCTGGTCGAGGCGGCGTTCCCGGACCTGCTCACCGTCGCCGGTGACGGCGACACCACGGTCGGCGACTTGATCGGCGAGTACACACAGGACGACGCGGGGGCCTACGTCTTCCAGTACGGTCCGCTGGTCACCGCGATGACCGAGGGCCGAGCCCTGCTGATCGACGATGCCACCTTGATCTCACCGAAGGTCCTGGCGGCGCTGTATCCGGCGATGGACGGGCGCAGGCAGATCCAGGTCAAGGCCCACAAGGGCGAGACCATCAAGGCCGAGCCGGGCTTCTACGTGGTGGCGGGCCACAATCCCGGCGTCCACGGCGCGGTGTTGACGGAGGCGCTCGCGAGCCGGTTCAGCGTGCAGATCCAGATCGGCACGGACTATGACCTCGCGCTGGCCTTGAGGATCGATGCACGGGTGGTCCGGGTCGCCCGACACCTCGCCCGCCAGGTCGAACTCGGCGAGCTGGGCTGGGCCCCCCAACTGCGGGAACTGCTCAGCTACCAGAAGACCGAGGCCGTCCTCGGCACCAAGGCCGCGCTCGCGAACCTGGTCGGCATCGCTCCTGTGGAGGATCGCGACGCCGTCGCCGCCGCCGTCATCAAGGCTGCCGGCGTCAAGGAGGTCGCTCCCCTCACCCTCGGCAAGCAGCTCCCTGCCTCGGCCGCCCGGCAGCCCCCGGGCCACACCGGCTCCGCACACCCGGGCCGCTCGCGATGAGCGCCCACCACCACGTCCAGCCCCCCGCCACCACGCCGGACGACGAAGCCGACCTCGCGCGATGGGACGACGACGGCGCCCCGCCCGCGCGACCCCGTTCCTCCCCGCACTTGTGGCTGCGCGTGGGAGCCGAACTCGGCGACCGGCTGGTCGCCCTCTCCGGCCGCCAGGACCTCCTCGTCACCTGCCGCCCCGGCACGCGCAGCGGCGCACCGGCCGCGTTCTTCCCCGCTCTGGGCGAGGTCGAGTTCGACGCCGGCCTGTTCGCCCCGCTCCAGCCCCACGAGATCCATCCGCGGATCGTGGGCGACGAGGAGCGGTATCCCGCCGCCTGGGGAGTGTTCGTCCACGAGGCCGCGCACGCGGCCCACTCCCTCTGGACACAGCCTGCCGGAGCGGACCCCCGTGTCGTCGAGGCCGCGCTCCTGCTGGAGGAGAGCCGTGTCGAAGGCGCACACCTGATCACGCGGCCCACGGACCGCACGTACCTGCGCACCAGTGCCCGAACCCTGGTCATGCCCGACATCGCCCACCCCACCCTCCAGGGCATCGAGCACGCCGCCGGCGTGGCGGCCCTGATCCTCGGCCGCCGTGACGTCGGCATCCTGGACGCCGGCGAGACCCGGGCCGTCGCCGATCTGTGCGAAAAGGTGCTGGGCGCAGACCTGCTGGCCACCCTCACCCGCATCTGGACCGCAGCCCACCAGTGCGCCGACCACGACGCCACGACCATGCTCGCGCACGCTCAAGAATGGTGCGACGCTCTGGACGCTGCGGCCCCCGCCCTGCCCGTGCCGGAGAACCTCACCGATCTGCTGTCCGGCGCCGTGGGGGTCGTCATGGACAGCACGGCAGCCACCGACGCCGCCGACCTCGCGGCACAGGCCGCAGCGGCCAACGCCATGGCCGCGCAGTCCAAGACGCAGGCTCAGGACCGCGCCCAGCGGGCCGGCCAGCGACGCAAAGCCGCCGCCACCGCCAAGTCGGTCTTCAACGCCCGTGGCACCACCGTCACCCCCGACGGCACACCGGCGCCCTACGGCAGCAACCCGGTCACCGGCACCCGCAGGCCCACCACCGCCGAGCAGAGTGCCGCCGCGCGCCTGAGCCGTGCCCTGCGTGCCGCCGCCTACCGCGAGCGGACCGAGGAGCGGACCACCAGCCCCACCCCGCCCGGCCGCCTCAGCATGCGCGCGGCCCTCGCCCGCGACGCTCAGCGCGCGGCCGGGTCGGTCCCCACCGCACAACCGTTCACCCACACCCGCCGCCGGAGCTCCCCCGCCCCACCGCTGCGTGTGGGTATCGCCGTCGACGTCTCCGGCTCCATGCGTGCCGCCTGCGCGCCCGTCGCGTCCGCCGCCTGGATCGTGGCACGCGCAGCAGCCCTGACCGGCCCCGACTCCCTTACCGCCACCATCGCCTATGACAGGCACCTGACCGCATTGACCCGACCCACCCACCGGGCACCAGAGCGCGTGACGACGTTCGATGCCAACGGCGGCCACCACAACCTCGGCGACGCCATCGACGCACTCGACCACGGCCTCGAACTCAGCCGCCCCGGCGCCGGCCGCCTCCTCGTGATCGTCACCGACGCCCGGTACGGCAGCGACGAAACCGCTCAAGCCGTCACCCGCGTCAAGCAGCTCACGACCGCCGGCTGCGCCGTACTCCAGCTCACCCTCACCGCCAAGTCCCACCACTTGCCGGGAACCACCTTGCTACACCTGCCCCAGCCCTCCAGCGCTCCCGCCGCCATCGCCACGGCGGCCACAGACGCCATCCGCAGGACACGCTGAAACGACGCAGAAGACGGAAGCGTCCCCGAGACCACCGCCAAGCACTCCAAACCACCTCCCTCCGCCGCATGAACCGTGCATCCGATGCACGACCCTCCACAACGACGCAGACCACCACCCCAACCACCAACGAAAGACACCCGATTTGAAGCCCCAGACCAGCAGCTCAACCTCGAACGTAACGCCCATCAAACGGAATTCCCCAGGGGTTCCCACGACCTGGAATGTCCACCATCCCTGTGGGCACGACGCGACACATGATCTGTCGGACCGGCCCGCCGACAAACGCGCCGGCTACGCCCGCTGGCTCGCCGGGCGCGCCTGCTCCGACTGCTGGAAAGCCACCCGCGACAGCGACAGTCCGAGCAAGGAGGACTGGCTGGCCGCCCGGCGCGCGGAAGAACAGGCCGCCGCGAAGGAGTGGACGGCACAGTTCGACATGCCACCGCTGGAGGGTCCCGAGCGTGCCCTGGACTGGGGCGAACGCTCCCGCCACCAGCTGGCGACCGCCGCCTACACCGCCCTGGTCGCCGAGGGCACCTGGGACGAGGGTGACTGGGCGCAGTTCGAAGAGAAGATCCGTGCCGTGACCCGGGCCGGCTGGTGGATCGACCAGAGGGACGCCGAAGGCACCGACCTGCCCGAACTCCTCGACGCCACCACCGAAAACGACCGCGGGACACAGAACCCCTACCGATAGCACGGGCAGCAGCGAGGGCGGATCTTATACCCGACGATCCCCGGTTAGCGAAACCGGGGATTCTCCAGACCATTGAATCCTCCCCGCCGCCACCCCGCGCTGCCCCGTGGAAGGACTCAACTCTGTGCCCGACACCGTCTCCCGCCCGCCGGATATTCCCCCCGACATCCTCACGCCGCGACGGGACATCACTCACCGTCATTTCACCCCGGGTGACGAGGTCGTGGTCCTCAAGGGTGTGGCCGGCGGGCAGTTGTGGGGCGAGTCTATGACGGTGGTCACTCCGTCGTGGCACACCCCGACCGACGAGGACGGCTGGCGGCTGCGCAACCCCCACGGCGGCGAGCGCACCTACATCACGGGCCACCCGCGTTATCTCGTCCATCTCTCCCGCCGCTGCCCCGACTGCCTCATCCACCTGCGGGCCATGGAGGACTACCTGCTGCCCAAACTCACCGCCGCCACCGGCCTGTTCGACTGCGGCTGGTACGCACTGACCGAACTGAACCAACTGGTGCACGTCGCCGACGCCCGGAGCGCCCGATGACCCGCTCCGACAGCCCTCTTGAGCGCCACGCCCTCCTGGACCAGGTGCGCTCCACCGCCCGCTCCGAGGCGGTGTCCGGCGGCCACTGGCCCAGCGCACTGGCCGGGATGCTGGATGATATCGGCGCCACCTGGCGGGAGTCGGCCGAGGTGTGTGCGGATGTCGCGTGGCAGGCCCGTGCCGACGGACACAGCGCACTCCTCCTGCTCGACCCGGAACTCATTACCCGCCCCGCCAGGAACCCTGTCACCGCCCGTACCTACCGGCATGTCTATCTGGGAACGCTGCGCTACGACTTCCGGTGCCGCACCATCGAGTCCCTTCTCCACACCCTGCCCACACAGGTGGTGGACGGATTCGACTGCTACAGCCGTGCACTCGGGGTCTTCGCTCTGCTCGGCCAGTCCCGCACCAGCGGGTACGTCGGCATGGAGCGGGTTCTCGCCGAGGCCGGCGATCACGCCAAGACGCTGCATGTGCTGCTGCACGGTCTGTGGCTCGGACATGGTCTGCCCGGCCGGGAGGAGCACATGCTCCGCCTGCTGGCCCGCCCGGCGTTCGCCTCCCGCAGCGATCCGATCGCCCTGTTCCGCGAGGCGGCGGCCCGCCGCGGCCTCGGCCAGCACAACAGGGCCCTGGAAGCGATCGACCGCGCTCTGGACCAGCTGCAACCCGGGGATACGGCTGTCCACGCGGACCTCGTCCGGGAACGCTCCCTGATCACCGCCGCCCACGACTGGCAGCAGCTCAGCAGCCAGATCCCCGAAGGAGTCGGCGGTGATCCCCTTCGTCCACCGCAGCAGCATCGACTCCGCTGAGGCCCTCGCCGAAGCCCTCGGCCGTCCCGTCAGCGACCAGGAGGGGCTGACCGGCCACACCGTGGTCGCCTACTGGTGGGGCCTGGACTACCACACCCTCGACGACGAGCAGAAGACGTGGACGTCGGCCCAGTGGGCGGAACACCTGGACGAGCCGAACTGGGCCCACGCCTTCACCGCCGGCCCCCACCCTCAAGAGAGCCGGAACGCGATCTTCCACGCCGGGGTCCGTCTCGCCGTCGGCGACCGCACGCTCACCGGCCCCGAGTGGTCCGAGATCGCGCACCGGCTGGCCCGCGCCGCCGGGATCGCGGTTCCGGGCGATGAGGAGGGCTGCCGTTGGATCGCCGTCCAGGCCCAGCCCGGTCGGCTTGACCTGCTGGCCAATCTCATCCGCCTCGACGGCACCTGGCAGCGGCACAACCCGCAGCTTCCCCAGCGCCTGGCGGCCGAGGCCCGCCGTATCGAGGCCGACCTCCTACTCCACACACCGCAACCGGACATCACCCGCGCACCGGGCTTGGCCGCTGGCCTGGAAGCGGCCAGCCTCGCGGGGCAGATCGACCCGTTGCTATCGCACCTCACCGACGAGCGCGCCGGTCCGCTGGCCACCGTGCGCGGCCTCGTCGAGTACGCGGCACGCCGCCTCGCCAGCCTGTCCCAGCCCTACGGCTTCCAGACGGGACTCCGTCTGGACGAGGCCGCCCGCCGCATCTCCGGTATCCAGCACGACCTCAACCACATCGCCACCACCCTGCGCGACCACGCACGCACAACCCCGCCCACACCGCCAGCACCAGCCGCTCAGCCAGACCCCATCACTCGGCATCCCCGCCGACCCACCTAGCAGAAAGGTTTCCTTCTTGGCCCCCGCCGACCGACTGCTGACTCTGCGGCGCGACGGGCACTCCGGTGAAGTCCTCGCCCGCGGAGGCGACCCCGAGGCGCACAGCATCCTGGAACGCACCGGCTTCGTCCCGGTGGTCCGCCTCCACGAGCACTACCACCGGCTACCCACCAGCCTCGACGAGGTCGAGGAGATCCGTCTCGCCACCCGCGCTGTCGCCCGCCTGCGCGCCGTCGGCTACCACGTCGACTGCGACGACGCCGTCGACACCAGCCTGCGCGAACCGCACCATCTCCCGCTCGGCGCCCAGGTCGCCCACCTCGCCGGGAGCATCCGGGAGGCGACCAGCACTGAGGAGGCCGCCGAGGCGCTGACCGAGCTGACCGCCGCCCACGACGGCATCCTCACCGCGCTCGGTGGCATCCTCGGCGCGACCGCCGACTTCTACCAGGACCTCGGACAGGGCTCCGACCCGTACATCGCGAAGCGGCTGCGGTTCCTCGCCGCCGAACGGCTCGGCGCCATAACGTCCGACCTGAACCTCATCCGCAACGATCTCGCCGACCGGCACGAGCCGCATCCGCACCGCCGCGCACGCAGCGACGACGTCCCGCCCTGGGCACACGAAGCCTCCGCCGTCTGCGCCTGCCCGGCTCCCGCGCCGCGCACCCCCGCCGGGCCGCCCGCCACGGCGGCTGGGCGACGGCGCTGAATCCCACCCCCCTTGCACTGAGGAGACCATGCCCGACCCCCGCGACACCCGCGATCTCGAATCCTTCGCCGCCGCGCTCGCCGTCGAACTCCCCGGCCACTGGCGCAGCGAGTACCACCAGCACACCGCGTACCCCGATCAGTTCTCCCTCGCCGAAGATGTCTGGGATCTGAACCTCGTCTCGGCTGCGGTAGCCAAGTACGTCCTGGAGCAGGACGCGGTGCTCACACGTGAGGACGGCGCGCGCCTCTATGTCATCGGCCGCCCGCGCGAGGACGAGGAGTACCTCGTCGCCGCTATGGCCCCGGAGAACCTGGTTCCGGAAGCGTTCCGCGGTGTGTGTGAGCCTGATGGCATCGCTGTCCCGGACGACCCGTTCCGCGCGGCCGACGACATCACCGCGGATCTGCTGCCCCGCTACGAGAAGGCACTCGCCCAGGTCCAGCACAACGCCCAAGCCTTCGCCGAGCAGCAGACGGCCCCCGCTGCTGAGGCCGAGCCTGTGGTGATGACGTGGGCCGCCGACGGCCGGCTCCTCGCACGCCCCGGGAGCGAGGAAGCCGCCGCTGTCCTGCGCGAGAACGGCTTCGTCCATGACGAGCGGGAGCAGATGTACGTGCTCTCCGGCGACGACACCGCCGTTCAGGGCCGCTTCGTCCGGGCCGCCGGTGCGCGGCTGTCCGTTCTCGGCATCGGCGTCGTGATGCGCAACCCGCCCTCGAAGTCTGCCCTGGACACCACGCCGGGGGCCACGCCGGCACCGGTCAGGCCCAGCGTCCGCGCCCGATGACGCCCGTGACGAGACCGGGAGGAGGTACCGGCCTGTGAACCTGGCCGACGAAAACGCCACTGACGTGGAGATCTACCGGCTCTACGGAGACGACAGCGTCTACGCCGACAGCCGCACCGGAGCACCCGAACAGCTCCTTGCCCTGCTGGACCGTCTCGGGCTGGAGCGGCACACGATCCCGCATGCCTACGTCTGGCACCGGATTCCTGAGCGGCTGAGCGAGCCGGAGAAGAAGCAGCTGGCCAGCCGCGCCGCGGCTGTGCTCGCCGCCGCCGGCTACCGCGGCACCATCGATCCCGGCGTGTTCGACCGTGCCGCGTATGACGTTGCCGTCGCTGAACTCGCGTCCCAGCGTGGAGCCGCCCGGCCTTCCCCGGCACCCGTGTCGTCGGCACCGCCGGCCGTGAGCACTCCCGCCGCCCGGCCGCTGCCGCTGTCTCTCCGGAGGAAGCCGTGAATCTCGCCGATGAAAGCGGCACCGATGTGGAGATCTACCGTCGCTTCGGAGACGACGCCATCTACGTCGACAGCCGTACCGGAGCGCCCGAACAGCTCGCCGAACTCCTTGACGACATCGGGACGACGCTGCACACCAACGGCCCGTACACCTGGCGTCAGCTCGCGGTCGAGGGCTTCACCGAGGAAGAGATACGGCAGTCGGCCACGGATGCCCTGGTCATGCTGGCCACGGCCGGGTTCCGGGTCAATCTCGACCCTCAGCTGTACGACCGGGCCACCCACGAGGCCCTGCTCGCCCACGCCGCTCAGATGCGTGAGCACTACCGCAGGCAGGACGCGGCCCGCCCTCCCCGCCCGACACAGCCGACGGCGGTCCCCGGCACAGCGGCCGGCGGGAAACGCCGGTGAGCACCGCCCCCGCTGCCGCTGGCACTCCGTCGCCGTTTCCCGGGCGATGCCCTACCCCGGGAGGATCCTGATGGGAAACCGCGCCGACGACGAGGGCAGTGATGTCGAGATCTATCGCGAGGCCCTGAGCGGCGCCATCCGCGCCGATACACCCACCGGCGCTCCGGAGACGCTCCTCGCGCTGCTCGACCAACTCGGTCTGGAACGCAGGACGGTGATGAGCGCCGGACGGGTCTACCGCTGGCACGAGGTCCCCGCCGGTCTCGGCGAGGACGAGAGGAAACAGCTCGCCACCCGCGCCGTCCCCACCCTGCTGATGGCCGGGTACGTCGTCCACGTCCCCGACGGTCTGTTCGATCCGGACGCCTACCGCCATGCGGTCCACGAGATGCGAGCGGCCCGCACCGCCCCCAGCACACCCTCGCCGGCCACACCCGCCGCCCAGGCCGCCACCCCTCATCCCTCGCCCCGTTCACCCGGAAGGATCATGCCCGACCCGACCCCCTACGCCGTCCTGCTCGCCGACGACATCGCCCGCCGCCTCGGCCACCTCGCCGAGCATCTCTCCCAGGCGTCGCCCCAGCAGGCCGCCCAGATCCTCGGGAATGTCATCGAGGCCAACGAGGGCGTCCTCGGCCAAGTGACCGCCCTGCTGGTCACCGGCTCTCGCCTCGCCCAGCACCACGCCCGGGCCGGCTCCCTCCCGCCCGAGATCGGGCTCGCCCTCGGGCGCGCCGCCAACAAGCTGCATGACATCGCGCTGGATCTCGACGAACACGCCGATGACATCGAGCGTCTCGCCGAGCCTCCGGCCGCCGCGAGCGCCGAGGCGGCGAGGCCGGCAGCCCCTGGCATCGTCGGCGGGCGGCGCCGGTGAAGAAGCACAAGCAGGAGACCGGTCGGGGGCCGGGGGAAGCTGCCGTGCAGTACTACCTGGTCCGGCCGCGGCATCTGGCCGGCGGGGGCGATCCGCGCTACGTCAGCGAGTTCCTGCGCGCCTCCGGCTGGAAGGACCAGTCCAAAAATGGCGGCCCGCTCGCCTTCGACAGCCCCGGCCGGACGGGCCGCGTCACCTATGACCCCGTCAACCAGCCCGGCGGTTGGACGATCCGCGCCCAGGCGACCCGGCAGCAGGAAGCCTGGCAGGTGACCCTGGGCAGCCAGACACCAGTGGAGATCGTTGCCGGATTCACCGACGCCCTCACCCGCCCCCGCTCCGCGCACGCACCCAACGTATGGGCACCGCTGCACGAACAGCACTGGCAGCCTCATCACAATGAGCGCTTCACCGCGATCAGCCCCGACGGCAGCGCCTATCTGCAGTTCCATCAGGCCGGGCCCGGTGACGCCTACTGGTGGGCCGGGGCCGGCACCGAGCACGGCATGGTCTGGAACGCCACGTTCACTTCCACCACGCCGATGCACCTGCTGGAGGCGTTCAGCGCGGCTCTGGCCGACCCGCAGCCGGTCATGCGCCCCCGCGGTCACGTCCCGCTCAGCAACAGGATCCGCACCACGTCCGTGTCGGTACTGCCCTCCCAGCTCAGCGCCTGGCAGCAGGCCCGGATCACCGCCGCCCGCACAGCCACCTGGGCCACCAACCAGCCCCGTAAGAACACGCCCGCCACAGCTCCGTACACGTCTGCGGGCGGCACACACCCACGCCACTGACCAGCGGCTGTACGGGCCCGTCCAGGGCCCGGCCGAAAGAGAGACACCCCCGTTGTCCCCTACTGACGACCTCACCGCGGACGAGATGGAAGCCATCACCAGCGGGCTCGTGCGCCTGGCCCAGCAGATCGACCGCGCCCGGCACCCCGAGAACATCGCCGGCCTCCTGCGCCCGGTCATCGACCCCCACGACGGCGCTCTGCACCGGATCGGGCAGATCTTCGAAGCGACCAGCCGGACCTGCAACGACTTCAACGACCACGACCCCTACGCCCGCGACCTGCAAGGCATCAGCAACGACGCCGCCGACGCGGTGCACGAACTGGGCGAGTTCCTCAGTGGCTTCGGCGAGCAGTTCCGCACCTTCGCCCCGCACGTGACCCGCACCTCCGCGTACGAGCGCCCGCCCGCACGCGGCACGAGGCCAGCGGCGGGAGGGTGATGAGCCGCTCTCCGCTGTACATCCGCACCCGCGCGGGCGATCCGCGACGCACCATCTGGTGCGAGACCCGTCCCCGCCACCTTGCCGGGCCCGGCGATCCCCGTCACATCACCCAGGCGCTGCGCGCCGCAGGCTGGAAGAACCACTCCGATCCGGACGTGCCCCACGTCGTGCTGGCCGCGCCCGACTACCGGCACACCTTGGTCCTGGACCCCGAAACCGGAACGTACGGTTCCTGGTGGCGCATCACCTCGGAGGGTGAAGGACCATGGTGGCAGGCGGGTTTCGGCGGTGACACGCCCGTCGAGATCCTCGCCGGACTCACCGACGCCCTCATCCGCCCCGCCCCCGACACCACCCCCGACCTGTGGGCGCCGCTGACCGCGGCGGGCTGGGCGTACGAGCGTGACGGGCAAGGCGGCGAGAGTGCTTCTCACCCCGACGGGATCATGAGCCTGCGCCGCTGGACCACCCTGGAGGGCGAGCACTTCTACTGGACCGCCGAAGCGGCACTCGCCACCGGGCTCGGCGGGCAGCGCCGCCTGTGGCACGCGTCCTTCGACGACACCACCCCCCGCCACCTGATCGCCGCCTTCGCCACCGCCCTGGCCAGCCCCGATCCGGTCCAGCGCGGCATGCACGACGTACCGCACCACTATCTCGTCACGCAGGAACGCGACGGTCCGCAAGGCGAACAGATCATCGCCGCCCATCAGGAACGCCTCAAGGCCGCCCGGGCCGCCGCCCGCAGAGCCCGGCCGACCACGGCCCAGCCCGCTCAGCCCGGACCGGTCCGGGCCGCCACGGCCGCCCACCGCCGCTGACCCCCATTGTCCGCACGGCCAGGCCAGGGAGACGGCATGCCCTCTCCCCTCCCCACGGCACTGCGCCCACCCCTCTGCCAGGAAGCCCCCTCTTGACGGCAACCAACCCCTCCGCCATACACCAGCACCGGCTGGACCAGCTCGCCGCGTTCATCCGCGAGAGCGAGCAGATTCTCGCGGACTGGGACACCTATTCCGACCAGCACACCGACCTCGACGGCTGGCCGCACGACGGCCACGCCTACGGCATACGCGCCCAGCGCCGCGACGCCGACACCTGGCGGGCCTTCAACCGCGTCCGCTCCAGCGCCAAGGACATGCTCACCACCGCCGAGAAGCAGCTGCAACAGCTCCCGGCCACCGCCATCCAGCCGCGATGGACCTACCAGCTCAGCCGCCTCCACGACGCGCTCGACCAGCTCGTCATCCTGCGAAACAACTGGCGCACCGCCCGCGACAGCCTGCCCCCCTCGGCAGGTCCGGGGAGCCCGGAGTACGAGGACGCGCGGGCCGTACGGAACGGTGAAGCCTGGTCCTACCTGGACGACTGGGCCTCCGCCGGCGAAGCCCTCCTCGAAATCCACCGCGCGGCAGAACAGACCCCGTCAGTGCCGCCGGCCAAAACGCCGGCGCCCGCCCTGGCGCAGTCCCGGCCGACGGGCCAGTCCCCCGCGGCCAGGAGGTGACCATGGACAACACCATTGACGTGGCCCTGGTCGCTCCCCGCTGCCTCGCGGGCGGCGGCGATCCCGCCTGGATCACCGTTCCGCTCCACCGGGCCTGCGGCTGGAGTCACGGACACGACCCCCTCGTGCCCCGCGTCATCCTCTCCAGCCCCGACCAGAAAGCCGTCCTGCGCCTGGAACCGAACCCCATCTGGTCGTGGTGGAAACTGCGGCATGCTCCCGTCGGGGAGCAGCGCGCCTGGTCGGTGAGCTTCGATGCCCGCACTCCGGTCGAGATCATCGCCGGACTCACCGACGCACTCACCGCCCCCGACCCCGGGCCGGCACCCGCCCCGGACCCGTACGAGCCGCTGCGGCAGGCCGACTGGCGGGACGCGCAGGACCACGACGGGCTTATCTCCCCGGACGGCATCGCCCGCGTCGAACACGTCACCGAGGGCGCCTTCAACGGCTCATTCGTCAAGACTACGGTCAGCGAGGCCCCCGAGGGACTGATCTGGCAGGCGTACTTCAGCCGCGACACCCCCTCACGCCTGATCGCCGGATTCACCCGCGCGCTCGCCGACCCGAGCCCGCTGCCCCGCGATCCCCGCCGGCTCCGCGTCCCCGCCCACAGCCGCCGCCATACCCGCGTCACCCACGTCCGAGTCCCGGCCATCGATGTGGCCTTCCCGCTGGAGAACCGCGTCAAGACCCTCGCCGACCGCCAGCCCCACCATCCAGCTCCCGCACCACCGACACCGAACGCACCGCCGCCGCGCCGTATCCGCTGACGCAGCCCACCCGACCCCCGACCCCGCCCGCGGATCCGCTCCCTTGCCTAATCCCTCCTCCCCCTCGAACGCCGACAGCTACGACATCCCCTTCAAGATCCTGCTCGGCGCCATCGCCCTCGGCGTCCCCCTGTCCAACCTCGCCTGGCTCTGCGGGAACACCACCACCTGGCTCACCAACTCCGGCCCCTGGATGCCCTACCAGCCGGCCGACGCCCTCTTCCACCGCGAACAGCTCTGGCCCGCCACCGGACACACCGCCCTGCTCATCGGCGCGCTCATCGTCCCCTCACTGATCACCATCACGCTCGCTGCCCTCGGCGCCGTCTGGTGGACCCGTCACAAAAGCGGGAACGGCAGAACGAAGCGGGTCGCCGGAATGGCCAAGCAGCGGGACATCGAGCCGCTGCTCACGAAAGCGATCACCATCAAGGCCCGCTCGCTGCGGCCGAGCCTGAAGGACGCCAAGCACATCGATGCCCGTGATGCCGGCATCCTCCTCGGCAATCTGCAGGGCACGAGGCACGAAGTCCGGATGGGGTACGAGGATGTCGCCGTCGCGATCATGGCTCCCCGCTCGGGCAAGACCACGAGCCTGGCCATCCCGTCGATCCTCAACGCCCCCGGCCCCGTCCTGCTCACCTCGAACAAGGCCGCGGGCGACGCCTACACCGCCACCCTCGACGCACGGGCCCGGGCCGGGCGGACGTGGTCAATGGACCCGCAGCAGATCGCTCACGCCGAGCGGGCCATGTGGTGGAACCCGCTCGCCGACGCCACCATCCTCGACGGTGCCGGGCGCCTGGCCGGACATTTCCTCGCCGCATCCGTGGACGCCTCCCAGCAGGGCGACTTCTGGTCCAAGGCCGGATCCAACATCCTCAGCCAGCTCTTCCTGGCCGCCGCCCTCGATGAGCGGCCGATCACCGACGTCATGCAGTGGCTCGCGTTCCCCGCCGACCGCACCCCACTGGACATCCTCCGCGACCACGGATTCACGGCCGTCGCGGCCCAGCTCAAAGGCACCGTCGAAGGCCCCCCGGAAACCCGCGACGGCATCTACGAGACCGCCCGCCAGTACGCCGCCGCCCTACTGAACTCGGAGATCGCCGCCTGGGTCACCCCGCAGAAGGACGTCCCGGAATTCCGGCCGTCCGAGTTCGTCACCAGCACCGACACGCTCTACCTGCTGTCGAAGGACGGCGGAGGCGGAGCCAGCGCGCTGATCGCCGCGTGCGCGGACTCCGTCATGCGCGCCGCGACCACCCAGGCCGAACGCGCCGGCGGACGCCTCGACCCGCCCCTGCTCGCGATCCTTGACGAAGCCGCCAACGTATGCAAAATCAACGACCTCCCCGACCTCTACAGCCACCTCGGCTCGCGCGGCATCATCCCGATCACCATCCTGCAGTCCTACCGCCAGGGCCAGAAAGTCTGGGGCGAGGCCGGCATGGACGCCCTATGGTCCGCCTCCACCATCAAAGTCATCGGATCCGGCATCGACGACCCGGACTTCGCCGACAAACTGTCCCGGCTGATCGGCGACCACGACGTGGAAACGACGTCAACCTCAGTCTCCGACTCCGGCAAGTCGACCAGCTTCAGCATGCGGCAGGAACGGATCCTGCCCGCCGACGCCATCCGCGCCCTACCCAAGGGCACCGCACTCGCCCTCGCCACCGGCATGCGCGTCGCCATGCTCGACCTGCGCCCCTGGTACCTGGAGCCCGGCGCGGACACGCTGGCCGCCGCGTCGAAGCGTGCCTCGGCCGGCATTACCCAGCGAGCCATCGCCAAGACGACACCGAAGCAGTCCGACTTCGGGACGGCCGCATGAGCTGCCCTCACCTGCACCTGGTGCCGGTCCACTCCCGGGAAGGCGAAGAACAGTGACCCCCAGCCCTGCGGAGCAGCCTGGCGCGTCACGTGCCGGTAGGGGTGCCGGGCGTCATCACTGGGAGCTGGCGAAGGGTGACATCGAGGCGTTCGGCGAGTCGAAGACGCTCAGCTCGTGGGCACAGGATCCGCGGTGTCCGGTGACGAAGGCGACGCTTCGGGGACGTCTGGCCCTCGGCTGGGATCCCGAGGACGCGATCACCCGCGGCAAGAACCAGGAACCGCCGCTGCAGTTCACCCATTTCGACCGGTCCCTGACCCTTCGCGGCTGGGCCGAACAGAGCGGCATCCCCTATCAGACGCTCTACACACGGGTGTTCACCGACGGGATCCGCTTCAGGGACGCGCTGCTCCAAGGACCGGACGACCCCAACTACGCCATCCCCGTCACCGCGTTCGGCGAGACCCGGCCCCTGCATCGGTGGGCCCTCGACTCCCGCACGAACTGCACAGCCGCCACCCTGCGCCGCCGCATAGAGGCCAACTGGCCCGCTGAGTCAGCGATCACCGAGAAACCAGCACCCGCGACAGCGCCCGGCATGGCCGGCGCCGGGCGAGGCACCGTCGGGGTACGGGCATCAGAGCCGCGCACCCTGCAGATCGACGCCGGTCAGCTGCAGCCCGGCGACAACGTACTGGCCATCGAGCAGGACCCCGCCTCCGGCACCACTGTCCTGACCATCCGCCGGCCCACCAGCACGTTCTCCCCTGCACAGCCTCCCGTGACGCCCACGCCGCCTCCGACGGGCCAGACCCGGTCCGGCCGGAGCCCACGGTGACAGACAACTCGCCTTCACCTCCACAACGGAAGCCCCCTTTTGCGACAGATCGACATCACTGTCCAGGCCGACCGGCTGCGTACTCTCGCCGACCGGTTCGACGCCCTGCGCCGTGAACTCCTGCACGACCACGACGAGCCTTTGACCGGGACCGAGGGACTGCGGCAGCTGGCCCGCCGCATCGCCGAGTCCCACGCGCTGGTCACGGAGTCCCTCACCCGTCTCACCGCGCTCGACGGAAGCCAGGCCGCCCACATCAGCGGCGCCCGCGCCGCGTTCGACTGTGTCAGCAGCGTCGTCGAGCAGGCGGGTCTCGCCTCGGCGAGCCTGACCTCCGCGATCTCCGACAACACCTACGACGCCCACACCTGGGACCCCCAGCCCGCGGACGACCGAGTCGCGCGGGACCTGCGGCACCGCGACGCCCGCCAGAACATCGCCGCCCACCTCCACGACGCCGCCCAGAGTCTGTCGGTCTGCGCCACCGGATGCCGCTACGTCGCCACCCACCTCACCGGCACCACACCCGCCCCAGCCACCGCCCCCGTCAGCAGCACCACCCGGACCGGCACACCGGCCCCCGCCACGCGGCCGGTCCACCTCACCCCCCGTCAGCACCATGCCCTGCACACCATCGCCCAAGGCGGCGTCAAACTCAGCGAAACAACACGCGGCCGATGGTACGTCGACACCCCACGTGGAAGTGGTGAGCGCATCACCCTGACCACCTACAACTCACTGGAGAAGAAGGGGTTCGTGGACCGCGACACGAGCAGCAGCCTCTTCACCGGCCAGACCCTGACCGCCACCGACCACGCCCGGACCATCCTCGCCACACTGCCCCCGTCCGCCGCCGCACCACCCGTCCCACCACAGGCCGCAGCCCCACGCCTCTGACCGCAGCATTCGCGAACTCAACACCAGCACAACACGGCACGCGGCCACCGTGCCCCCGAAGACCGCGTCCTCGCTCCGGCGACCCCGAAGACCACGCCCCAGCACAGGCCGACCGCTCCCCCGCCGCCTGCCGCCCCTCCCGACCACGCCCCTTTCACCCGAAAGTCCGACATCCATGCCCGCCGACACGCCGTCCCTGCCCGAGCGCCTGCTGATCCTCGCCGACGCCTTCACCCGCCACAACGACACCCTCGCCACCCTCGACCCGACCAAGGCAACCTCCGCAGCTGTACTCCGGCCACACGTCCTCGCCCTCCAGAGCCTCGCCCGCGACACCCTCACCGCCCGCGACGCCGCAAACAGCCAGTCCCTCCACCGCAGCACCGATGTCTGCGACACAGAGATCCGCCTCACCCAGCTCGCATTCCTCACCATCGCCGCCGCGGACCACCTCCTCGACGCGGAGGACATCATCGACGCCGCCCGAGCCGACGCCGAAACCCCCGGCAGGGACGACCCGCACTCCTACCTCCACGCCCTCATGGACGCCGGCAGGCAGATCCACATGGCCCGCGATCTGACCGCACTCGCCCCCGAGACCACCGCCCGCCTCGCCGAAACCCTCGCCGCCGAACTGCACCGCCAGGGCCGCAACACCCCCGTGCCCGCCACAGCACAGCACATCGTCCTGTCGCCGGCCCAGCAGAGCGCCCTGCGCGCCGTCGCCCGAGGCCAGGTCCAGGTCTCCGAGGCGGCAGGCAAGGAACGTGTCAGCAGCCGCGACGGCCGCCTGCCGATCACCACGATCCGGGTTCTGGAAGCCAAGGACCTCCTCAAGCGGCGTGACCGGCCCAACGCACCGGGCCAGCAGCGGCTCCGCCTCACCGCCGCCGGCCGCCAGACCCTGGCAGCCGCCGCCACCCGCCGGCCGCAACCGGCCCTCCTGAGCACCCGCCCCGCCAAGCCGGCCCGCACCACAACCACGGCCGCCCGTACCCGCTGAACTCCCGTCACCAGCACTCTCCCAGGAGGAACGCCACGGCCACCGACCACCCCACGGCCGACGACATCGCCCGCGCTCTCGCCAGTCAGATCTCCGCGGACATCCCCGTCCGTGACATCATCGCGAACTTCAGCGTCCGCCCAGGAGCCACAGCCGCCCACCGCCACCGCTCCTCCGGCGCACCCCTGACCAAGGTCGCCCAGTCGGTCCACGCCCACCTCTACGGGCTTCCCTTCGAGCGCGCGCCCGCCACCCAGAGCCTGCGCGAACTCGCCGACACCTCATACACAGCGCTCACCCGCCACCAGCAGCGAGCCGTCCTCGAAAACGCCGCCGGTCAGCTCCCAGACCTCGCCACCCTCCTGGACAGCGCAGCGGCCTGGGCCGGGCAACGCACCGACATCCCCGAGCACACCGCCACACAGATCACCCAGGCGGCAGCCGTCACCCGCCAGATGGCCACCGACCTCGCACAGGCCGCCCGCGCCCTCGACCAGCGCCTCCCGCCGCCCACGCCCACCGCCGGCCAGAGCGCCGCGCACCCTGCACCGCCCCCAGCCGCCCGCACCCCGCGGCACTGACCCCGCGCCCCGCCCTCCCGCAGAACCCAGGAACAGACCATTTCAACAACCCCCCGCCTCCGTATTATTTCCCTCGGCGCCGGAATTCAATCCAGCACACTGCTCGCCCTCTCAGCAAACGGAATCCTCCCGAAAGTCGACCACGCCATCTTCGCCGACACCGGATGGGAACCGCAGGCCGTATACACGCACCTGGACCGTCTCGAACACGAGATAGCCCAGCCTGCGGGCATACCCATTCACCGAGTCTCCTCCGGTAACATCCGCAAGGACGCCCTGGACCCGGCCCACCGGTTCGCCTCCATGCCTCTCTATGTCCTGAACAAAGACGGACGCCCAGGAATGACCCGGCGGCAATGCACCGGCGAATATAAAATCAAGCCGATCAAGAAGAAGGTCAGGGAACTTCTCGGCTTTGCTTATCCGGCGCGTATCCCGAAGGATGTTTTCGTCGAGCAGTGGGTCGGTATTTCCACGGACGAATTCCACCGGGCCAAAGACTCCGACGTCAAATACATGCGCAACCGGCATCCTCTCATCGTGGACATGGACTGGTCACGGGCCGACTGCGTCCGCTACCTCACCGGCCTGGGGCTGGCCGACACCCCCAAATCGAGCTGCCTGGGCTGCCCGTTCCACGGCAACGCCCAGTGGAGACACATCCGTGACACCTCGCCGACGGAGTGGGACGACGTCGTGGAATTCGACGCCGCGATCCGGAAGGGAAACGCCCGCGCCAACGCCACCGGAAACCGCCTGCTCGGCCAGGCGTTCCTCCACCGTTCCCGCGTCCCCCTGGATGTAGCGCCCATCGACCATGTCACGGCGGCCGAATGGGCCGCACGGCAGACAGAACTCGGCACCGGAGCGGATGCGGACGAGCTGGAGCGGGGCGTGGCCGACGGGTGCTCGCCCTGGAGCTGCCGCGGCTCCGATGTGGAGCCGGTGCAGGACGAATTCGGGCTCGCATCCTGATCCTCGATCTGTTCGCGGGCCCCGGCGGATTCTCACACGCACTGACGGTGCTCGGCGTACGGGACGTGGGACTGGAATGGGACGAATGGGCCTGTAAAACACGTGCCGCAGCCGGCCATCTGACGATACGGACCGATGTCGCGGAGTATCCCGCCTGGATCTTCTCCGGGCGCACACTTGGGCTGATCGCGTCACCGCCGTGTCAGGCGTGGTCGATGGCAGGAAAACGGCTCGGCCTGCTCGACCAGCCGCTGGTCCACCAGGCCGTCGCCGACCTCGCCGCCGGCCGGGACACCCGTGAACGGCTGCTGGCCGCCTGCCGGGACGAGCGCTCCCTGCTCGCGGCGGAGCCCATGCGCTACCTGCACGCCCTCCACACCGTCGGCCAGCCCGAATGGGTCGTCATGGAGGAAGTCCCCGACGTCCTGCCGCTATGGCGTCAGTACGCCGCGATCCTGCGCACCTGGGGATTCTCCGCCTGGGCGGGAATCCTCAACGCCGCCGACTACGGCGTCCCGCAGACCAGACGGCGGGCGATCCTGCTCGCCTCCCGCACCCGCACCGCCGCGCCGCCGGAACCCACCCACGCCCGCTTCCCCGAACCGGAGGGTCTCTTCGGCCCCGGCCGCAGGCGGTGGGTGTCCATGGCCGAGGCCCTCGGCTGGGGCGCCACCGACCGCCCCGTGCCGACCGTCTGCGCCGGAGGCGGGCCCGGGGGCGGACCCGAGCCGTTCCCCTCCGGCTCCCGCAAAACCCTCACCAACGCCCGCGACCGCGGCACCTGGAAACACCGTCCGGCCGGGCCGGCAACCGACCTCAAGCCGCGGCGAGAGAAGCCCGGTGGGACCGAGCGGCACGGCACACGAGAGAACCACCCGGACGACGGCCCGGCTCCCACGGCCCGGTCACCGCAGTGGAGTTGGTCGCTGCGCAGCAACAACCAGGCCAACGCCACCATCCGCTCCATCCAGGAGCCGGCCGGGACGCTGTTCTTCGGTCACCGTGCCAACGAGTGCGTCTGGATCGCCGAACCCCCAGACAGCGGAATCACTGAGGAATGCCCCGCGCCGGAGTCGATCCGGATCACCGCCCGCGAGGCCGGCATTCTGCAGACCTTCCCGGCCGACTACCCCTGGCAGGGCACCAAGGGCCAGCGGTTCTCCCAGATCGGCAACGCCGTACCGCCCCGCCTCGCGGCGCACCTGCTCGCCCCGCACCTCGACAGGACCCTCGGCCCCGACGACTTTACCCTCGCCGCCTGATGACCAGCGTCCCCTACCCGTACGAGGGCATCGGGCTCGATGAGATCCCGGTCCGCCCGCCGCTCCACTACGCCGAGCAGGCCCTGCTTGGCGCCCTCCTCCTGGACCCCGAACAGCTCACGACGGTCCGGACCCTGCTGCCCGAGCACTTCTACGACCCCATGCACGCCGCCCTCTACGCAGCCATGCGCACCGTCCCGGCGCCCGACCGCGATACGCACGAGAGGAAGCCGGTGTGGCTGCCGGAACTCCTGGCCGCCGCGCTCCCCGAGGCCCCCGGGCTGACCCCCTCCTACCTGCACACCCTCGTCCAAGCCTGCCTGCGGTCCGCTCACGCGGCGGCGTACGCCCGGATCATCCGGGCCGAACACGCCCGCCGCACCGTGCGCAAACACGCCGAACGCCTCGCACAGACGGCCACCGAGCCCACACTGCCCGACCCGGCCACCGCCGTCCTCACACAGGCGGACTCCCTCGCCCGATTCCTGGACGAACTCGCCGGCCAGTTCGCCCCGCACCCCGGCTCCCTGCCCCGCACCCCCCTCCCGCCGCCACCCCCCAGGGACACGAGCGAGGAAGCGCTGGAGGAAGAACGGCAACTCCTCGCCACCGCGACCGCCCTCCCGGACCGGCTCACGAACATGCGGTGGCTGCGGGCCGATGACTTCGTCCTGCCCCTGCACGCGGCTGTGTTCCAGTCTCTGACCGCCCTCGCGCGCCGTGGCGACCCCGTCGATCCGGTCACCGTGCTCTGGGAAGCCCAGCACCACAGCCCCCCGCTCCAGGACGTGGACCCGGCCGAGCTGATGTGCCTGGTCTCGACACCTACCGGGGCGCCCGAGTACTGGGGCGAACAGGTCCTGCACCGCGCCCTCCTCGCCCAGGCCCACACCACCGCCCTGCGCATCAAGGCGTTCACCGACGACCCTGCCAACACCCCCCACCAGCTCATCACCGGCAGCCGCCGCGCCCTCGCCGATCTCACAGCCACCCGCGCCCGCCGGCAGCGCATCAGGACCAGCCCGCCCACCACCACTGTGCAGGGACCCCGCACCCCTGCCACGCCCCGGGCCGGTTCGCCGCAGACCACGGCTCCACGCGCCGCGCGCATCTCCCGCTGAACTCCAACCCGCCGGTGGCCGGACCTGAATGGTCCGGCCAGCAGAAGCGAGTACCCCTTCGTGACGACACCCTCCCTGGACGCACACGTCCGCCTCGACACCCACCCCACTCACCCCAGCGCCGTGACCGCCACCCTCACCGGCACCCAGGCCCGCATCCCCCACACGGCCCTGGAGGCCGCCGACTGGAACGTCGTGGCCAAGAACACCCTGGTCCTGGCCCGCATCGACCACGAGGAGCCCTACTGGGCCGAAAAAGCCGCCCAGCAACTGACCGCAGACGGGATCACCGTCGAGATCACACCCCGGCTTCGCGAAGCGATCGACGAGGAATGGACCTGGGCCAACTACCCGATGCCCTGGTGCACCCGCACCGAGATCCGGGAGGTCTCCAACGAGGCCCAGAAGATCTACGACGACATCCGTCACGGCCGCCTCCTCATCCACGCCTACGCCCACGACAGCCACACCACCGTCGCGGTCGGGACCTACCTCGACAGCGGCAAGAGCGTCTATCTCCACGGCGAAAACCACCTGCGGCAGGTCGCCGGCACCTTCGACTCACCCGCCCAGGCCCTCGCGTCATTCGAACGCTTCCACCGCGACACCATGCGCGCCGGCCAGGCGCCGGCGACCGACACCGAGCGCGCCGCCGCTGAAGCCCGAATGCCGCTCGGCACACAGTCCGCAGCAGAGTCCGAACCACCTGCACCGGCGCCGGAGAACGTGCCGGCCTACGCCGCCGACCCCGGCGACCACGACGCCATCCTCGACCAATTCCTCGCCGCACAAAGGGATTGGGAGAAGTGGCGGACCTGGACCGACGACACCACCCACGCGATCCACGAGTCACAGACTTTGCGCATCGAACGGGTCCACGAAGCCGACCCCCGCGAGACCGCCTGGATGATCGCCGCCTACGAGACCCCGGTCTCCGACCGTATGTGGCATCTCACCGCGACCGGCACCACTGCGGCCCCGGTGCTCCAAGCCCTGCTCGACCATCTCGCCAACGGAGACGGCTGGGACACCGCCATCGGCAGCCCCGTCACCGGGACGACCGTCACCGCCGCCACCCGACCCCTCGCCAACGCCGGATGGAAACACACCGTCGACGGACGCTGGATCCGCTGGAGCAGCCCCGACAAGCAGTCAGGCGTCCAGTTCGATGCCTTCGCCGCCCAAAATCCGAACCGCACTCTCGCCACCTGGACAGCCTGGGCCGGACCGAGCCTCAACCACGCCACCTGGAGCATCACAGCATCCCCTTACACCCCCAGCTCACTCCTGGCCGACCTCACCGAAACCCTCACCCTCAGATCCGGCACCGGCACCGGCCGGCCGCACACCTCCGCCCACGAACACCAGACGGCTCTTGGCTCCGCGCCGGCACCCACCCCGAAGACAACAGCCGGACACATGGCCGGCCGCGCACGCTGATCTCCGGCACCGCCCGGACCGCAGTGCATTGGCTCGCACAGTCGAGGACGGCTTATAGCCCACTCAGGCCGGCGCCTCCATGGTCTCCGGCCCCCCTCGGCTCGCCCCCGCCGTCGTAGCGGCCAGAAGCCTCCGGCCTGCCGCAGACAGGCAGATCCAGTACTGACGACGGAATCCCGAGCCCGACCACTTCTCCTCATCGGGACCCGGGCCGCCAGGGCCGGTCTTCACGACAAGGCAAACGCTCAACTCATCGACTTGCGCCGCTGCTTGCGACGAGAAGGGATCCGCGCAGGTGACAGGCATTGTCAGTAGTGGCCTCTAGAGTCATCGACACTCATCCAGACGTAGTTGAGGAAGGTGGTTCACCGTGCAGTCGGAGGTCCTTCGGGCGTTCCGCTTCGCCCTGGATGCCTCTCCTGCTCAGGAGGAAGCGCTTTCGCGGCATGCCGGTGCAGCGCGATGGGCGTTCAACCACGCACTCGGGATGAAGATCGCCGCGCACCGGCTCTGGCGGACCGAGGTCCAGGCGCTCGTAGACTCCGGGGTCACGGAGACGCAGGCCCGCAAAACGGTGCGGGTACCGGTGCCGACGAAGCCCTCGATCCAGAAGCATCTGAACCGCATCAAAGGCGATTCGCGGATCGGTGGCCTGCCCGAGGGCGTGCTCGGGCCGGAGCGGCCATGCCCATGGCACCACGAAGTGGCCTCGCACGCGCTTCAGTCGGCGTTCATCGACGCCGACCGGGCCTGGGCGAACTGGCTTTCATCTCTGAGCGGCCGACGAGCAGGACGCGCGATGGGCTACCCACGGTTCAAGAAGAAGGGACGAAGCAAGGACTCCTTCCGCCTGCACCACGACGTGAAAAAGCCCACGATCCGCCCGGAAGGTTACCGGCGCCTGCTCCTGCCCCGGCTGGGCTCCGTACGCATCCACTGCTCGGCCAAACGCCTGGCCCGCCTCATCCGCCGGGGGCACGCGACAGTACAGTCCGTCACCATCTCCCGGGCCGGCACCCGCTGGTACGCCTCCGTACTGACCAAGGTCACCCAGGAGATCCCAGAAAGGCCCACCCGTCGACAGCGACAGGCCGGAACCGTCGGAGTCGACCTGGGCGTCAAAGTCCTCGCCGCGCTCTCCGCCCCGATCAACCTCCCCGGCCATCAGAGCACTCTGATGGTGCCCAACCCCCGCCACCTGCAAGCCGACCGGCGCCGCCTCGCCAGAGCACAGCGAGCGCTCTCCCGCACGAGCAAAGGTTCTGCAGGACGCCGGAAAGCCGCACGCTGGGTGGGCGCCGTCCATCACCGGATCGCCGAGCGGCGGGCAACATACCTGCATACGCTCACCAAACAACTGGCGACCAGCTTCAGCACGATCGCCGTCGAAGATCTGAACGTGACAGGCATGACCGCCTCCGCCCGCGGCACGGTGAAACAGCCCGGGAAAAGGGTCCGGCAGAAGTCCGGACTCAACCGTTCCATCCTCGACGCATCACCGGCAGAGATCCGGCGCCAGCTCACCTACAAAACTTCCTGGTACGGATCACGGCTCGCCCTGTGCGACCGGTGGTTCCCCTCCAGCAAGACGTGCTCGGCCTGCGGGTGGCAAAACCCACGCCTGACCCTGGCCGACCGCGTGTTCACCTGCGGACAGTGCGAACTGGTGATTGACCGGGACCTCAACGCCGCCCGGAACATCGCCACCCACGCCATCCCCGTGCCGCCAACAGGCACCGTCGCCTCCGGTACGGAGGAGACGCAAAACGCCCGTGGAGCAGCCACAAGACCTTCAACCCTCCGGGGCACAAGGCAGGCAGCAACGAAGCGGGAAGACACCGGCCCACCCGGGCAGGTGCCACCTCAGCGGAGTGATCCGCTGACGCTCCCCACCCTCACCCCGGACCAAGAAACGGCAAAGCGGCCATAAAACCGCAGGTCGAAAAGGGTCCAGTCCGTACGGGCGGGGAGCGACCGGAATCGAACGGACATGGCCAACGCCGAGCCGCGTCCAGTCCGTACGGGCGGGGAGCGACCGTTGGCCCCTTGCGCTGCTCGTCCGGCAGGGCCGGCATGGAGATCAGGTTGCTCGACGGCAGGTGCATGTTGGGGCTGAGCAGCGCGATGAGCGTGGGCAACACGGCGGGTTGTCGACGAGCGGAAGGAAGGCGTCGTCCAGGGCAACAGCGCCGTGGAAGCCGTCCTTGCCGTCGACCGAGCGGTCCTGGCCCGTGATCCGGTCGGTGGCTACGAGCCATACGGCGGCCTCGCCTGCGCGGTCGCGGACCTGGAGGGCGAGGCCGCCGCCCAGGACGAGCAAGCCGTCGCGGTCGGAGGCGAAGCTGGAATACGCGACACCTGAACGTGCGACCTCACCAGTCCCGAGGCTGGTCTCGAAACACCGGGGTTAGGAGGTAACGCGGAGGGTCAGTTCGCGAAGCTGGCGGCCGGTGCTAGTGATGTCGTATCGGCGCGCGTTATCGAGAGCCGCCTTGTTCAGGGCCTTGCGCCGGTGGAAGTCCCGGCCCATCTCGTCTAGGGCCACAGCCAGCGAGCGCGGGTCACCAGGAGTATAGGGAATGCCAGCGCTCCCGAGGATTTTCCTCACACCGGGAAGATCGGAGTAGGCAACCGGAAGTCCGTGGGCTTGAGCCTCGATGAGGACGAGCCCGAAAGCCTCCAGGCCCCTGGTTGTGAAGACGAAGGCGTCGAAGTTCGGCAGGCGGCGCCACAGTTCGGCACGGGGCAGGAACGGATCAAAATGAACCCGGTCCCGGAGCCCGAGTTCGATAGCCCGCTGTTCCAGATACCCCCGTAAGATTCCTTCGCCGATTACGGTCAAGCTGTGCGGCTGATCAGTTAAAGCGAGGGCTTCGACTGCGGTGATCGTGGATTTGTTGTCGTCCAGACGACCGGCGTGCACCAACGATAGCGGTCCGGTTCCGGTAGGCGGTTGATCGCGTACCCGGGCATCGCTCAGAGGGATACCCCACGGGATGACAGTGAGTCTATCGGTGAATCGGCGTCCGGTGAGATGGTCGATGCGGTCGGCGAGGGCGAAGGTCGGGGCGACGATCGCGGCGCTTGCGGCAGCAACTTCATTCAGGCCCTCGCGTTCCCACGCGCTGCGCTCGGCCACCATCACGTCGGGGCCGTGGGTGATGGCGATGATCGGGATGTTGCCAGCAGTTCGGGTGAAGGCCAGGCTGAGAGCGAACCCGAGATACTGGGCGTGAATGGCATTCGGCTGAATCTTCTCGATGAGCGCACCGACCTCACGCGTCAACTCGTCAACGTAAGGGCCGAAGTCCGGGCCGTGAGGACGCTTCGTCGTGGAGAGGGTGATCAGCTGATCAAACACAGCCTTCCAAGCCTGATCGACCGGTGCCCTACCCAGGAAGGTCGTATGGATTTCAGGCATCGCGCCGTAGAGATCGTTGACGAAGATCATACTCCCGGACGAAGGCGCGGAGCTGCGGTTGATGCCGGTCAAAATGGTCAGGAGCTTGGTGGTCATGCGGAAACTCCATTTATCGATAACCGTTGGGCGGGAATCGGAGATCGGGCCCCTAGGGCCAACTCGACTCGTGAATCATCGGTGGCGTTCTACATCTCGCGCTGACGGGGAGGCGCCCACCACGACGCCAGGTGCGGCGTGAAGACGGCCATGACCTCCTCGGCCGGATGTAAATAGCCCTTACTGTCCTGCTCTGCCGTCCACACCCTGACTGACGATCTGGGGTAGACGGGATTTATTCCAATCTCTCCCTTGGGGAGGGTTCCATTGAAGGGGGTAGGTATCCCCTCACTGTTCCAGTAATCCCACGCCTCAAGAGCCTTGGATTTCTCGAAGCAGTGGTACAACTGCCGATAGCGGACCATGTACCGGATCTCGCGGAAGACCATCTGGCCGATCAGTCCAGGCGCGACTTTCTGGATCGTACTGAGATCGGCGCCCTGGAAGGTGACCGATGCCGCATCCTGGGACGGGTGCAGTGCAGTCCGGGTGAATAGGTGGGACAGCCGTCGCCGTACGTACTCGGCGACTCCTGGGCCGAGAGCCGGTTCTATGCCTTCGATGAGCTGGACGAGCCGGTGATGGCGCGGTTTGAAACGGGCCAGGTCGAACAATTGGTCCATGCTGTCCACGGCGGCGAAGGCGAGTCGTTTGTAGAGCCAGTTGTTCAGCTCTCCTGCCTGGGCGTAGGTCTTGGTTTCCGGAGTAGCGGAGTGGAGCATCAAATATTCGGATAGAACCTCGAAGTACAGGTAGCCGAGGAACGGCACGTGGGCCACGGCGTCGGACAACTGGTCGATAAACTCGGGTGCCGGAGTAATATGTCCGGCGGCGTTGCGCAGGGCGACGTCGAGGAACACGGCCGCGGCGCGCAGCCCGGCCAGCACGGCGCGGTCGAGCTGGTCGTTCTCGGCCGGGGTGAGGAAGCTCTGGTAGCGCAGGTAGGTACGCAGGTGGATGGCACCGAGATGCAGGTAGTCGACGCCCTTGGGCCGGATCGGGGCATCCGGGATGACCTCGAAGACCATGGGCTCGGTGGAAGGCTTCGTCCGCATCAGGTAGGCGCCGAGGTTGTGTGGGCGCAGCCCCTCGCGCTGGCTGGCGAGAGGCGAGCAGTACAGGGCTCCGACCAGGCATCCGGTGGAGACGTGCAACTGCCGGCTGGTGCGGATGGCGTTGATGTCTTTGGTGGTGTGCAGCAGGTACATCGGCTGTCCGCTGACGAGCGCTTCGGTCATGGCGTTGTGTCGTATCAGCCAGCCGTTGGGGGTTGAGCGTTCCAGGTGGTGGCGCCAGTCGCTTTCGCTTTCGGCCAGCGAGGCAGGAATTTTACGCTGCGCGGGCATGGTGTAGTCCGTGTGGGCGTGTTCCCATTCGTCGCGCAAGAGAACTCCCGGGGATGGAGGATTGGCAGCGGGGCGGGGTGATTTCGAGAAGCTAAAGAGTCTCGACGTTCGCTCCGGAAAGGCGGTTTCGGCAGTCGAGAACATAGGTCGCGTATTTCTCGATCATCGGGAGGTCGAATCGTGTGTGGTCCATGAGAAGCACCACGGCATCAGCGGCCGCGACCTCCTCCGCACTCGCGTCCACTCGGAGCACGTTCAGCTCGGTGGCGTCGCCCTCTGGGATGTTGGGGTCGGCGCCGCGCACCTCGGCGCCGAGGTTGATCAGCAGTTCGGCGACACGTGCCGAAGGTGAATTGCGAAGGTCGGTGGCGTTGTATTTGTAGGTCAGGCCAAGCAGCAGGATCCGAGATCCGTTGACGGGCATGCCGCGCTTGTCGAGTGCTTCCGCGAGACGCCGGACGACGTAGTCGGGCATGTGGCGGTTCACGTCGTCTGCGAGTTCCACAAATCGGAAGGGGACGCCGAGCTCCTGCTGGACCTTCCAGGAGAGGAACAACGGGTCGACGGGCAGGCAGTGCCCGCCGACTCCCGGCCCCGGGGTGAACCGCGTGAATCCGAAGGGCTTGGTCGCGGCGGCGTCGATCGCCTCCCAGATGTTCACGCCGAGGGGAGCCGCCAACGTCGCCATCTCGTTGACCATGGAGATGTTGACGAACCGGAAGATGTTCTCGATCAGCTTGGCCAGCTCGGCGACCTTGGTCCCGGATACCGGTACCGTGGTCCGAAAGATGCCGTCGTAGAAACCCTTGATCGCATCGAGTGATGTGGCGTCGATTCCGGACACCAATTTGGGCGTCCCGTCGAACGACCACCTCTTGTTCCCCGGAGCGATGCGTTCGGGACTGAATCCAGCCAGGAAGTCCACCCCGCCTTTGAGGCCCGAGGTCTTCTCCAGGATCGGCAGCAGCAGTTCCTCGGTGGTGCCGGGATAGGTCGTGGACTCCAGGACCACCGTCGCGCCGGGGCGAAGGTGCTCGCCCAGCGTCCGGGCGCAGGACTCGATGTAGGTCAGGTCGGGCACGCCGTCCCGCAAGGGGGTCGGCACAGTGATCACCGCGATGTCGAAGCCGGCCAGCGCGGCAGCGTCGGCGGTCGCGGAGTAGACCCCGGAGTCCAGCACTGCGCACAGGCGCGAGGAGTCCACGTCCCTCACGTAGGACTGGCCGGCGGCGAGCTGCTGAACGCGGTGCAGGTCCACGTCGTAGCCGACGACACGGTGACCCACCTCGGCGGCGCGTACGGCCAGCGGAAGCCCTACGTAGCCCTGACCGGCGACGACTATCTGCATGGCAGCTCCTACTCGATTGCGGTGCTTGAATAGACCGTCGTTCCTGGTCTGGCAAGGAGAAGCGCTGTGCCCCTGGTGTCTGTCGTGATGCCCGTGTACAACTCGGCAGCCACCCTCGGCGCAGCCGTCCGATCGGTGCTCACGCAGACCCACAGCGACCTGGAGCTGCTGGTCACCGACGACCAGTCCTCCGATGGCTCCATGGACCTGCTCCGCGAGTTCGCCGAGCAGGACGAGCGCGTCCTGCCTCAGTCGGCACCCGAACGGGGCGGTGCGGGCCGGGCCCGCAACCTCGCGATCGAGCGGGCCCGCGGGGACTACGTTGCCTTTCTCGACAGCGACGACATGTGGCTGCCGGAGAAGACCGAGAAACAGCTCGCCTTCGCTGCGGAGGCGACTGCGCCTTTGACGTTCACCTCGTACTTCAAGATGGATGCCGACTACGACGGCGAGAGCACCGGCTGGGTTCCGAACGGGCGGGTGATCCGTGCGCGGGAGCACGTGGACTACCGCGCGATGCTGGTCCAAGACCACATTGGTGCTCTCACCGCCATGTACGACCGCAATGTCCTGGGCGCGAGGCTGATGCCGGAGATGCGCAAGCGTCAGGACTACGCCCTCTGGCTGTCGATCATGCGGGACGGTGCTGACGCCCGGGGCCTGGCTGAGCCGCTTGCGGTGTACAGGGCCCACCAGGCGGGATCGCTGTCCTCCAACAAGCTGTCCCTCGTGCAATACAACTGGGCCCTGTACCGCGAGCACGAGCATCTGTCGGTCCCGCGGGCGTCGCGGGCGCTGGCCGGCGCTGTGTGGCAGTCGCTGCGCAACTCCCGCATTTAGCTGCGTGCACGAGCCCGGGGAGCCCGGTGCGCGACCGTTTCCGGGGGTGCCCGACCGGGCCCCGCCCCGTGGCCGTGCCGCGTGATCGGCGGCTGGGCCGAAGGGCGGGACTCAGTGGGTCACCGGTGCCGTCTGCCGGCTACGCGGCCGAGTCGGCACTGGCGGGCGCGCGCAGGAACAACTGGAGGAGCAGCCGTCGGTCGGCGACCGGGACGGTCTCCTGACCGCTGTGGAGCGCCTCCCGACCGTGCAGGAAGCGGCGCTGGTTCACGATGAGGTAGTCCCCGGGCTGGAGCATGAAGGAGACCTGCCCCCGGACGAGCTCCTCGGCGAGTTCCTGGGCGGCGTCGGCGTGCGCCTGGCCGAGCTGGGACCGCTCCAGCATCTTGGCGGTGAACCGGACGAACCCCTCGCCCGGGTCGGAGCCGTCCAGGATCGGAAACGGCTTGTATTCCGCGCCCACGCCGAACAGGTCGAAGAAGGTCCCGTAGTGGTAGGCCGACTCGGACAGCAGGGCGCGGCTGTCTTCCGACA
>NZ_JBSGVS010000029.1:76089-104861 GCF_053608565.1 Streptomyces sp. NPDC055025
CGGGGGGGGGCCCCGACCTTCTTGTAACCGTTTTTTTCGCCCCCCCCCCCCCCCAACGGTCCTTTCCGGGCCGGGGGGGGGGGGCCCCCGGGGCCGGGGGGGGGGGGGGGGCCCCCCCCCCCCCCCCCCACCGCCGCATGGGCGTCGGAGAGGATGCTGGGGCCGCCGCCGAGCGGGTCGGGGCGAACGCACAGGAGCGTGGTGTAGTCCGGGGGCAGGGTCCCGTTCACCAGGTCCATGTGGAACGCGTTGTACCCGATGCCGCTGGACTTGCCGGGGTCCTTGTCGACCTTGACCCCGATGTCCTTCCAGAGGGACCACCGCGGGAAGGGCGAGAAGGGGACGGCCATCTCGGCCGCGAAGCCCGTCACCAGCCGCAGGAACCGGTCGTCGTCGGTCCCCAGCGTCTTGGCGAGGTTTCCCAGGCGCAGCACGGCGTATCCGCCGCCCTCTCCGGTCAGCGCGTGGCGCAGGGTCGCGGCGGTTTCTTCGAACCGCGGAGTGGCCGTCAGCTCGGTCCGGTACTCCTCCATGATGGACTGCGCCAGGAACGAACCGTCCAGTTCCCAGGGTGGGAGAGAACGGTCGATCAGAGCGGCTTCGAGTTCGCTCGGGATGTCGATGAACACGCGAAGCTTCCTTCTCTCTTGGGGGTTCTCGGGGTGCCGTTCTGGTGGTGCTGCTGTCGTCCGGGCGCCGAACGAGCAACGGGGAACCGCTGTTCGATCCTGGTGAAGACCTTGGGACTGCTCTGCCCCACGTTCACGCAGAGAGTCCGCTCGATCCGTCGAAGATCCGGCTGCCGTCGGTGCGGTGGAGCCACGGCCCGACCGCACGCTCGACATCGAAGTCCGGCAGGGGACGCGACGACGTCAGCAGCCTTCCGCGGAGCTTGGCCTTGGAATTCGGATCCACAGCGAGTTCCCTTCTCAGGTGAGACGGCCCTCGTCGTGCGGGGCCTGACGGTGTTCCCTCAGGAAACCGGGGCGTGCCCACATCAGGGAGGCGAACAAGAGGGGCGAACAAATCACCGCACCTGCCAGTCGTGGACCGGGCGACCTAGGCTCGGTGTCCGAGGGGCCGTTCAACGAGGGGGGCCGATGGCGAAACGAAAGCGCGGGCCCAACGAGCTGCTGGGGCGTCTGGTACAGGCGGCAGGGATCAGCCACCGGCGCCTGGCCGCGCGGGTCAACCAGCTCGGGGCCGAGACCGGCGTCAACCTGCGGTACGAACACACCAGTGTGAAGAGATGGGTCGAACGGGGGATGATTCCGCGCAGCCCGGCGCCGCCGCTCATAGCCGCTGCGCTGGCAGAACACCTGGGACGGCCGGTCGAACTCCACGAGATCGGCATGGCGCGGGGCACGGACGGCAAGGATGACGTGGGGTTAGATTTCCCCCGAGACACCGCCACAGCCGTCCGCACTGCGGCTACCCATTGGAGCACCGTGGACCGCCGATCATTCCTCGCCCAGGGGGCCTTCACCGTCGGCGCCTTCACCAGCCCGGTCACCCGGTGGACGTCCGTCCCCGCCGATCCCCCCTACGCCCACCACGGCGGCACCGTCCGGGTCGGCCGGTCCGACATCGCCGAGCTGTGGCAGGCAGCCGACGAGGCCCGGCTGTGGGACTCCCGCTACGGAGGCGGGAACTGGAAAACCTCATCCGTCGTCGAGTGCCTCCGGCTCCGCGCGGCCCCCATGCTCACCGGCACCTACAGCGCATCGGTCGGCCGTGAGCTTTTTGCCGCGACCGCTGAACTCTCCCGGACGGTGGGCTGGGCCTCCTTCGACGCCGGCCACCACGCCGAGGCCCAGCGCCACATGATTCAGGCCCTGCGCCTGGCCCGCGCAGCCGGTGACGTCGAGACCGGCTGTTACGTCCTGACGACGATGTCGCTGGCCACCTACCTGCGTGGCCACCCCGAACGGGCCTCTGATATGGCCGAGGCCGCCCACGAGCGGGCCAGGGGCCACGCCTCACCCCGCGTCCTGGGGTTCGCCAAATTGGCCGAGGCCCGAGCCCACGCCAAGGCCGGTCACCCCACCGACGCCGCCGCGGCCCTGTCGAAAGCCGAGAAATACCTGGAGGCAATCCGGCCCGGCGCCCACGACCCCGCCCACCTCGCCTATTTCGGGCACGAACGGCTGGCCACCGACGCGGTCGAAATCCACCGCGACCTCGGCAACCCCGCCGCGGCGTTCCGTTGGAGCAAGGAAGCCGCGCCCATGTCCACCAACCGGTTCACGCGCGCCGTCGGCATCCGCAAAGCCGTCCTGGCCGCCGCCCACCTCCAGCGCGACGACCTCGGCCAGGGCCTGGCCAGCGCCCAGGAGTCCCTGACCATCCTCCAGAACCTGCGCTCCCCGCGGGCACACAGCTACCTCCACGACGTTGTCCGGACACTGGCCCCGTGGCGCAGGGAACAACGCGTCGTCGACTTCGTGCACGACACCCGCCGCCGCCTGTCGGCCGCCTGAACAGGTCACAACAACTTCCCAGCTCACACAGCGCTGGCCGAACCGCAGGCTGGCGCCGGGCCGGGCGGTCCGCTACGTCGCCACCACGGGCGCGACGCTGGCAGCACCCGCAGTGGCCGCGCGCTCTGCCGCGAACAGCCCGGCGTACGACCGAGTTGTAACCGAGGGACCCCAAATGAGGCCCCGAGAGCCGGAACCACCCGATCAGGTGCCCTCGAACGTTCGCGCCAGGACGGTCCTCGTCGCCTTCCGCACAGGGACCGGCCGCCGACCGGGCAACGTGCCGTGACCAGGGCGCCCAGCGCCGGCACCCTCAGCCGCGGGCGTCTTGGGCAGAGGCCCGTGACCGTAGCGTCATCGTGCCGTTCACCACGGCACGATGAAGAAACTTCGGTCAACAAGAACTACGGGAAGTCGATCATCGAGAACGTCAACAACTTCGGCGGAGCTCCCGTAGTGGTTCCGGCGTCGTCGGAGCCGCTGGCACCGAAGCTGGCGGGCGTCCCGAGGCCGCTGCCCGTTCCGGCCCCGGTTGGCTCGCAGTCAAAGCCGCAGGCGCAGCCTTTGACCCCGCCGCTGCCTGTGGAGCCGTAGTCACCGGCCAAGTCCACGAGCCGATTCACGATCTGACGCCATCAGCAGACAGCGGCAAGTGCGGGGATGCGCCGTCATCCCAACGAGGGCCCGGCCAGCTACCGAGGCACCCTCACCAACTGATCCGGCAGGGACGGAACTCCACTGAAATGGCTATGCCGCTTCAGGGACGGCGCAGCATAGCGTGGGATCCCCGGTTAGCCAAACCGGGGATCCCACACATCATTGATAGTCCACCGCCACGCCCTGCCCGTACGTCGAAAGGCACTATCCGACGACCACAGACGAATCGCGAGACGCTCACAGCCAAGGTGTCGTCGAGCAATCACGCCGCTGCGTAGCTCGCCCGGAACAGATCCTGCGCACGCTGCACGTCCCTCGGCGTGCGGAGCTGCACCTCCAGGTCGCCCGTCCCGTGGTGGCCGAGCCCGGACACGTCCCGGGTGAACCCGGGAACGAGGCCGACGCGCTTCGGGTCGACCTTCAGGTAGACGAGGAGTTTGCTCCGCTGGGGCGGACAGACGCAGGCGAAGTTCCGCAGACGCTGATACGCCCGGTACTGCTTGCGCTCCACACGGTTCACGCCGTCCCCGAGGCCGAGCAACGCCTCGTCGACCGCGTTCGCCAGCTCGACCATCGACGCACCCTGGCCGTCGGCTGCCGCCCGGGCGACCGCCTGGCGACGTGCCCGCCGGGCTACCTGCGTGCCGCCGCTCACGGACGCCACGGTCTCCAGCCCGAGCAGGTCGGTGCCGAAGAGTCGGTAGCGGACCAGGTCGATCGACCTCCGGTGCTCGCGCACGGCGTGTACGTCGTAGCGTGTGAAGTCGCCGGCGATACAGATCAGGCGCGGCCCGGTCCAGAGGACCTGGGACGCGGCCGTGGCCCCGAGCCGGCCGCGGACCAGGTGCTCGAACTCGGCCCGGTGGTCCATCAGCCACGAGAGGTAGAACAGGCCCTGGTTGATGACTCCCGCGTCGACGCCCCGCTTGTACTCCACGATGACCGGCGACCCGTTCTCATCCAGCCCGAGCGAGTCGATCCGGCCCCCGTGGACCGGCCCAGTGCCGTACTCGCTCGCCAGGAAGCGAACTCCCAGCAGCGTCTCCATGTGCGCCTCGACGAGGCCCTGCACATCCGCCTCGACCTCAGCAAGACGCGGCGTGACCTCGGTCACGCCGCTTCTCGTCGTGTGGAACAGCTTCAGGCCCGACACCTTCCCCTCCTCGATCCGGAGATCGACAACGTCGGGCAGATGCGGATTTGTTTCCGCGAGGGCCTTCGGAGCCGTGAAGAAAGTGTGAGAGCAGGTCGCTCGACGCTCCCCGCCCCCCTTTGTGAAGCTGCGGCCCACGAAGCAGCATGGGGGACTCTCCGGCATCCCAGCACGGTAGGGGTGAGCAGAGGTGATGACGGGTGACGAGGGGTCAGGTTTCCCAGCACCATCCCAGCACGGGAATGAACCAGGGGCCCGACTCGGAAGAGTCGGGCCTCTTCTGACCTGTATGTTTGCCAGATCATCGATGTGGTGGTAAGTCACCTACTACACGTTGAAGCGGAACTCGATCGCACATCCCCCTGCATGACGTACTCCTTGGCCTCCATGCGGTCCGCTCCACCGGCGACCTTCCCCGCCTCCGAGGCCCTGTGATCGAGTTGCAGAACGACCAGAGTGTGTAACGGGTCTTGCCTCGACCTCGCCGATCGCTGGGCCAGCCGGCGGTATTCTGCGCACTCTCCTCGCCCGTGCCACAGCGTCCCTCTGAGCGGCAGCGTCGCCTGTTGACTGGGGAGGAGGCTGAGTCTCTCGGTCAGGGGGACCAGAGCCATCGCCCGTGCTGCCGGTGCCCGTGAGGGCACACATGCCAGTCAAGCCGAGACCGCGTAGTCGGGTGGCGCGCCATCGGGGCACGCCACCCGATAGTGGAACCCAACGGTCCCCGTCCGTTCCCGCCGGCGTGCCCGAGGCAGCGTCGCGCCTTTCCCTGGCTGCTCGTTGCCAGGTGTCCGAACAGGGTGCTAGATGCCGAGGATCACCAGTCCCATACCCGCCGCGACGACCGTGGCGCCGACCCAGTCGATGCGCTCGCGGTGACGCCGCTGAGGCATGGCAGCACGGGAGACAATGATGACGGCGGCGATGGCGATCGGAACGATGATCCAGAAGATGGCACGCCAGGTCCACTGGGTGAGAAAACCGCCGACGGGTGGCCCGAGGGCCGTCAGCCGCCTGTGATCGCGAAGAAGATCGCCATGGTACGGCTGCGGCGCTCCCGCTGAAAGCCTCGCACTACGATGCCGATCGCGGCCGGGAACATCGATGATCGAACGGTTGCTGGACACCGCGTCGGCTGGGTCACGGGTGACGAGGTCTACGGCGGCAACCCGAAACTGCGATCCGCTCTGGAAAACCGCGGCATCAGCTACGTTCCCGCGTTGGCCTGCTCAGCCGAAATGACCACCAGCGCAGACACGTTCCGCGCTGATGTGCTGGCGAGGAACGTGGCTGGAATAACGGCCGCCCCTCGCCGACACGCCCCTCTCGGATCACGACCTACCGCTGGAGCACTAGCAGGTGTCGACGTCCTCGTAAAGCGTAAGAATTCCAGGCTGCGAGGTTGTCACTATGAAGGGCATGAAGATCACCGAAGTAGGCCGTCAGACTATCCATGTTCGGATAGTCGCCTCACCGGCGAGTCGGTTTGGAGTGCGCGAGCTGAGCAGAGCGTCGAATGCGTATGGTCCGACACGTGTGCTTCGACGACTGAGCCGCCTTCGGCTCACCAGGTGTCGGTGAGCCGGCTGGTTCGGTATTCATCATGGTGCGCCCGGCAGGTTTATTGCACAGTCAGCCGGGCGCCGAGCTGGTGGACAAGGGAGTAGAGGTTGCCCACTCCCCAGTGCTCGACGATTTTCCCGTCGACCACCCGCATGGCGTCGACTGTTTCGAACTGTATGGTGCGTCCGGTCGCGGGGATGCCTAGGAACTCGCCCTGGTGGGTACCGTGGTAGATCTTGTATGTGGTGACGAGGTCGCCGTCGGCGGACTGCCACTTGATGTCGGCGTGGAAGTCCGGGAACGCTTCCCGCAGCTTCATGTAGAGGATCTTCACTCCGGGCTTGTCCGCGCTGACGCCCGGCTGGGGTGTGTGGTCGACAAAGTCGTCGGCGAAGAGTTCCCCGAAGAGGCCGAAGTCCCCGCCGCTCTGTACCTCTTCGGTGTTTCGCCGGACTACGGCGATGGCTGTCCTGCTCTGGTCGGTGTGTGTCATTTCCTGCTCCGCGGCTTGTGTGGGAGGTGGCCCGGGACAGGGCGGCCCGGGTGACCTGAAACGGGTCAGAAGGTCACGACGTACTTGCCCGTGACGTGCTGTGTGATGAAGTCGAGATAGGCGCCGCGTGCGTCGGCGAAGGGGTAGGTGGCGCCGATCGGCACCTCCAGCCGTCCGTCCGCGGCCTGTGCCGCGACGTCGCCCAGCCGGCCGGGCGGGAACTGCGTGACGACGTAGGAGGCACCGACCCCGTGGCCGAAGGCGGGCGGACCGCCCAGCACCGACACGAGTCGGCCGCCGGGCCGGGCCGCAGCGGCGGACGAGGCCAGTGCCGGACCCGCCTGGACCAGGTCGAGTACCACGTCGACGCCGTCCGGGACCAGCCGATGTGTCTCCTTCGAGAGGTCCGCCGCGCGGTAGTCGATCAGCTGGTCCGCGCCCAGGCCGAGGACGAAGGACTCGTCGTCGGCGTGCCCGGTGGCATATACCGCGCGGGCCGCCCGGCGGGCCAGTTGTACGGTGAAGGAGCCGACGCCACCGGTGGCGCCGACTACCAGCACCGTCTCCTCGGGCCCGATCCCGGCGGCGTCGAGCACGGTCGCGGCGGTCATCGCGCCGGTGATCAGAGCCGCGCCCCGCACCGCGTCGAGTCTGTCGGGCCGCAGTGCCAGCCGGGAGTCGTCCCGTGTCAGGACGTACTCGGCCAGTCCGCCCGACCCCGCACCGAGAGCAGCGACGACGCGGTCCCCGGGGATGAACCGGGTGACGCCCGGCCCCACCGCCTCGATCACGCCGGCTACGTCGACCCCGGGGACGAAGGGATGGGAAACCGGGATGAAGTCTTTCATCGCGCCGGTGACCAGTTTGGGGTCGATGCCGTTGAGGGACGCCGCCTCGGTGCGCAGCAGGACCTCTCCCGATCCGGGGCTGGGGGTCGGCAGCTCTGTCATGTACAGGGCTGCCAGCGGGCCGTAGGACGGTGATACGAGGGCCTTCATGGGCAGTTCCACTTCCTGTTTCTCATGGTGTTGGTTTCGCCGGGTGGCGGTCAGCCGCGTAGCGGTAGTGCTTCTGCGAGTCGGCGCCAGCCCGTTCTGGGCAGGGCGTTGAATGTGTCGTCGGTCACCAACTGGAGGGCGAGGTGGTTGGCGCCTGCCGCCAGGAACTCCGCCGCCCGTGCGACGATGACGTCGGCGTCGCCCAGCGCGAAGACGGAATCCACCAATCGATTGCTACCGCCGTCACGGAAGTCGTCCTCCGTGAAGCCAAGCCGCAGCAGGTTGCTGGTGTAGTTCGGCATGGGCAGGTAGAAGCCGAGGTAGCCACGTGCGGTGGCACGGGCCCGGTCGATGTCGGTGTCGAGTACCACCTTCAGCTCAGGGGCGAGCAGTGGGTCCGGCCCCAGGGTCTCCCGGGCCATCGCGGTGTGCTCGACGGTCACCAGGTACGGATGTGCCCCTGCGGCGCGGTCGCGGGACAGCCCGAGCATCTTGGGCCCCAGCGCAGCGAGCACCCGGGCGTCTGCCGGTACCGGCTCGGCCGCTGAGTCCAGGGCATCGAGGTATGTCCGCATCGCGGAGTACGGATGGGCGTACTGTTTGGCGAAGTGGCTATGGCTCACTCCGAGGCCGAGCAGGAACCTCCCGGGATAGTGTTGCTCCAGTTCTGCACGCTGGGCGGCCACGTCGGCTGCTTCGTGTTCCCAGATACTGAGGATCCCGGTGGCGACCGTGAGGTGTGAGGTCGCGTCCAGGACCTTGTGTGCCCAGGCGACCGATGGGCTACCGCCCATCCACAGCGTGTCGAACCCCAGGTCGTCGAGCTCTGCGGCGGCTTCGTCGAACTCGGTGGTGTAGGGCTGGATACCGCGCTGTGCGTCGCTCCAGACCCCGCTCCAGATGCCGAATGTACCCAGTTGACGGTGTGAAGGCATGGCGGTCACTCCTCTACTCTTCGATCTCGCGGTACTCGCGTTCCCGCGGCACTGGAGGGACTGACCCAGTGCGCCGGAGGCGGGCGACGAAGGTGTCGAGACGTCCGACCAGCGGGTCCTTCGACCGGTTCTGGCGGTGTTCGGGCTGCGGGTCGGCGGAGAAGACACGCTCGGCGAAGTACCAGCGGTCGTCGATCTTGCGGTAGCGGTCGCGGTAGACGCCGGTCAGGAGCACGCCGGCGTTCGGCGCGGAACCGGGACGCAGGACCATCAGGAACGACATGCCCGTCGCCTCGTCCCCCTCGCCCTCGATCAGCGGTGGGGAGGACCAGTGCCGCAGATGGCCCTGCCCCGCGCTGAAGAAGAGTTCGACGAAGTCGCCGAGCGCGAGCCGCCCTTCGATATGGATCTGGTCGGGCAGGCCCTCGGGCAGGCCCTTCTCGCAGAAGGCACCGTCCGAGGTGAAGCATGCCTCGAAGGCGGCCCTGTCCCCGAAGTCGACGGCGAGGCTGTACCGGGCCTGGAGCTGCCGGATGTTCTCGTAGTCCATGGGTGTCATCGTCATGTGCCGGCCCCTCTCTGCGGATTCCGGCTCAGACCAGGACCGCGCCGCCGTCGATGGTCAGGAGCGTGCCGGTGGTGTGCTGGTTGGTCATCAGGTACGCGTACGCCTCCGCGACCTCCTGTCGTTCGCCGACCCGGCCGAGCGGGAGCGTGGCGGCGACGGAGGCGTACAGGCTCATCCGGGCGTCTTCCGGCAGGCCGTTCCACAGTTCGGTGCGGATGATCGACGGCACCACGGCGTTGACCCGGACCGGGGCTAGGTCCAGGGCGAGCGCGCGGGTCAGGCCCTCGACGGCGCTCAGTACGCTGGAGACGACGGCGGTGCCGCCCTGTGGGCGGGTGGAGGCGATGCCGCTGGTCAGGGTGATCGAGCCGCCGGGCAGGATGCGCGGAACGGCGTACTTGGCGGTGGTGAGAGCGCCGAAGTAGCGGATGCCGAAGAACGCCCGTGCCGACTCGATGTCGGTCTCGGCCAGGGTGCCTGCCAGCAGTGACTCGCCCGCCGTGTAGACCAGATGGTCGAAGTCCGCGCACGTGGCGAAGAAGTCCCGGACCGCGCTCTCGTCCGTGACGTCCAGGGTCTGGCCTTCGGCTCGTTCCCCGAGCGCGGTGACGGCCTTGTCAACCGCGTCCTGGCCGCGCGAGGCGACCAGCACGGAGGCCCCCCGGGCGACGGCGAGTTCGGCCGCCGCGAATCCCAGGCCTGACGTGCCGCCGATGATGACAATGCGCTTGCCGTTCATGTCCGTCTTCGTCCTCTTGTCGTTCTTATGTTCGTCGTTGCGGATGTACGAGTACGTGTCCGTCCGATGTCAGTCGAGAGTTGCCCTGGCCAGGAAGGGCGCGAGCTGGGCGCGGGCCTGCTCGGGGGTGACGACCTCGGCCGCGTCGAGCTTCCGGTAGGAGTAACTGGCCGGGTCGTCGTACACCCGTTCACCGATGAGCTTGGCGTCGAGGGTGTAGGCGAAGTTCTGCATGATGGTGTGCTGGATCAGGTAGTGGGCGTCCGGGTCGATCTCGAAGTCGACCTCGGCGGCGGTCAGCGCCGAGCCGGGTGTCATGTGGTTCCAGACGGCTTCGGTGACGACACCGAAGTGCCCGACGCAGATGTTGAGCGCGCGGGCGGCCATGACATTGGTCCCGCTCTCGGCCACCTGGCGGTAGAAACCCTCCACCTCGGCGTGCCCGGTCAGGACGTGGACGGTGCCGCGTTCGGCGACCCGGTACACCGGCTCGGGGACGGTCAGTTCGGGCACCAGGATCTGGTCCCAGTGACCGGAGATCTCCAGTACCGCGTGCCGCAGATAGTTCTTGAGGATCGCCCGGTGCAGCGGGATGTCGGTTTCCGCGAGCAGCTCCTCGATTCCGGCCGGGAGGTAGGTCACGTCGAAGGCCGGCGTGAGGTCCAGCGTGGTCAGTGCGTCGGAGGTGGGTGGCTGGGCCGTCATGGTTCTTCCGTTCGTCGTCGAGGGGGTTCCGGGGCGGGTCAGATCACCGCGGTCAGGCCGCCGTCGACCGGGAGCGCGATGCCGGTGACGTAACTGGCCAGATCCGATGCGAGCCAGGCGACCGCGTTGCCGATCTCGGACGGGTCGGCGAACCGGCGCAGCGGGGTGCGCTGCCGGTACTCCTCGGCGGTGTCGGACACCCCGGGTGTGGTGCGCAGCAGCAGGGTGTCGGTGGTGCCGGGGCACAGGGCATTGACTCTGATGCCGTGCGGTCCCAGGGCGTCGGCGAGAGCTTTGGCCATGAGCACCACAGCGCCCTTGCTGGTGGAGTAGGCGACGGTGTTGTACGCGCCGACGAGCCCGCCCATGCTGCCCATCAGCACGAGGCTGCCCGGGCGGTTCTGTGCCCGCATCTGTCGCGAGGCGGCCTGGGCGCCGAAGAGCACCCCGTCGAGGTTGACCGCCATCAGCCGGTGCAGGTCGTCCTCGGTGACATCGGCGGTGTCGGCCCGCAAGGTGATACCGGCGTTGCAGACCATCACGTCCACCCCGCCGAACTCCCCGGTGGCATCGATGAGGGCGTCGAGATCGGCCCGGCGGGTCACATCCGTGGCCAGGAAGCGGGCCGGAACCCCGAGTTTCTCGATCTCCTCCGCCGTGGGTGGCCCGCCCTCACGTGGGGTGTCCGTGATGTCGGCGACATAGACCGCCTTGGCCTGGTGGTGCGCCGCGGCCAGGGCGATCGCCCGCCCGATGCCGCTGGAGGCGCCTGTGACGACGACTGTCTTGCCCGCGAGGATGTCACTCATCCGCGATCACTCCATTCTGTTTCGTGCCGTTCGGTCCTGCTCGTACTCCGGTGCTGTTCGATCAGCACGCCGGTCGGCACCGGGCCATGGCCCGACGGGAGACGGGCCGGAGGCCGGCAACGCTGTGCCGACGGGCGGGGATTCACGGTTCACACGCCGCCGCCCATCAGAGCCAGGCCGGCAGGACGGGGAGCCCGGTCTGCCGCTCGCGGCCGGTGAGCCACGCGGCGAGCCGGGCCACGGGGGCGGTCACCCGTATCGGCTCGTCCTCTCCCATCACAGTCCATGAGGCGCGGATATCGGTGGCGGTCAGCCGCAGCGCCGGGCCCTCCAGCCTGGTGGCGCGCGATCGCACCACGTCGTCCGTGAGCGCCCGGCAGAACCCGGTGGGCAGGTCGTCGAAGTCCATCCCGGCGTCGAGGTCCACCGCGTGCACGGCGACTTCGCGGGCCCGCAGCCACGGCACCTCCGCGGCCGGCACCGTACGCCCCCGCGCGGTGACCACCTGGGCGGCCCAGGCCGACTCGGGCATCGTCGCGAATGCCGCTTCCAGCGCCCGTGCGGCCGACAGCACCCAGGCTCGCAGCTCGTCCGCGGACAGGTGCGAACCGCGCTCGATCTCGTCCGCGCGCTGCTCCGGCGACGCGTACATCGGGCACGGCGAGCCGGTACGCGCCCAGGAGACGAGACGGCCGAGCGCCTCGGCGTTGGCGGCCACATGGGCCAGCAGATGGCGGCGGGTCCAGCCCGGCAGCGCGGTCGGCAGACCAAGACCGTCGTCGCCGAGCCCGTCCATCGCGGCCAGGAACAGCCCGGTGCCCTCCGCAGCCCAGCGAAGGCTCCGCTCCGGCAGACTTCCGCGTGCGGCGCTGGTCCCGCCGATGTCGTCAGCGGCCGAGACTCGCGCGCGCGGGTGCTCCGCTGCTCTCATGGCGCCGCCGCCCCGCTCCCACGCGCGCTGTTGACCTGCTGCCCGAGTCCCTCGAACTCGACGGTGACCGTTGACCCCTCCCACAGGAACTCCGGCGGCTTCCGGGCGTGCCCGACACCGCCAGGGGTCCCGGTGGCGATCACATCACCGGCGTTCAGGGTCACGATCCGGGAGATGTACCGGACCAGATCCACCGGGTCGAAGACGAGGTCGGCGGTGTTGGCCGCCTGCTTGACGGCACCGTCCACCACGCAGGTGAAGTCCAGCCGGGGCCGGACGCCCCCGGGCAGTTCGTCGGGGGTGACGAGATACGGCCCGAGCGGCGTGCTGTCCTCGAAGGACTTGCCCTGGAACCACTGCGGGGTGCGGTACTGCCAGTCCCGCATGGTGATGTCGTTCACCACGCAGAACCCGGCGATCGCCGCCGCGGCACTGTCCTCGTCGGCCCGCCGTACGCTCCGCCCCATCACCATGCCCAGCTCGGCCTCCCAGTCGACAGCCGCTGAGGCGGGATCCAGCGTGATGGGGTCGTAGGGCCCGATCAGCGCTTCCGGGAACTTGGTGAACAGCGTCGGAAACCTCGGGATCTCCCGGCCCATCTCGCTGATGTGACTTCGGTAGTTGAGGCCAACACAGATGATCTTGCCTGGCCGGGTGACGAGGGGGGCCAGATCGGCGGTGGCCAGCTCATGGCGCCGGCCTGTGGCCTCGGCGGCGGTGCGGTGCCAGTCCGGGGCCGCCAGCAGGGCGCCGACGTCGGGAACGCCCAGTTCGACGGCGCTGTCGCCCTCGACGCGGACGGCGGCCGTACCGCCCGCGGTACGCAGCGTGGCCAGCCTCATGACGCGTCTCCCTCCACAAGCACCCGGTCGGCGTGCAGCCGTTCGAAGATCGGGGTGTCACTGAAACGGAACAGGTCGAGACCACCCTCGGACTCGAACGACAACGCCGCCCAGGACGGGACAGCCACCAGATCACCGCGGGCGATCCGCCACCGCCGCTCACCGACCCGTACCGTTCCGGTGCCGTCGAAGACCTGCCAGACCGCCGAGCCCACCTCACGCCGGAGGCCCGTACGGACCCCGTCCCGCAGCCGGTGCATCTCCGCACGGATGGTCGGCAGCACATCACCCCCGGTGGCAGGGTTGCTGAAGCGGACAGCGGCGTGGCCCGGTTCGACCACCCCGGGGAACCCTTCGCTCTCGAGTGCGAGCTGGTCGGCGAGAGCGGCGTCGGTGTGTTCCCACCGGTAGGCCGCAACAGGCGAGTTCGCAGCCGTCGCCGTCACAGCCAGCGGACGCAGCCCGGGGTGGGCCCACAGCCGTTCGGAGCGTGATCGCGTGGGAGTCGAGCGATCGCTGATCTCCTCCGGGCCGTCTTCGAAGAAGCCCGAGCCCATCGCGTGCACGAACGGTATGTCCAGCCCGTCCAGCCAGGCCATCGGGGCATCGCTCCGGTTGTGATGGCCGTGGAAGCGCCAGCCCGGGGTGAGGAGGAAATCGCCGCGGCGCATCGCCACCGGATCGCCGTCGACCACCGTCCACACGCCCTCACCCTCGACGATGAACCGGAAGGCGTTCTGGGTGTGCCGGTGCACCGGGGCGTCCTCGCGGGGATTCAAATACTGAATCGCCGCCCACAGGGTGGGCGTGGCGTAGGGGGCGCCGTTCAGACCCGGATTGGCCAGAGCGATCGCCCGGCGCTCACCGCCGCGGCCGACCGGCACCAGCTCACCCGACCGGGCGGCCAGCTCGCTCAGCCGCTCCCACCGCCATACGTGGGCCCGCGCCGCCGGGACAGGACTGGCCGGCATCAAATCGCCGATCTCGGTCCACAGCGGCACCAGAAGTTCCTGCTCGAAGCCGCGGTACAGCTCACGCAACCCGGCAGTGACCGGGGGTTGTCCCGGCGCCTCGACCGCCTTGAGGGCAACCGGGGACGGAAGCGATGCGGTCATGTGGCGCCTCCAGCACGTAGCGGAACCTGTTTCGCCTTCAACTTAATTAGATTCTGTTGGGCGAGACGTATTGTTCTGCTATGAAGAACAAGCCCTCTTACGGCATTGAGTCCGTCGACAACGCGCTCCGCCTGGCCGTGCTGCTCCAGGAAGAGGGCACCTTGCGGGTCACGGACGCCGCACGGCATCTGGGAGTGGCCCGCTCGACCGCGCACCGACTCCTGGCCATGCTCGTCTACCGGGACTTCGCCGCCCAGGACCACGACCGGCGCTACGTCCCCGGACCGGTGTTCCAGCATGGGCGCGCCCACAGGCCGGTGGAGCGATTGCGCCAGCTCGCCCTGCCCCGCCTGGAGGCCCTCGTCGCGCAGTGCGGGGAGACGGCCAATCTGCAGATCCTCGTGGCGGACCACATCCGTTTCGTCGCCTCAGTGGAGAGCGACCAGGTCCTGCGCGTGGGCAACCGCGGCGGTCGGATGCTCCCCGCCCACCTCGCATCGGGGGGCCTCGCCCTGCTCGCCCTGCTGCCGGAAACCACGGTCACCGCGCTGTACGCGGCGGCCGACGCACCGCCGGTCGACCTGCCGCACCTGCTCGCCGACCTGCGCAAGATCCGCCGACAGGGCTTCGCCCTCAACAACCAGGCGACCGAGGTCGGTGTCACCGCCGTGGGCCGTGCGGTCCGCGGCCCGGACGGAGACCCGGTGGCCGCCCTGTGCATCGCGGTGCCCACCGCCCGCTTCACCCGCGAGCGCCTCACCGACTGGTCGGCCCCGCACACGGCCGCCATCGCGGACCTGGAACGCGAACTGCACGCCATCCACGCCGAAGACCCGCTCCGACCCACCGAGATGGCCCGGCACCACCGATGACGGGCACGTCCCCCCGCCATGGGCCGCACCGGGCCGCTCACAAGCGACTACGCATCCATGGCCCCGACCGGCCACAGGCAGACATGGCCCAGAGCAAAGTCGGGTAGACACACAGCCTTCTCCAGCGAACTTGATTGATGCCACATGCGCCTTACAGGAAGTGACGCCTCGACCGCACCCCGTATGGAACTCCGTGGTCTTTTGGTGCTCGCTACGTTCGCGACCAACCTCGGGTCGGGCTGCATAGCCGTCCGCCAATGCAGCAGGACCGATCCGGCTCTATCGTCCGCCAGTCAGCGATGTCGGCGCCGGACACACGTGGGACGACGCCACCCTGCGGGCCCACCCCCGTCTGTTCACCCCGACCATCGGTGTCGTTTCACCCCGCAACTACCCCTTGGCGTGACGGTTCGTCCGTTACCGAACACCACAGCGTGATCGTTCGGCGGACGGAGCGGGTCCTGGACTGCGAGGCTCGACACCGCCAGCGGTCGCCCATATCCCCTGACCTTCTCTGACGTTGTGCTGGCGCCGACGACGACACCAAACCCGCGTCAGTCACCACAGACGACGGCACATCTGGGAAGACGGCGGACATGGTTGCGGAAAAAGGTCAGGGCCGGAGGTCCCGTCCCGTGGCGTGTGCCTTTGGTGATGGGTCCGGGTCCTTCCCGTTCGGTCTGGTGGGCCCGCGACCCGCCGGGTGACGAATGGTTACCCCGTTGGAGGCGGGGGCGGCGTGGGTGTCAGGTGGCGGGTGAGGGTGTCGCCGGCTTCGGGAGTGAGGGGCCCGCCGGTGCAGTTGGGGCCGAGGGCGCCGCCGGTTTCGGGGGTGGCGGAGCTCGTGGGGCTGAGGCCGAGTCGGTCGGCGAGGTCGCTGATGTGGAGGCGGGTGGCGGCTTCCAGGAGGAGCGCGTAGGTGTCGGTGGCCATGCGGGTGTGTGCCCGGCCGGTGAGGGTGAGTGCGGCGGTGATGAGTGCGGCGGGCCACCACCAGGCGGCGAGGGGGAGGTAGAGCAGGGCCCAGGCGGTGAGGGTGGCGGCGCGGGTGAGGTTTTGACGGGCGGTGGTGATCTGGACGCGGGTCTCCTCAGGGAGGATCAGCCAGAGATGCGGCCAGAGGGTGGCCAGGTCGAGGTGGTGGTCACGCTCCAGACGGACGGCTGCCGCGTTGAGGCGGTCTCCGCTCCAGGTGGGGCGGCTGGGTTCCTCGGGTGCGATGCGGGTCATGGCGCGTTCGGCGGCGTGCCGTGTGGCGGGGTCGGTGCGTTGGCCGTGGGCCAGAGCTTGGGCGTCTTGCTCTCGGTGGTGATGCCAGGTGCGGGCCGCGCGGGTCCAGCGGTCGTGCCGCCGGGCCGTTTGTCTGGCGGCGAGCCGGCGGAGTGGGGGTGGCCAGGTGTGCCAGTCGGCGGCCAGGCAGAGCCGTTCGGTCAGGGAACCGAGGGCTTGTGCTATCAGCCCCGCGGCTGCGGCGCCGGCCAGTGTCGCGGCCAGCAGCACCACGTAGCCGCCGGTGGTGCTCGTGGCCGGGTGGTTTGCCCAGGTGGTGATCTGTCGGGTGAGGAGTGGCAGGTCGAAGGGGCGGGTGTGGCCGAGGGTGTGGGCGGTCACGGCGATGGCGAGGTAGAGGGCGCCGGGCAGAACCAGCAGGGACAGCCACCGCTCGGCGAGTTTCTTGCCCAGCTCCGACAGGAGGCCGCCCACCGGTTACAGCCGTTCCCTGCGCAGCGTGCTGTTGCTGATGGCGCAGTGCGGCACCGGGGCAGCGGCCTTGGGCCACCAGTAGCGGGCACACCTGCCTGCCGGACACAGGTACACCTGCTCGGCACGGGTGGTGCTGATCCCGGCCGGCCGCAGACCACGGATCGCGCCCGCGTGGTCGGTGTAGCCGTCCAGGCCCTGGGGGTCGCCGCCGGCCTGCAGGACGGCGTGCAGCACGGCAAGAGGGGCCACCACGTCTCCGCCGCCGCGGGCGGCGGCCAGTACCCGCTCCACCGGGCCGTGCTCCCCGCCTGGCCCGTCCCGTAGATCCGCGCGGATCTCCTCCAGATGCGCGCAGACCGCGGCCAGCCTCTCCGCCCCGTCCGGCGCTGCTGGCCCGCCCCCGTCGGCCATGGGTTCCCTTCCCGCCTGCCCTGCCTGTTCTTGTCACCGGCTTGCCTCCGGCCAACTACGTTGGAATGGACCAGGGTTGGCCAGCATCACGAGGATACTCGGGGCGTCCTTCCAACACTGCAGGGCGTACATGCCACGGAACGCATGGCGGACAGAGGAGACCGGAGTGGTTGAGGAACAGCTGACTGCGGTGTGGGCCCGGTTACTAAGGATCGCCGACACCGGCGATCCTTCCCCGGCACTGGAACCACAGGCCCTCACCGAGGCCCGGCAGCTCACCGAACTCCTCGACACCAACACTATTGAATTCAGCGACATAACAGCCTGGTACGCACTTGGCTGGCTCCACTTCCACAGGTACACGGCGCTCCCGGACGGCCAAGGCAGTACAGACCTGGGCAGCGCGGTAAAAGCGTTCACCCCCTGCTTCCTCACAGGCACCGGCGCCCTGCCCGAACCTCTTCTGCCGATTCTCGCCGACACCGCGGCACCGTACGCTGAGCTCCTGTTCCAGCAAGCACGTGACTCCGCTGACCCGGACCTGCTCACCGCCGCCGTGGACCTGTGCCGGCGCATCGCGCAGGCCGCGCCCGCCGACCACCCCCACCGGGGGTTGATGGTGTCCAACCTGGGGCTGGCGCTACGGGACCGGTTCAGACGGACCGGGGACCTGTCGGACCTGGACCAGGCCATCGTCATCGGACAGGAAGCCGCACGCGCTGCGCCCACCGACTACCCCCGCCGGGCGTTGATACTGTCCAACCTGGGGCTGGCGCTACGGGACCGGTTCAGACGGACCGGGGACCTGCCGGACCTGGACCAGGCCATCGACCATCTCCAGGCCGCAGTCCAGGCCACACCCACCGACCCCACCGACCGAGCGGGGCACCTGAATACCCTGGGGCTGGCGCTGCGGGAACGGTTCGGGCGGACGGGAGATCTGCCGGACCTGGACCAGGCCATCGACCATCTCCAGGCCGCAGTCCAGGCCACACCCACCGACCCCACCGACCCCACCGACCGAGCGGACTACCTGAACAACCTGGGGCTGACGCTGGAGGACCGATTCAAACGGACGGGGGACCTGTCGGACCTGGACCAGGTCATCGACCGACTCCAAGCCGCAGTCCGGGTCGCACCCACCGACTACCCCGACCGGGTGACGATACTGTCGAACCTGGGGTTGGCGCTACAGCACCGGTTTAGGCGGATAGGGGATCTACCGGATTTGGACCAGGCCATCGACCATCTCCAGACCGCAGTCCGGGTCGCACCCACAGACCACCCCGACCGAGCGGACTACCTGAACCCCCTGGGGCTGGCGCTGGCGGACCGGTTCGAGCGGACAGGGAACCTGCCGGACCTGGACCAGGCCATCGACCGCCTCCAGACCGCAGTTCAGGCCACATCCACCGACCACCCCGACCGGGCACGGAAACTCTCCAACCTGGGGCGCGTGCTCCTCGTCCGGTTCGGGCGGATGGGCGATCTGCCGGACCTGGACCAGGCCATCGACCGACTCCAAGCCGCAGTCCGGGTCGCACCCACAGACCACCCCGACCGAGCGGACTACCTGAACCCCCTGGGGTTGGCGCTGGGGGCCCGGTTCGGGCGGACAGGGGATCTGCCGGACTTAGATCTGGCCATCGGCCACCTCAGGGCCGCAGTCCGGGCCACACCCGCCGGCCACCCATACCGGGCGTCGACGCTGTCCAACCTGGGGCTGTCGTTGTATGCCCGGTTCGGGCTGACCGGGGACCAGGCGGATCTGGACCAGGCCATCGACGATCTCCAGGCTGCGGTACACGCCCCCCAGGCCGACCACTCCGACCGGGCATCGGCGCTGTCCAGCCTGGGGGGTGCGTTGCAACTCCGGTTCGGGCGGACGGGGGATCTGTCGGACCTGGACCAGGCCATCTCCATCGGACAGGAAGCCGTACACACCACACCCACCGACCACCCCAACCGGGCGTCGATACTGTCCAACCTGGGGCTGGCGTTGGGGACCCGGTTCGGGCGGACCGGGAATCCGCCGGACCTGGACCAGGCCATCTCCATCGGACAGGAAGTCATACACACCACACCCACCGACCACCCCAACCGGGCGTCGATACTGTCCAACCTGGGGATGTCGTTGCGGGACCGGTTCCAGCGGACCGGAGATCTGCCGGACCTGGACCAGGCCGTCGACGGCCTCCGGGCCGCAGTCCGGGCCACACCCACCGATCACCCCGACCGAGCGCGGATGCTGTCCAGCCTGGGGGGTGTGCTGCAAGTCCGGTTCGAGCGGGCGGGGAATCCGTCTGACCTGGACCAGGCCATCACCATCGGACAGGAAGCCGTACACACCACACCCACCGACCACCCCAACCGGGCCGGTTACCTGAGCAACCTGGGGAGTGCCCTGCACGTCCGGTTCAGACGGGCGGGGGATCCGTCGGACCTGGAGCAGGCCGTCGTCATCGGACGGGAAGTGGTGGACGCCACACCCGTCGGCCACCCCGACCGAGCGGGGTACCTGAACAACCTCGGGCTGGCGCTTGTGGCCCGGTTCGAGCGGACCGGGGACCAGACTGACCTGGATCAGTCCATCGACTGGCACCACGCCGCGGGCCGGGCCGCGCCTGCCGGCCACCCCGACCGAGCGGTGTACCTGAGCAACCTAGGGTTGGCACTGCGGGACCGGTTCGGGCTGACCGGGGACCAGGTGGACCTGAACGCGGCGGTGTCTGTTCTGGGCGAGGCGGGCGGTTCCGTTTCGGCGGTGCCTTCGGTCCGTATCCGGGCGGCGTGGACGGTTGCGGGGCTCATCGCAGGGTCTGAGGCGGGGCAGGCAGCGGAGGCAGCCGAGGCCGCGGTACGGCTGTTGCCCGAGGTGACCCTGCGCCAGCTGAGGCGGGGCGATCTCCACCATGCGCTCGGCCGCTTCGCCGGACTGGCCAGAGACGCCACAGCACTGGCTCTGGCTGATCCCCGCAGGACCCGGCAGGAACGCGCCACCCGCGCGCTGCGGCTACTGGAGGCCGGGCGGGCGGTGCTGCTCGGCCAAGCGCTGGACACCCGCAGCGATCTCACCGACCTGAACCGGCAGCGCCCCGACCTGGCAGCGCGGTTCGTTCAGCTGCGCGACCAGCTCGACCAGCCCACCGGCACCGCCGCCGACGGAAGCGGCGAGACGGACACCCGTACGGTGCGCCAGGACCGCGATGTACACGACCGGCACCAACTGGCCCGCGACTTCGCCCGGACACTGGCCGAGATCCGCGATCTGGACGAATTCGCCTCCTTCGCCCTCCCACCCGCCACAGAGGAACTACTCACCCAGGCGCAACAGGGCCCCATTGTCGTGTTCAATGTCAGCAACTACCGCAGCGACGCCCTGTTGCTCACCCGGGCGGGCATCACCTACCTGGAGCTCCCCCAGCTCACAACCGGCGCCCTCTCCGAGAAGGCAGGCTCCTTCCGACAAGCCCTGCACACCGCTATCGCGAGCGGGGACAAAACCCAACGGCGGCAGGCCCAGGACGTGATGACGCAAGTCCTGCAATGGCTGTGGGATACCGCGGCCGGGCCCGTTCTGGACGCGCTGGGCCATCACCGCCAGCCTCCGGCGGACACCGACTGGCCGCGGGTGTGGTGGGTACCGGGCGGACTGCTCGGACTGCTGCCCCTGCACGCCGCCGGCTACCACACCGACGCCGCCGACGACCCGCACCGGCGCACCGTCATGGACCGAGTCGTCTCGTCCCACACCCCCACAGTCCGCGCCCTGCGTTACGCCCGCCAGCACACTCGGGAACACACCCCGCACCCGGACACCCCCGCCCAGGGACTGGTCGTCGCGATGCCTACGACCCCCGGCCTCCCCCACGACGGCCGACTGAACCACGTCAGTACCGAAGCCGAGGTACTCCGCCGCCACCTGCCCCGCACCGTACTGCTGAGCGAACCCGATCCCGACAGCCACTCTCCCGGCCCGCCACCGAACAGGCCGACCAAAGCAGCCGTCCTGGACCACCTCCCCCGCTGCCACATCGCTCACTTCGCCTGCCACGGCGCCAGCCACCCCACCGACCCCTCCCAAAGCCTGCTGCTGCTCCACGACCATCAAAGCGACCCCCTCACCGTCGCCAGCCTCACCTCAGTCCGACTCGGCCACGCCCAGCTGGCCTACCTGTCCGCCTGCCGCACCGCGGCCCTCGACGCCGCACACCTGGTCGACGAGGCCATCCATCTGACCTCCGCTTTCCAGCTCGCCGGATTCCCCCACGTCGTCGGCACCCTCTGGGAGATCGACGACGGGATCGCCGTCACCGTCGCCGACACCTTCTACACCCACCTGCGCACCCCCGACGGGACCATCGACACCAACCGTGCGGCCTGGGCACTGCACCAGGCCGTGCGGAGCATACGAGACGGCCACGACCTGCCCGGCCCGCTCGACCGAACCCGGACTCCCTTCCTGTGGGCCGCCTACCTCCACGCCGGCGCCTGACGGAAGCAAGCACTCGGGCAGCGGGGCCGTCTGACGCGCGGGTGCCGGGTCCACCCGGAACGACGGCGCGGCCTGGCGTGGCGGCAGCCGTCCGGCGCGGTGGGTCTCCCGACCGGTGCGGCGGGCGCGGTCTGCCGGGCTGGCCTTCACGGGAATGTACGGCAGCCGGATGAGCCATCCCCGCAGGCGCGGGGAGCAGTTCGTGCACGACCTCGTCGTCCACGCTCGGCTTGATCTGATGACAGTGCTGCAGAACGAGGAGCTCCGCGGGCTCGGTGAACAGCCGCTCGATTGGGTCGCCGTTCTTGCCCAGGGCTCTAATATCCATGGCGCGAGCCGCCGCCCTACGCAGGCAGCCCGTGCCAGCGGTCGTCATGTTCGACCGATACGACGGCAGAACCGGTCCCATCCTTGTCTTTGGCTGCTCCGCCCCCTCCTAGCTGCCACCCCGCTATAGGGCCGTTTCAGGACCAGTACGCGATCGTCGAGCGCACCTACTACAACAAGTCGCAGATCCAGCCTCAGTCGCCGCTGGCCAGGCCACCAGCCCGACACCAGCGGCAGAATCGACAGTCCCGCAAGGTATCCATCGAGCGCCAGTCGCCCGACACCAATGTTCCAGTCCCCTCGTCAACGACGGGGCGTTCGAGCACGCATTGGCGTATGGAGCCGACGGGCGTCCGTCAGCCGTGGGAGTCCTCTGGGACTTCTCTGGGACTTCCGGCCTCATCAAACAGCACGAACATGAAACAGCTGAAAGGTCATTCGCGCAGGTCAACTGTCATCAGCCACTCATCGCGGCATGTCACGGGGCTGGCCGGTCTCTTCCGCGACAACTGACCAGCAGGAACCAGCATCCCCACGCAGAGCGTCGCTCACCCTCGGCGCCTTACTAACGTACGCCTCCCTCAAAGGGCCTGACCTGCCCAACAAGTCACCTGACGCCCCATCAGAACGAGCGTCATTTCAGCGTCAAGATATCGCCCGTAACGCCCACAATGCACATAGCGCACACCACCCAAACCCGCAGGTCAGGCGCCCTTTGTGACAGGTTCAAGGATCGCCACGCACTCCACGTGATGCTGTCATCGGAAAGGCGTCGCATGAACCGAAAGCTGGCATTGTCGAAGGTCAGCGTAGGTTCGCATCCGCCCTGAGCAGCTGTCTGACCGTCTCAGGCGTCAAATGAGCGTCAAGACCAGCCAGGAAGCGCTTCTGCATACCGCAGGCAGGGCTCTCCGCCGCAGCTATGAGCTTCGCGAGCCGTGCGCTTCTGGCGCCCCTCACGCACGGGCTGACATGGCGATCATGCTGATGTGCCATGCACCTCAACGCTCCAGGACGATCACTTCGCAGTCGGCGCCAGCAACAGGCTCACCACCGGAGGCGAAGGCGACGGCATCCGGTCCCGCCGTTCTCACTCCACTCGAAATACCGGCCCGGCCTGCCTGACGAGGCGATGGACGTGAAGTCGCAGCGGGAGCGGACCGCGCATTTCGGTCCGCGGGGGCGTGGGGTGGAGTACGCGAGCGAGCCGGGCGACTGGTTCACCGGGCGTCTGCAGGCCCTGGCCACGCTGGCGGGCTGGCTGCGCGACCCCGTCCACGATGCCCGGGCGCGGGTAGTGACCGGGCATGCGGGGTCCGGCAAGTCAGCCGTCCTGGGCAGGCTGCTGCGCCGGATCCCAGATCTGCACCGGCCCGCCGCGCTGCGCGCTGAGTACTACTGGCATTCCCCTCAGTCCCGCCGCGACCAACGGTTCTCCCGACCACGAACTCCGTTCACCCCGGAACAGGTTGCTTGTCTGGGACCCGGTCGCCCACCGGTTCGTAACTTCCACTGCATAGTCGCGCCGACCGGGCCCGTCCACGTCGTCATCAGCCCAAGAGGATTCGCAACGAGTGGATCCGGGGAGCCCGACGGCTGGCGGGGGTTTCCGATGGCGGTACCGCCATCGTCGTCGTCCGTGGCGTTGTCCCTGCCGTGAGCCAGCGTCATCCGGAGATCATGGAGAGGCCCGCAAAATGGGTGGCAGCGGCTGCCGACGGCTGCCGTCTCAACCCTCGGCAGTAACCGCCTGTGATCATCGGACTCACCGGAGCAGCTTCGCCAGCACGCCCCACCGACCCCGCTCGGGGCCATTCCCTGGGGAGAATCTGGGGAGTATGAGCGGCGCTGGGGAGCGCGTGGGGAGAATCGACTGCATAACCGGGCACGAGCGTGAAAGGCCCAGAAAGACGGATCGGCCCAGGCCAGAGAGGTTCACAGCAGCATCACCGCAGGTCAGCGCCACCAGGTAGACGACTTCAAGAAAATCTCCTCCTGGGCGGCGATCCTCTTCGCCCCGACCCTGGTCGGGACCATCTACGGCATGAACTTCCGACACATGCCGGAGTTGCACTGGGTCCTCGGATACCCCTTCGCCATCCTCCTGATGGCGGTCGTCTGCACCAGTCTGTACGTCATCTTCAAGCGGCGGGACTGGCTCTGAGCAATCCCTCCAGAGCCAACAGCCCGACTGGCCGGCGCCTCCGACCGCAGGCGTCGTGGGCGTCGTGGGCGTCTGCGAAGCGGCTGGGGTGGGTCCCGCACTTCGCGCCCTTTTGAGCAACTGAAGAGCGAGTCGTCTGCATCAGGTCGATTCGCGGACCACAAGTTCGTTCGGCATGATCACCGGGTCTGTGGGGCCACCGTTGATGAGGCCGAGGAGCAAGTGGACGGCGGCGGTTGCCTGGTTGGCCATCGGGCTGCGCACCGAGGTGAGCGCGGGGGTGGTGTAGGACGCGGCTTCTATGTCGTCGAAGCCGACCACGGCCACGTCCTCCGGGACGCGCCGGCCTGCCTGGCGGAGGGTGCGCAGGGCTCCGATCGCCATCAGGTCGTTGGCCGCGAAGACGGCGTCGAGGTCGGGGTCGTCCTCCAGGAGCTGGCGCATGGCTTCGGCGCCGGAGACCCGGGTGAAGTCGCCCAGGGCCACGATGGAACGGCGGCCTGTGTCGCGCAGTGTTCGGCGGTAGCCGTCAAGGCGTTCCCGGGCTTCGTGGAGTTCGAGTGGTCCGGTGATGGTGGCGATCCGGCGCCGGCCCCGTTCCAGCAGGTGACATACGGCCAGCGCGGCCCCGCCGGTGTTGTCCAGGGCGACGTACGGGACGTCCTGTGCGGAGGTGCGGTTGAAGGAGACGAGGGGCAGGCCCTGACGGGCCAGCGCCGCCGGCAGTGGATCCGTGCCGTGCAGGGCAACGAGTAGTACCCCGTCCACGTGCCCGCCGGCGACGTACTGCTCCACTCTGGTCCGGCTCTGGTCCGATTCCGCGAGCATGAGCACAAGTCGTTTGCCCGCGGCCTCCAGTTCGCGGCTGACCGCGCGCACCACGGCGGAGAACAGGGGATCGTCGGAGACGACTCCTTGAGGTGGGTCGGAGATGACCAGGGCGAGGGTGTCCGTGCGCCGCGTGACGAGATTGCGTGCCGCTCCGTTGGGCACGTAGCCGAGTTCGCGGACGGCGCGCATGACGACGTCCCGGATCTGCGGAGCAACGGTCGTCTCGCCGTTGATGACGCGGGAGACGCTCGATTTGGACACGCCCGCGCGGGCGGCGACCACTTCGAGTGTGGGGCGTTTCATGTCCGGCCGTCCCCCGTGCCGCCGCCCGGGTACGTGCGCGGGGAGGGTTTTCTCATCGAGGCGGCCTCCGGCTCTGCGTCATGGCAAGGACAGCAGCGTATCCGCAGGCGGGGCGGCATGAACTCGCCCAAGCCGTCGTCCACCTTTGCAGTTTATCGCAAGCGTTTGCCTCCTGCGGAGATATCCCGGGGATCGTTCCCTCACCGTCCGACAACCCTTCTGCCGTGGATTTTTCTTAGTGGATAGGAGTCTTGACAGGTCCCTCCACCCCCTCCATTCTCCCCTGAGGGAGCGCTCCCCCACCTCAAACCCCACTTGAGGAGTTGCATATGCAAACTCTCAGCAAGAGGTTCGTCCTATTTTGGGTGATAGCCGCCTCGTTACTCGCCCTCGTCGCGTTACCCGCGCCACCCGCCCAGGCGGCGGAGGTTCTGCTCTCGCAGGGCAAGCCCGCCACCGCGTCAAGCACCGAGGGAGCCTTCAACGCACCCGCCGCCGTCGACGGCGACTTGGGCACCCGATGGTCCAGCGCGTTCACCGATCCGCAGTGGATACGGATCGACCTCGGAGCCGAGACCCGCATCAGCCGCGTCGCCCTCAACTGGGAGGCCGCGTACGGCAAAGCGTTCCGGATCGAGGTGTCGAACAACGCACAGGACTGGACCCCCGTCCACGAGACCACCACGGCCACCGGGGGCGTCCAGAGCCTGACCGTTACCGGCACCGGCCGCTACGTACGGATGTACGGCACACAGCGCGGCACTCCGTACGGCTACTCGCTGTGGGAATTCCAGGTGTACGGCACCACCGGTTCCGAAGGGCCGGGCGCTGCCGGCACGCTGCTCTCCTACGGCAGGACCGGCACGGCCTCCTCTTCCCAGAGCGACCAGAACTGCTGGGAGTGCACACCGGCCAGGGCATTCGACCGCGACGCGGCGTCCCGCTGGGCGACCAGCTCCACCACGGGATGGACCGATCCGGGCTGGATCTCCGTCGATCTCGGCGCGACGGCCCAGATCGACAAAGTCGTCCTGCAGTGGGATCCGGCCTATGCCAAGTCGTTCCAGATCCAAGTCTCACCGAACGGACAGGACTGGACCCCCATCTACTCGACGACGGCCGGCACAGGCTTCAAACAGACGCTCACCGTCTCCGGCACCGGCCGCTATGTGCGCATGTACGGCACGGAGCGTGCCACTCCGTACGGCTACTCACTGTGGGAATTCCAGGTGTACGGCAGCGGTGGCGCTCCGATACCGGCTCCGCCCTTGCCGAGCGACCCCGCGAACCCGCCACGCCTGGTGTGGAGCGACGAGTTCGACGGTGCCGCGGGCAGCAGGCCCGACGCCTCGAAGTGGAGGGCCGATCCGGGAACGGGGCCGAACAACGAACTGGAGTACTACACCGATCACCGCAACGCCGCGCTGGACGGGGCCGGACACCTGGTGATGGAGGCGCGCAAGGAGGCCACGGCCGGATCGTCGTGCCCGCGTGACCCTCTGAGCGGCAGCACCACGTGCCAGTACACCTCGGCGCGGATGAACACCGGCGCGACGTTCCAGTTCACGTACGGCCGGGTCGAAGCACGGATCAAGGTGCCCAAGGGCAACGGACTGTGGCCCGCGTTCTGGATGATGGGCGGCGACTTCCTGACCGGGCGGCCGTGGCCGTACAACGGCGAGATCGACATCGTGGAAGTCCTGGGCAAGGACGTGAAGACCGCGTATTCCACGGTCCACGCGCCCGCCTACAACGGCGGAGGCGGCATCGGCTCCCCCTACAAGCTGCCCGGGAACGCCGACTTCTCCGACGACTTCCACACCTGGACCGCCGACTGGAACAGCAAGGGCATCACCTACAGCCTCGACGGCCGGGTCGTCTTCTCTCTGGACAAGGACCAGGTGGAGCAGACCCGTGGACCGTGGATCTTCGACCACCCCCATTACATGATCCTCAACCTGGCGGTCGGAGGTGACTGGCCCGGCCCGACCGACGCCAGCACCCCGTTCCCGTCCAGGATGCTCGTCGATTACGTGCGGGTCTTCCAGTAAGCACGCGCGAACACCTCCGATCCCCCGGGCCGCGCCCGCCCGCTCCTGGGCGCGGCCCGGAGGCTCCGGATCACGCGGCAGGGGCACCCCGCTCCCGGCCCTCCGATCCTCGCTTGCCGCCGCGGTCGAAGGATCCGGCGTTCCATCCCGACATTCCTGAGGAAGTGAGATGCGCAGATATCCCGCCCATCTGTACACGCTGTTAGTAGGAGCACTGGTGGTCGCGCTGGCCGCCGCCGTGAGCCTGACCGTGTCGACCCAGGAGGCGCAGGCCGCCACAGTCACCGTCCAGGCGGAGTCCTACGCCGCCCAGTCCGGCGTCGGCCTGGAGGCGACAGCGGACTCCGGAGGAGGAGAGAACGCGGCGTTCCTCGCCGACGGCGACTGGATGCGCTTCGACAACGTCGACCTCGGCGCCGCCGGCCGGCTGACCGTCTCCGCCCGGATCGCCTCCGCCGTCGGCTCGGGCACCATCGAACTGCGTACCACCAGCGCGACCGGGCCACTGCTCGCCGTCATACAGGTCGCGCCGACGGGCGGCTGGCAGAACTGGGTCACCCGCACCAGCGACGTCACCACCCACCCCACCGGTGCGCAGACCGTGTTCGCCGTACTGCGCAGCACCGCACCGGGTGACTTCGTCAACATCAACTGGTTCTCCTTCGTCGGCGACGGAGACGGCCAGGCGGCAGGCTGGGTCCCCGTCGACCAGGCCAAGTGGAACGCCCAAGTGGCGCAGTTCCGCGCAATGACCCCGGCCCCCGTACCCGCCAACGTGGTCCGGGTTCCTGAGTTCAACGCCACCTGCGACTACAGCCACTCCAAGCCGGACGACCCCATCGTCCTGCCCGGACTCGCCGGCGCGTCCCACATGCACAGCTTCTTCGGCAACAAGAGCACCGACGCGTTCACCACCACCCAGTCGCTGCTGAACAACAAGGCCACCACCTGTGAACCCGCCGAGGACCTCTCGGCGTACTGGATCCCGACCCTGTACGAGGGCAACAGGGCTGTCGAGCCCGAGAACATGATCGTCTACTACGGTTCCCGGCTGCCCGACCCCTCGGCGACACTGCCCTTCCCCGAGGGCTTCCGCATGATCGCGGGCGACGCCAGGGCGCAGACATCCACACCCGCGGGATCGCCGGGCCAGTACTGGTGCGCCGGCACGGGCGGCGAGATCGGCCGCAGCGCCGACGGCAACTGGCCGGTCTGTGCTCCGACCGCACACCTCACCCACCAGCTTGTCTTCCCCGACTGCTGGGACGGCAAGAACCTGGACAGCCCCGACCACAAGTCGCACGTCGCGTACACCTACGACGGCAAGTGCAGCGGCGCCTATCCCGTAGCCATCCCCAACCTCTCCTTCGTAGTCAGCTACCCGACCAACGGCAGCACGGCCGGCTTCCGGCTGGCCTCGGGCATGGCATCGTCCATCCACGGAGACTTCTTCAACGCGTGGGACAACGCCGCTCAGGGGCACCGCGTGAAGGACTGCATCACCCAGAAGGCCAAGTGCAACTCCGCCGGCACGTTCTGACCCTGCGCCCGGCACGCGCCACAGCCATGGCGCCGCTGGTGGTGGGGCGGCCCCAACCGGCCCCCCCCCCACCCAAACCACCCCCC
>NZ_JBSGVS010000030.1:0-86893 GCF_053608565.1 Streptomyces sp. NPDC055025
GCATCAGCCACGTGCCCCGCCCGTCCGGAGCTCCGGCGCCTCGGCGATCGCGGCGTCCCAGGCCGTTCCCGGCGGTCTAGCGCAGGAAGGGGTCCACCGCCACCGCCACGAAGAGCAGCGACACATAGGTGATGGACCAGTGGAACAGCCGCATCTCCTTGAGCTTGCCGCCCGTCTCGCCGGCCTTGGCACGGGCCTGGAGGCCATGCGCCTCCCAGAGCCACCAGCCGCCCGCCGCCAGCGCCACCGACGTGTAGAACCAGCCGGTGTACCCCAGGGGGGTCAGCAGCAGCGAGACGACGACCATCACCCAGCTGTAGAGGACGATATGGCGGGCCACCACGCGATTGGTCGCGACGACCGGGAGCATCGGCACACCCGCGCGCTCGTAGTCCGCCTTCACCTTCATCGACAGCGGCCAGTAGTGCGGCGGCGTCCAGAAGAAGATGACGAGGAAGAGGATGACGGCGGCCCAGGACACCGAGTTGGTGACGGCGGACCAGCCGATCAGCACCGGCATACAGCCGGCGATCCCGCCCCAGACGATGTTCTGCGCGGTACGGCGCTTGAGGATCATCGTGTAGACGACGACGTAGAAGAGGAGCGCCCCCAGCGAGAGCGCCGCCGAGAGCCAGTTGACCAGAAAACCGAACCAGAGCGTGGAGCCCACGGTCAGCGTGAGGCCGAAGACCAGCCCTTCACGGGGCGAGACCATGCCGGTCACCAGGGGGCGCCGCGACGTACGGTCCATGAGCGCGTCGATGTCACGGTCGATGTACATGTTCAGCGCGTTGGCGCCACCGGCGGAGAGATAGCCGCCGACACACGTAGTGACCACCAGCCACAGATCCGGCACGCTCCCGGCGGCCAGGAACATCACCGGAACAGTGGTGATGAGCAGCAGTTCGATGATCCGTGGCTTGGTCAGCGCCACGAACGCCTTGACACGGGCCCCGAACGGCCGATGGCCCCCCGGACTCGGAGTCAGGACGACCCCTGCGGGTCGGGACTCGACGGCCGTCACGCACACCCCTGACAGAGAAATCCCAGCAAGCTCCGGGCGTGCAGCCCCGGTGAAGCTTGCGCGTACCACGCCACTCTAGACGTTGCCCAGACACCGATCTTCGCGGGGGTGGGATGGCCTTCGGGGCGCCCGGAACACCGTCCCCGCGGGCCCCGGGACCGTCCGTACGCGCTGCCGGAAGGCGAAGTCCAAGCTGCCGGGAGGCGAAGTCCAGCCCATCACCGCACCCTGGTACGCAGGGGAAAGGTTGGGCGAGCCCACGAGGGTAGGCTCGACAACGAACCGGTGCGCCCTCAGACACCGGGATTGGACATGTGGAGAGGAGCCCTGACTCAGGGTGAGCACCAAGCCGACCACCACAGACCTCGAGTGGACCGAACTGGACCGCCGGGCGGTCGATACCGTTCGTGTCCTGGCCATGGATTCCGTACAGAAGGTCGGCAACGGCCATCCCGGTACGGCCATGAGCCTGGCCCCTGCCGCCTATGTGCTCTTCCAGAAGCTCATGCGGCACGACCCCGCCGATGCCCAGTGGACCGGCCGCGACCGGTTCATCCTCTCGGCCGGCCACTCCAGCCTGACTCTCTACATCCAGCTCTATCTGGCCGGTTACGGCCTGGAACTGAGCGATCTGGAGTCGTTCCGCACCTGGGGTTCGAAGACCCCGGGCCACCCGGAGTACGGGCACACCGTCGGTGTCGAGACCACCACGGGCCCGCTCGGCCAGGGTGTCGCGAACGCGGTGGGCATGGCGATGGCCGCCCGGTACGAGCGCGGTCTGTACGACCCGGACGCGCCGGCGGGCACCTCCCCGTTCGACCACACCATCTGGGCCATCGCCGGTGACGGCTGTCTCCAGGAGGGCATCTCCGCGGAGGCGTCGTCGCTGGCCGGCCACCAGAAGCTGGGCAATCTCGTCCTGCTCTGGGACGACAACCACATCTCGATCGAGGGCGACACGGAGACCGCGGTCTCCGAGGACACCCTCAAGCGGTACGAGGCGTACGGCTGGCACGTCCAGCGTGTCGAGCAGCTGCCGAGCGGCGACCTCGACCCGGCCGGTCTCCACCGTGCGCTCAAGGCCGCGCAGGCCGAGACCGAGCGCCCCTCCTTCATCGCGGCCCGCTCGATCATCGCCTGGCCCGCCCCGCACGCGCAGAACACCGAGGCCGCGCACGGCTCGGCGCTCGGCGACGCGGAGGTCGCGGCGACCAAGAAGGTCCTCGGCTTCGACCCCGAGAAGTCCTTCGACGTCTCCGAGGAGGTGCTCGCGCACACCCGTGAGGCCCTCGACCGCGGCCGTGAGGTCCGCGGCGAGTGGGAGAAGTCCTTCGCCGCCTGGCGCACCGCCAACCCGGAGCGCGCCGCGACGTTCGACCGGATCAGGGCCGGTGAACTCCCCACGGGGTGGGAGGAGAAGCTCCCCGCGTTCGAGGCCGGCAAGTCGGTCGCCACGCGCGCCGCGTCCGGCAAGGTGCTCCAGGCGCTCGGCGCGGTCATCCCCGAGCTGTGGGGCGGCTCCGCCGACCTGGCGGGCTCGAACAACACCACCATCGACAAGACGTCGTCGTTCCTCCCGGTGGGCAATCCGCTGCCGGAGGCCGACCCGTACGGCCGTACGGTGCACTACGGCATCCGCGAGCACGCCATGGGCTCGACGATGAACGGCATCGCGCTGCACGGCAACACCCGTATCTACGGCGGCACTTTCCTGGTGTTCTCCGACTACATGCGCGCGGCCGTGCGGCTGGCGGCGCTGATGCGGGTACCGGTCACCTATGTCTGGACGCATGACTCGATCGGTCTGGGCGAGGACGGTCCGACCCACCAGCCCGTCGAGCATCTCGCCGTGCTGCGTGCCATTCCGGGGCTGAACATCGTCCGCCCGGCCGACGCCAACGAGACGGCCGTCGCCTGGCGCGAGATCCTCAGGCGCCATGACAAGGGCGCTCCGCACGGTCTGGCGCTCACCCGTCAGGGCGTGCCGACGTACGAGCCCAACGACGAGGCGGCCAAGGGCGGTTATGTGCTGTTCGACGCCGAGGGCGGCGCCCCCCAGGTCGTACTGATCGGTACGGGCTCCGAGGTGCAGCTCGCCGTGGAGGCGCGTGAGCGGCTCCAGGCCGACGGCATCCCGACGCGGGTCGTCTCCATGCCCTCGGTCGAGTGGTTCGAGGAGCAGGACCAGACGTACAAGGACAGTGTTCTGCCGCCTTCCGTGAAGGCGCGGGTGGCGGTCGAGGCCGGCATCGGACTGACCTGGCACCGGTTTGTGGGCCAGTCCGGCCGCATCGTGTCGCTGGAGCACTTCGGAGCCTCGGCCGACGGCAAGGTCCTCTTCCGCGAGTTCGGTTTCACCGCGGAGGCGGTGGCCGCCGCGGCCCGGGAATCTCTGACGGATTCGGCGCGCTGACACCCGTATACGAACAGTAGGAGATGCAACTCTTATGACAGACGCACTCAAGCGCCTCTCCGACGAAGGCGTCGCGATCTGGCTCGACGACCTGTCGCGCACGCGCATCACATCCGGCAATCTCGCCGAACTGATCGATCAGCAGCATGTGGTGGGTGTGACCACGAACCCGTCGATCTTCCAGAAGGCGATCTCCCAGGGCAGCGGTTACGACGCCCAGCTCGCGGATCTCGCGGTCCGCAAGGTCACCGTCGAGGAGGCCGTCCGTATGATCACCACGGCGGACGTCCGTGACGCCGCCGACATCCTGCGTCCGGTCTTCGACGCGACGCAGGGCCAGGACGGCCGGGTCTCCATCGAGGTCGACCCGCGCCTCGCGCACCGGACCGAGGCGACCATCGCCGAGGCCAAGCAGCTCGCCTGGCTGGTGGACCGCCCCAACACCCTTATCAAGATCCCGGCGACGAAGGCCGGTCTCCCGGCCATCACCGAGACCATCGGCCGGGGCATCAGCGTCAATGTCACGCTGATCTTCTCGCTGGAGCGCTACCGCGAGGTCATGGACGCCTATATCTCGGGTCTGGAGAAGGCCGAGGCGGCCGGCCTCGATCTCTCCAAGATCCACTCGGTGGCGTCCTTCTTCGTGTCCCGCGTGGACACGGAGATCGACAAGCGGCTCGACGCGCTGGGCACCCCCGAGGCCAAGGAGGCCCGCGGCAAGGCGGCCCTGGCCAACGCGCGCCTCGCGTACGAGGCGTACGAGGAGGTCTTCTCCTCCGACCGCTGGGCGGCCCTGGACCGGGCGCAGGCCAACAAGCAGCGTCCGCTCTGGGCCTCGACCGGGGTGAAGGACCCGGCGTACAAGGACACGCTGTACGTCGACGAGCTGGTGGCGCCCAACACGGTGAACACCATGCCGGAGGCGACCCTGGAGGCCACCGCCGGCCACGGTGCCATCACCGGTGACACGGTGCGTGGGACGTACGACCAGGCGCGCGCGGATCTGGCGGCCGTGGCCGCGCTGGGCATCTCGTACGACGACGTCGTCCAGCTGCTGGAGGACGAGGGCGTCGAGAAGTTCGAGGCGTCCTGGAACGACCTGCTCAAGTCGACCGAGGCGGAGCTGAAGCGCCTCGCCCCTTCGGAGGGCTGATTTCCTTGACCGCAACCCACGGGGCGAATCCGCTCCGTGACGCCGCGGACCGACGGCTCCCGCGTATCGCGGGGCCGTCGGGCCTGGTCATCTTCGGTGTCACGGGGGATCTGTCCCGCAAGAAGCTGATGCCCGCGATCTATGACCTGGCCAACCGCGGTCTGCTCCCGCCGGGCTTCTCGCTCGTCGGCTTCGCGCGCCGCGAGTGGCAGGACGAGGACTTCGCGCAGGAGGTCCACGACGCCGTCAAGGAGCACGCGCGTACGCCGTTCCGTGAGGAGGTCTGGCAGCAGCTCATCCAGGGGATGCGCTTCGTCCAGGGCGACTTCGGCGACGACGACGCGTTCGAGAATCTGAAGGCGACGATCGCGGACCTGGACAAGACCCAGGGCACCGGCGGCAACTTCGCCTTCTATCTCTCCGTACCGCCCAAGTTCTTCCCGCAGGTCGTCCAGCAGCTCAAGAAGCACGGGCTGGCCGACCAGAAGGAGGGCTCCTGGCGGCGCGCGGTCATCGAGAAGCCGTTCGGCCACGATCTGACCTCGGCGAAGCAGCTCAACAAGGTCGTCCACGAGGTCTTCCCGTCCAACGAGGTCTTCCGGATCGACCACTATCTGGGCAAGGAGACCGTCCAGAACATCCTGGCGCTGCGGTTCGCCAACACCCTCTTCGAGCCGATCTGGAACCGGTCGTACGTCGACCATGTCCAGATCACCATGGCCGAGGACATCGGCATCGGCGGCCGGGCCGGCTACTACGACGGCATCGGCGCCGCCCGTGATGTCATCCAGAACCACCTGCTCCAGCTCCTCGCGCTGACCGCCATGGAGGAGCCCGCCTCCTTCGACGCGGACGCGCTGGTCGCGGAGAAGACCAAGGTGCTGGGCGCGGTGCGGCTGCCCAAGGACCTGGGCGCGGACACCGTGCGCGGGCAGTACGCCGCGGGCTGGCAGGGCGGCGTGCAGGCCGTCGGCTACCTGGAAGAGGACGGGATCGACAGCAAGTCGAAGACCGACACCTACGCCGCGATCAAGCTGGAGATCGACAACCGCCGCTGGGCGGGCGTCCCGTTCTACCTCCGTACCGGAAAGCGGCTCGGCCGCCGGGTCACGGAGATCGCGCTGGTCTTCCAGCGTGCCCCGCACTCCCCCTTCGACCACACCTCCACGGAGGAGCTGGGGCAGAACGCCCTGGTCATCCGGGTGCAGCCGGACGAGGGCGTGACGATGCGATTCGGCTCCAAGGTGCCCGGCACCTCGATGGAGGTACGGGACGTCTCGATGGACTTCGCGTACGGCGAGTCCTTCACCGAGTCCAGCCCCGAGGCGTACGAGCGGCTCATCCTCGATGTGCTGCTCGGCGACTCGAACCTCTTCCCGCGGGTGGAGGAGGTCGAGCTGTCCTGGAAGATCCTCGACCCGATCGAGGAGTACTGGGAGAAGCACGGCAGGCCCGCGCAGTACGAGTCCGGGACCTGGGGTCCGGTCGAGGCGGACGAAATGCTCGCACGAGACGGACGGAGCTGGCGCCGGCCATGAAGATCGACCTTACGGACACCACGTCCAGCAAGATCAACAAGGCGTTGGTGCAGGGGCGCCGGGCGATCGGCACACCCGCCGTCGGCATGGTCCTGACCCTGGTCATCGTCACCGACGAGGAGAACCAGTACGACGCGCTCCGGGCCGCCGACGAGGCGTCCCGCGAGCATCCCTCGCGCAAGCTCGTCGTCGTCAAGCGGTTCTCGCGCTCGGCGCGCGAGCGGTCCAAGGCGCGGCTGGACGCGGAAGTACGGGTGGGCGCGGACGCGGGCACCGGTGAGACGGTCGTCCTGCGGCTGTACGGCGAGGTCATCGACCACGCCCAGTCGGTGGTGCTGCCGCTGCTGCTGCCCGACGCCCCGGTCGTCGTGTGGTGGCCCGTGAACCCGCCGGCCAACCCGGCCAAGGACGCGCTGGGCAAGCTGGCGCAGCGCCGGGTGACGGACAGCCACGCGGCGGAGAACCCGACCGAGGAACTGACGGTCCGCGCCGACGCGTACACCCCGGGCGACACCGATCTGGCCTGGACCCGCATCACGCCCTGGCGCTCGATGCTGGCCGCCGCGCTGGACCAGGTGGACTGCGCCATCACCTCCGTGGAGGTGGAGGGCGAGCAGCACAATCCGAGCTCCGAACTGCTCGCCATGTGGCTCGCGGACCGGCTGCACGTACCGGTACGGCGCTCCGTCTCCTCGGGGCCGGGTCTCACGGCCGTACGGCTGGAGACCACCTGCGGCCCGATCAGTCTGCACCGGGCCGACGGCTCGCTGGCGACCCTCTCCATCGAGGGCCAGCCGGACCGCGCGGTGGCGCTGAAGCGGCGGGACACCTCCGAGCTGATCGCGGAGGAGCTGCGCCGGCTGGACCCGGACGACATCTACGCGTCGGCTCTGCGGTTCGGTGTGGAGCGGCTGGGCGGTGCGCCGGACCCGTCGTCCGCCGGACCCTCCGACGGATCCGGTGCGCCGGGTACGGCCGCGACCGCCACGGCGAAGAAGGCTCCGGCCAAGAAGGCGGCGTCCAAGTGAGTGCCCCGCAGGTGGTCGTCCACCGGGACAAGGAGCTGATGGCCCAGGCCGCGGCGGCCCGGCTGATCACCAAGGTCGTGGACGCCCAGGCCGCCCGGGGCTCCGCCTCGGTGGTGCTGACGGGCGGACGCAACGGCAACGGGCTGCTGGCCGCGCTGTCGGCGGCGCCCGCCCGGGACGCGATCGACTGGGCACGGCTGGATCTGTGGTGGGGCGACGAGCGCTTCCTGCCCGAGGGTGACCCGGAGCGGAATGTCACCCAGGCCCGGGAGGCGCTGCTCGGCTCGGTGCCGCTGGACCCGTCACGGGTGCACGCGATGCCGGCCTCGGACGGTCCTTACGGCAGCGATGTGGAGGCCGCGGCCGCCGCGTACGCCACCGAGCTCGCCGCGGCGTCCCGGCCGGAGGACCACGGTCCGGTGCCGACGTTCGACGTCCTGATGCTGGGGGTCGGGCCGGACACGCACGTCGCGTCGCTCTTCCCGGAGCTGCCCGGCGTACGGGAGACCGAGCGCACGGTGGTCGCCGTGCACGGCGCTCCCAAGCCTCCGCCGACCCGTATCTCGCTCACCCTGCCCGCGATCCGCGCGGCCCATGAGGTCTGGCTGCTCGCGGCGGGCGAGGACAAGGCGAAGGCGGCGGAGATCGCCCTGTCGGGCGCGGGTGAGATCCAGGCCCCGGCGGCGGGCGCGTACGGCAGGAGCCGCACCCTGTGGCTGCTGGACGCGGCGGCGGCCTCGGGGCTGCCGCGCGGTCTCTATCCGCCGGCCTCGGCCTGACGATCCGTCAGTCCGGTGCCGCGAAGGCCCGGTTCACCAAGGCCCGGTCCGCCATCAGGCGGGCCGGGCCTTCGTGTGTCCCGTACGGGAGTCCGTCCGGTCGTCCGTCCCGGAGCGGTCGTCCGTCCCGGAGCGGCGTCAGAGAATGATCTGCTCGGCGGTCGCCTCCAGGTCCGCGACGGCGCCGCGGGCCGCGCCCACGAAACGGTCGAAGACCTCGTTGGTGGAGCCGGGGCGGCCCAGCCGGGTGTAGACGCCGAACATGCTCTCGCGCAGTTCGGTGGTGATCTCCAGCTGGCCCCCCATACCGAGGAGCGTGCGGTTGGCGATGTTCTGGGGCTGCACCCCGGCGAGATCGGGCACGTCCGAGCCGTCGATCGTCTGGAACCCGGCCGCGCCGAGGGCCGTGTGCAGCAGCTCCTTGAAGCGGTCGTTGCGTCCGCCCACCACGACGGCCTCGGGACGGCTCGCCGGGGCACCGGCCTGGTCGGCCTGGCAGCCGTGCAGGCTCAGCACATTGAGACTGCCCGCCGCCAGGGAGAGCGCGACTCCGTCGTCGCAATGCGACGAGGTGACATGCATCGTCCCGTTGCCGGTGGACTTGAGCCCCTCGAACATCCAGTAGTCGTACACCGGGCCGCCCGCCGGTGTGACCGCGAAGGTGGCCGGGTGGTAGCCGGCTATGGCGAGGCACAGCTCCGAGGTCCCGGGCTCGATGCCGCCGCCGTGCGGTGCCATGACGGTGGTACGCGGGTAGCGGTAGGCGGTGCCGAGGCTGCTGTCGAGGGTCTCGTGCCGCTTGTAGCGGCGGGCGAAGTCCAGGCCCTCACGGCCCGCGAGCCTGGTGTAGAGGTCCGTGTTGGACGCGTAGTCGTCGGCGGCGTACGCGGGTGAGGCGCCGGCCCCGGCCAGCAGGGACCCGCTCACGGTGGCGGTGGCCAGGGCGGCGAGGACCGTACGACGGCTGGTGTATGTCATGCCCCCATGATCCACTCGTCCCGGCACGGAGGCGAGGCCTTTACCGCGCTTCCTCAATCCCCGCTCCTCGTTTCCCCTCCCCCCGGACTCCCCGGCTTCCCGGACTCCCCGGACTCCCCGGCCGGACCGGAAGAGAGGTCACTCCCGAGTCACTCCCCGATCAGAAAGGGCTCCAGCAGACCGGGAACGGCCTCCGCCGCGAAGGCCAGGCCCTCGCCCTCCGCCGTGTCGTACACGTGGTACGCGCCGCTTCCCGCGGCCGTGGTCGCGGTCAGGGTCAGCAGACCCGCGCGGCGCTGGAAGTAGGACTGCCGGACCGTCCAGCCGATCACTCCGCCGCGCTGAAGGGCGACGGTCGTACGGCGCAGCGTGCCCGAGCGGGCCACCAGATAGCCGCCGCCGAGGCCATGGCCCAGATTGCGGTACGAGTCGAGCGCGAGCAGCACCGCGACCGGCAGCGCCACCACGGCACCCACCGCCGCGACGATCAGCAGCACACCGGTCAGCAGCAGACCGAGGACCGCCAGGAGCGCCGGCGGCAGCAGTGCGGCGGACAGGGCCCAGCGCAGCCTGCGCGCACGGGCCGCGCGGGGGTGCGGAGCCAGCGGGACCGCCCGCGTCGGGGAGACGGGCTCCCGCAGTATCCGGGCCGCCACCTCGTCCGCCACCGCGCGCGGCGCGGGCGGCAGCAGGCTCTTCTGGTCGGCCTGCTCGTCCTCCTCGTCCTGCGCGAGGCCCGTGGCGACCGCGTCCAGCCTGGCCGCGCCGGCCAGCCGGACACCGAGCGGTTCGACCAGTTCCACCCCGCGCAGCCGCCGCTCCTCGATGGAGACCGAGCGGGAGGTGAACAGCCCCCGCCGGACCCGCAGGGTGCCTCCGGGCTCCCGTTCCAGCCGGTAGTTCCACCACATCTCGATCCAGAGGGCGAGCGCGCCGACGACCCCCGCGATCCCCGCCGCCACCGCGAACCCCACGAGCAGCACGATCCCCCAGACGGGAGAGATGTCCCGCACATGGCCGCCGGCCCAGTGGACCACCCGGCCCTGCACACCGAACCACTCGCTGAGCTGGAACAGTCCGCCGACGCCCGCGCCCGCCAGCGCCAGACTGAGGAAGGAGAGCGGCGCGTACCGGATCCAGCCCGGATCGAGCGCCGCCAGCATGCCGTCGTCGGCGCCTCCCGCGGCCCCGTCCCCCTCGGCCGCGCGGCCGAGCAGCGCCGTACGGAGCCGTTCGCCCTCGGCCCTGGTGACCGGGTCGAGTTCCAGCGTGGACTCACCGCCGGTCTGCTCTCCGGTCCCTATCCGGACCTTCACCAGCCCGAGCAGCCGGAGCAGCGGATTGGCCGTGAGATCGACCGTCCGTATCCGCTCGCGCGCCAGCGAGCGCCGTTTGACCAGGAAGAGACCCGTGTGCAGCTCGGCGCGCTCGGGACCTGTGCGGTACCGGGTACGGCGCCAGCGCACATAGTCCCCGAACGTACCGGCGACGATCAGCAGCGCGGCGCCCGACAGTACCCAGATGAACGCCTCCCCGAGGGGGCGGCTGCCCGCCAGTCCCATGACGGCGGGCACCCCGGCACCCACGACGAACCCCGTCAGGACCACCACGGTGACCAGCAGAGTGCGCCGGTCGAGCCGCCGCCAGCTCTCCTCCCCGGCCGCCCCGGGGTCCTCCAGGCCCAGGGACCCGGCGGTCCCCGCGGGTTCCCGGGCCCCCGCGGCGTCCGCGGGGTCGCTCATGTGGCGTCCCCGGGGGTCGCCTCGGTGATCCGGGTCAGCCGCTCGGCCAGCTCCGCGGCCAGCTCGTGGTCGAGCCCCTCGATATGGACCGCGCCCTTGGAGGACGCGGTGGTGACGATCACCGTGGCGAGCCGGAAGAGCTGCTCCAGCGGACCGCGCACGGTGTCCACGGTCTGTATCCGGGACATCGGCGCGATCCGCCACTCCTGCCAGAAGAAGCCGGTACGGACGTAGACCGCCTCCTCCGTCACCTCCCAGCGGTGCACCCTGAACCACCACACGGGTATCAGCGCCGTGCAGAGGAGGCCGAGCACCGCCAGGACGGCGGCGGGGACCAGCAGCCACGCCCGTGCGGGGGCGATGAACGCCCCCAGCACGGCCGGTACCCCCGCCGCCACCACGGTCAGCGCCAGCCACTGGGCGCGCCACCAGCCGATGGCGCGCTCGTTCAGTGTGTTGTTGGGCGGCCGGAGCCGCCGCGCCCCCTCCGCCACCGGTTCAGCGGCCACGCAGTGACCGGTACGCGGCGACCAGCGCCGCGGTCGAGGCGTCGAGCTGGTCGCCGGGCTCCTCGCCGGTGAGTACGGGCTCGATCCGCTTGGCGAGCACCTTGCCCAGCTCAACACCCCACTGGTCGAAGGAATCGATGTTCCAGACGGCGCCCTGGACGAACACCTTGTGCTCGTAGAGCGCGATGAGCTGGCCCAGCACGGACGGGGTGAGGGTCTCGGCGAGGATCGTGGTCGTCGGGTGGTTGCCGCGGAAGGTCTTGTGCGGCACCAGCTCCTCCGGCACGCCCTCGGCCCGTACCTCGTCGGGTGTCTTGCCGAAGGCGAGCGCCTGGGTCTGCGCGAAGAAGTTGGCCATCAGCAGATCGTGCTGTGCGACCAGTCCGGGCAGCAGATCGTCGACGGGCCGGGCGAAGCCGATGAAGTCGGCCGGGATGACCTTGGTGCCCTGGTGGATCAACTGGTAGTACGCGTGCTGCCCGTTGGTGCCCGGTGTGCCCCAGACCACGGGTCCGGTCTGCCATTCGACCGGCCGGCCCTCCCGGTCCACCGACTTGCCGTTGGACTCCATGTCGAGCTGCTGGAGATAGGCCGTGAACTTCGACAGATAGTGGCTGTAGGGCAGGACGGCGTGCGACTGGGCGTCGAAGAACGACCCGTACCAGATCCCCAGCAGCCCCAGCAGCAGAGGCGCGTTGGCCTCCGGCGGCGCGGTACGGAAGTGCTCGTCGACCAGATGGAAGCCGTCCAGCATCTCCCGGAACCGGCCGGGCCCGATCGCGATCATCAGCGAGAGGCCGATGGCCGAGTCGTACGAGTAGCGCCCGCCCACCCAGTCCCAGAACTCGAACATGTTGGCCGTGTCGATACCGAACTCGGCGACCTTGCCGGCGTTGGTGGAGAGCGCCACGAAGTGCTGGGCGACGGCCTCCTGCCCGGCGCCCAGCCCGGTCAGCAGCCAGGAGCGGGCCGAGGTGGCGTTGGTGATGGTCTCGATGGTGGTGAAGGTCTTGGAGGCGACGATGAAGAGCGTCTCGGCCGGGTCCAGGTCCCGTACGGCCTCGTGCAGGTCCGCGCCGTCCACGTTGGAAACGAACCGAACCGTGAGGTCACGGTCGGTGAAGGACCGGAGCACCTCGTAGGCCATCGCGGGCCCGAGGTCCGAACCGCCGATACCGATATTGATCACGTTCTTGATGGGACGCCCGGTGTGACCGGTCCACTCGCCGGACCTGATCCGGTCGGCGAACGCGCTCATCCGGTCGAGTACGGCGTGCACCGCCGGTACGACGTTCTCCCCGTCCACCTCGATGACGGCGTCGCGCGGGGCGCGCAGCGCCGTGTGCAGTACGGCGCGGTCCTCGGTGGTGTTGATCTTCTCGCCGCGGAACATGGCGTCCCGCAGCTCGGCCACCCCGGTCGCCGCGGCCAGCTCACGGAGCAGCGCCAGCGTCTCGTCGGTCACCAGGTGCTTGGAGTAGTCGAGGTAGAGGTCGCCCACCCGGAGGGTGTAGCCGGTGCCGCGCGCCGGATCGGCGGCGAACAGCTCCCGCAGATGCGTCTGCCCGAGCTGTTCACGGTGCTTGCCGAGCGCGTTCCACTCGGGCGTCCGGTTGAGCCTGGTACGGCCTTCTGCGTTCATCTCGGACATCGGTCCACTTCTTCTCGTGCGTGTGTGCGTGCCCTGCTGCCCGTCCAACCTATGCGATCAGGGTGGCCGCGCGACGGCGGGACGAGCCGCGCGGCGGCGGGACGACGCGGGTCACGGACGGGGCAGAACGAACCGGCCGGACACCTGTTGGGTGTCCGGCCGGCTGAAGTATGTCCAGATCTTGCTGTATCCGGATCTCGGTATGTCCGGATCCCGATACCCGGATCCCGATGTCGAGATCCCGATGTCTAGATCTCGCCGCGCAGTTTGGCGAGCGCCTCGGCGAGGATCGCCTCGCCGTCCGCGTCGCTGCGTCGCTCCCGTACATAGGCGAGGTGTGTCTTGTACGGCTCGGTGCGCGGCGGGTCCGGCGGATTGTCCCGGTCCTGACCGGCCGGGAATCCGCAGCGCGGGCAGTCCCACGTCTCCGGAACCTGTGCGTCACTGGCGAAGCTCGGCTGCGTCTCGTGCCCGTTGGAGCACCAGAAGGAGATGCGCAGGCGGGGCGCGGACTCGCCACGCTCAGCCTCACCCATCGGCCCCGCTCCGACCCGGCTTCCCCGGATCGCGTTGCCACTTGCCACGGTCGTAACTCCCTGCGTGATGGTGCCGCAAAGCATCGATAGGCAGCTCCGCTGCCGGGCGCCCCAGTCTACGTAAGGCCCAACGCGCGTCCAGTGAAGGGAGTTACCCCCTGCCGCCCGGCGCGGAACCCCATGATAGGCCGCGCCCGCGACGCCGTACGGTACGCGGCCTAGCTGTCCAGCTTCAGCAGCAGACCAAGCACGACGATGCTCGCGAACCACAGCAGACCGACAACAACGGTGATGCGGTCGAGGTTACGCTCGGCGACGGAGGAACCACCGACGGACGACTGCATTCCGCCACCGAACATGTCGGAGAGGCCGCCGCCCTTCCCCTTGTGCATCAGCACCAGCAGCATCATCAGCAGACTGAAGACGATGAGGGCGATCGAGAACCCCATTACCACGGCTGGACCAACTTCCTCGGACTGACAGGACCGACAGGACTGATGTATCTGATACGCACTGCGGGGACCGGGCGGCATCTTCCGTGAGAACGGACCGGAGATGCCCGTACGGCCCCCGCAAGGGTACGACGGATCCGTGCCACCGCATACTTGCCGGTCACGGAAGCTGCTGACCGGCGCCTACTGGTCCCGGAACCTGACGATCTTGACGAACTCGTCGGCGTCCAGCGCCGCGCCGCCCACCAGGGCGCCGTCCACATCGGGCTGTTTCATGATCGCGGCGACATTCCCGGACTTCACCGAGCCGCCGTACTGGATCCGGACCTGGTCGGCCAGCTCCTGCGAGTACAGCTCGGCCAGCCGCCCGCGGATCGCCCCGCAGACCTCCTGCGCGTCCTCGGGGGTGGCGACCTCGCCGGTGCCGATGGCCCATACGGGCTCGTAGGCGATCACCACGGACCCGGCCTGCTCGGCCGGAATGTCCTCGAGTCCGCCGTCGAGCTGGCTCAGCGTGTAGGAGACCTGGTCACCGGCCTTGCGGATGTCCAGACCCTCGCCCACACAGAGGATCGGGGTCAGCCCGTGCCGGAACGCGGCCTTGACCTTGGCGTTGCAGATCTCGTCCGTCTCGGCGTGGTACTGCCGTCGCTCGGAGTGACCCACCGCGACATAGGCGCACTTCAGCTTCGACAGCATCGGGCCCGAGATCTCGCCGGTGTACGCGCCGGAGTCGTGCGCCGAGATGTCCTGGGCGCCGTACTTGATCTTGAGCTTGTCGCCGTCGACCAGGGTCTGCACGGACCGCAGATCGGTGAAGGGCGGCAGAACGGCCACCTCGACGGCGTCGTAGTCCTTGTCCGTCAATGCGAAGGCGAGCTTCTGGACATGGGCGATGGCCTCGAGGTGGTTGAGGTTCATCTTCCAGTTGCCCGCCATCAGCGGGGTACGAATGCTCATTTGGGGGTCAGTCCTCCAGTGCGGCGAGGCCGGGAAGCGTCTTGCCCTCGAGATATTCGAGGCTGGCGCCGCCACCGGTCGAAATATGGCCGAATGCGTTCTCGTCGAAGCCCAGGATGCGGACGGCGGCGGCGGAGTCGCCACCGCCGACGACGGAGAAGCCCGGGGAGTCGACGAGCGCCTGGGCGACGGCCCTGGTGCCCTCGGCGTAGTCGGGGTGCTCGAAGACGCCCATGGGACCGTTCCAGAAGACGGTCTCGGCGTCGAGGAGCTTGGAAGCGTACAGACGGCCGGTCTCGGGGCCGATGTCCAGGCCCATCTTTCCGGCCGGAATGGCGTCGGCGGCCACCGTGTCGGGGTGCGCGGGCGCCTTGGTCCTCAGGTCCGGGAACTCCGCGGCGACCAGGACGTCCACGGGGAGGACGAACTCCACACCGCGCTCGCCGGCCCGCTTCAGATACTCCTGGACGACGGGGATCTGGTCCTCCTGGACGAGCGAGGAACCGATCTCGTGGCCCTGCGCCTTCAGGAAGGTGAAGAGCATGCCGCCGCCGATCAGGATGCGGTCGGCCTTCTCCAGGAGATGGTCGATGACCCCGAGCTTGTCGGAGACCTTGGCGCCGCCGAGGACCACGGCGTAGGGCCGCCGTACCTCGTCCGTGAGCTTCTTGAGTACGGCGACCTCGGTGGCGATCAGACCGCCCGCCGCGTGCGGCAGCCGGGCCGGCAGATCGACGACCGAGGCGTGCTTGCGGTGCACCGCGCCGAAGCCGTCGCCGACATAGAGATCGGCCAGCCCGGCGAGCTGATCGGCGAAGGCGCCGCGCTCGGCGTCGTCCTTCGAGGTCTCGCCCGGGTTGAAGCGCAGATTCTCGATGACGGCGACCCGGCCGTCGGCCAGGCCCGCGACAGCCGCCTTGGCGGAGTCGCCGACGGTGTCGGTCGCGAACGCCACGTCCGCGCCGAGGAGTTCACCGAGGCGCGCGGCGGCGGGGGCGAGCGAGAAGGCAGGGTCCGGGGCGCCCTTGGGGCGGCCCAGATGGGAGGCGACGATGACCCGGGCGCCGGCCTCGGCGAGCCGGGCGACCGTCGGCAGGACGGCCCGGATCCGGCCGTCGTCGGTGATGGTGGTGCCATCGAGCGGCACATTGAGGTCGGCACGGACGAATACGCGCTTGCCGCCGACCCCTTCGGCGAGAAGTTCGTCGATCGTCTTCATCTGCTGCTGGACTCCTTGGGATGTCTGTCCTTGGGATGCCTGGACAGGCCAACAGGGCTCGAACGGCGCAGCGAGTGCGCCGACCGAGCCCTGTCGCTCATATCGAGATGCCTACCGGCCCTGAACTCGGCGGCCCTGAACTCATGGGCCCTCCGTCAGAGCTGGCCGCCGACGAAGACGGTCAGGTCGACCAGACGGTTGGAGTAGCCCCACTCGTTGTCGTACCAGCCGATGACCTTCACGTTCTTGCCCTGGACCATGGTCAGGGAGGAGTCGAAGGTGCAGGAGGCGGGCCAGTTGACGATGTCCGAGGAGACGATCGGGTCCTCGGTGTAGTCCAGGATGCCCTTGAGCTGGCCCTCGGCGGCCTTCTGGAACGCGGTGTTCACCTCGTCCTTGGTCACCTCGCGCTCCAGCTCGATGACCAGGTCGGTGACGGAGCCCGTCGGGACCGGGACGCGCATCGCGATGCCGTCGAGCTTGCCCGCCAGCTCCGGGATCACCAGCGCGGTGGCCTTGGCGGCACCGGTGGTGGTCGGAATGATGTTCTCCGCGGCGGCGCGGGCGCGGCGCAGGTCGCTGTGCGGGAAGTCCAGGATGCGCTGGTCGTTGGTGTACGCGTGGACCGTCGTCATCATGCCCTTGACGATGCCGAAGTTCTCCAGGAGAACCTTGGCCATCGGCGCCACACAGTTGGTGGTACAGGAGGCGTTGGAGATGATGTGGTGGCTGGCCGCGTCGTACTTGTCCTGGTTGACACCCATCACGATGGTGATGTCCTCGTCCTTGGCCGGAGCCGAGATGAGGACCTTCTTGGCACCGCCAGCGATGTGCTTCGCGGCGTCGGCCTTCTTGGTGAAGATACCGGTCGACTCGATGACGATGTCGACGCCCAGCTCACCCCAGGGGATGTCGGCCGGGTTGCGCTCGGAGAGCACCTTGATCGTGTGCCCGTCGACGGTGATCGTGTCGGCGGTGTGGGTCACCTCGGCCTTGAGGCGGCCCAGAATGGTGTCGTACTTCAGAAGGTGTGCCGTAGTCGCAGTGTCACCCAGGTCGTTGACAGCCACGATCTCGATGTCTGCACCCTGCTCCAGCAGCGCGCGGAAGTAGTTACGACCGATGCGGCCAAAGCCGTTGATGCCTACGCGGATCGTCACGAACCGATCTCCTCGTTAGGTACGCCGGGTTTCGACGCCGGCGAGTTGTATGGGATGTCCCCGACCGCTTATGACCCTACCTCTCCACGGCGGGCGTGGTGACATCGAGTCGCACCGCGAGCCGACGGCGGCCCGTACCCGTCGGTACGGGTACGGGCCGCCATGCGCGTAGGAAGATGATCAGTCCCGCAGGGCTCCCAGCGCCTTGCCGAGGAGCGTCGCGCGCTCCCCCGCGTCCAGGACATGCTCCAGGCCGAATCCGAGCAGTACGGTGTCACGCGTGGTGACCGACGCGTACGACCTGAAGAGTTCCTGGGAGCGCGCCCAGTCCCCCTCCACCGCGGGGCTTCCCTCCGGGGCGCCCGGCGTGGTCCAGGCCCCCAGCGAGGTCTCGAAGCCCTCGGAGGCCTGCTCCACGCCGCCCACGGCGAGTCGCGCGTCGTCCGCGAAGACTCCGCGCCCGCCGCTGCCGGGGTCGGTGATGTAGCTGAGCGACAGCTCGGCCTTGGTGCCCGCGTAGGCGCTCAGGTCGAAGACGACCTGCTGCCAGCCGTTCGAACTGCCGGTGAGGCTGTTCCAGGCGCCGCTGGTGCCGGTCGACGTGCAGCCGTCGTTCCCGAGGGTCAGATAGCGGCCGAGGAACGGATGGCCCTGGAGGAAGAATCCGGCCTCGCACTCGGCGGGGACGGTGGTGCTGGTCGCGCCTCCGGCCTCGGGGAGCGTGGTCCAGTCGTCGGCCCCGGCGGTGTGCGCCTCCAGGACGGCGTGGTCGTACCCCGGCTCGGTGTTCCAGTTGAGCGCGAGGCGCAGCTCCGGCTTGTCGGCCGCGCTGACACCGGTCAGATCGACGGTCCGGGTGAGCCGGCGCCAGTCGTTGTCCTGGTGGGTGGCGGCGGCCATCCACTGGCCCTCGTAGGGGGCGTACGGGTTCGCGGTCCCGGTGTACACGCCCGCCTGCGCGCTGCTGAACTGCGGGAAGGTCTCCGGGTCCAGGGTCTCGGAGGTGACGGTGTAGACGCCCGCCGCGTTCAGCGGGTTGCCGGGCGCCGCGCCGAGCGCTCCGGCCGCTCCCGACAGCGCTCCCGCGCCGCTGTATCCGGTGGCGCGGGCGTTGGACGCACGTCCGTAGGCGCCCAGGTAGTACTGGCTGAAGTCATTGGTCTGGGCCCGCCCGACCTGGGCGTTGCCACCGGCCAGCTCGCCGGCCTCGATGAGCTTGCCGCCCTCGTTGAGGAAGTCGCGCACGGCGATCTGGGTCGCGCCCCCGGGGGCCACGGCGCCCGTGTAGTGCACGGCCGTGGAGAAGTGGCTGAGCACCCCCAGCGGGTGCGGTGCGCCCTGGGTGGCGACGTCCCAGACGACGGCGGTACGCCCGTTGGCGCGCAGGGCGTCGACATAGGTCTGGGCCTGCCGGGCGGGCGCGCCCTCCTCGGCGATCACGATCGTGTCGGCGCTGGGGCGTTCGGCCACGGTGTAGGTGAAGTGCTCGCTGGAGGTGGGCCCTCCGCTCTCCGCCCGTCCGGTGAACCAGACCTCGACGGTGTCACCCGGACCGGCGTCCTCGACCTTGGCGCGGTACTGGTCGAAGTGGAGGTTGTCCTCGCCTCCGTAGGTCTCGCCGCCCTTCCAGGCCCTGATCCGCTCCTGCTCGGTACGGCCGCCGTTGACGCGGTAGTTCAGCTCCATCTTCCGCAGCGACGAGCGCGCGATGACGGAGACCTCCTGGTCGGCGCCGCGCGCGTACGAGGTGGTGAACGGGTCGATGGTGAAGTCGGGGGCGGTCAGGCCGACCGACGAGGCGGGCTGGTCGGGGTGGGCGGCCGTCTCGGCGACGGAGAGCGCGAAGGGGACGTTCTTGGTGAACTCCTCCTGGATCAGCTTCTCGTCGTCGGGGAAGTTGAAGCCGGAGCGGCAGTCCCGTGCCTCCCACGCGTCGTCCGGGTCGTACCCGGACGCGGTCTGGCAGGTCGTCATCTCCGGGGTGAACATCATCGTGCCGTTGACGTTCGCCGCGTGACCGTCGGCCTCGCCGTTGGTCGTGTACAGCTCGGAGGAGACCTGCGGGTAGTAGCCGGGGATGGCGGAGTTCTCCGGGGTGCCCGCGAGCGCCTTGTAGAGCACGTCGTCGGGGGTCGGGGTCGCGACCTGCCAGCCCACGCCGTAGAGGAGCAGTTCGGCGGCGGAGTGGTAGTTGATGCCGTAGTCGAAGTCGATGCGCCGCTCGAAGCGGTCGATGGCCTGTGTCTCGGGCTCGGAGTTGGGGCCCGCGCCGCGGTAGGTCTCGTTGGCGGGCTGCGGGGACGACCCCTCGTCGTCATAGCCCCACTTGTAGGAGAAGTTACGGTTCAGGTCGACGCCGTCGCCGGGCGCGATCTTCCCGTCCCCATCGACGTCCCGGAGGTTCTTGCGCCAGAGGCGGGCGCTGTCGGAGCTGAAGGTGTAGTCGTAGCCGTCGGGGTTGGCGGAGAGGACGAACCACAGCTCGGTGGAGTCGACGAGCCGCGTGATCCGCGGGTTCTTGCCGTAGTTGTCGATGTAGTGGTGCATCAGACGGCGTGTCATCTCGGGAGTGATCCACTCCCGGGCGTGCTGGTTGGACATGTAGAGCACCGACGGCTTGTCACCGTCCTTGGTGGTGCGCGCGCCCTTGCTCACCTTGAGGGCGAGGATGTCCTGGCCGTTGACGGTCTTGCCGATCGAGACGACCTTGGTGATCCCGGGGTTGGCCTGCCCGGTCTCGACGATCTCCTCCTGGAGATTGCCCTCGCCGCTGTACGGGCGGTAGACGCCGTCGCCCGCCGCGCGCGCCCGTGCCGCCGCCTTCGCGGGGACCGTACGCTCGGTGACGCCGACGCCCTGCTTCTCCAGGTCGCGCGCCTGGGCGTCGGTGAGGAACAGTTCGACCTTCGCGGTCCCCTTCTCGGGGGCCCGTTCGGTGAGTTCATGGGCGTCCTGGCCCGCCGAGAGCAGCAGTGGTATCTGCTCCTGGGTGACCTCGGCGTCGAAGACCTTCACCGCGTCGGCGCTGGCGGCGGGGTCCGGGGCCGGCCGTGCCTGGGCGGCGGGCGCCGCCGTCACACCGGCCAGCAGCAGTACGCCTGCGGCGAGTATGGATCTTGCTCTGTGTCTCATGTGCCCCTCTTGCTGTTGTCTGCCACGTCCGTGAACTGACGTCAGGCTGACCACGCTCCATGATCATGTCAAGAGCGCGTGACAGAGTGCCACCATGCCTGCTGCCGACACCTGTTCGGTGCCGGCAGCGGGCAGTTGAGGAGGGGACGGGGGCGGTTGAGGAGGGGACGGGGACGGGGACGGGAACGGGAACGGGCGGGCAGGGCTCAGCCGACGAGACCGTCCGCCAGTTCCTCACTCAGATTGGACTCCGTGCCCGGAATCCCGAGGTCCTGTGCCCGCTTGTCGGCCATCGCCAGCAGCCGGCGGATCCGGCCCGCGACGGCGTCCTTGGTCAGCGGCGGATCGGCGAGCGCGCCCAGCTCCTCCAGGGAGGCCTGCTTGTGCTCCATCCGCAGCCTGCCCGCGGCGGCGAGATGCTCCGGCACCTCCTCGCCGAGGATCTCCAGCGCGCGCTGCACCCGGGCACCCGCGGCGACCGCCGCGCGGGCGGAGCGACGCAGATTCGCGTCGTCGAAGTTGGCGAGACGGTTGGCCGTGGCACGGACCTCGCGGCGCATCCGCCGCTCCTCCCAGGCCAGCACCGACTCATGCGCGCCGAGCCGGGTCAGCAGCGCGCCGATCGCGTCCCCGTCCCGTACGACCACCCGGTCCACCCCGCGCACCTCACGGGCCTTCGCGGCGATCTGGAGCCTGCGTGCGGCGCCGACGAGCGCGAGAGCGGCCTCGGGACCCGGGCAGGTCACCTCCAGCGAGGAGGAACGGCCGGGCTCGGTGAGCGAGCCGTGCGCCAGGAACGCGCCGCGCCAGGCGGCCTCCGCGTCACAGGTGGCTCCCGAGACGACCTGCGGGGGCAGTCCCCGGATCGGGCGTCCGCGGCCGTCGACCAGCCCGGTCTGCCGGGCGAGCTGATCACCCCCGGTGATCACCCGTACGACGTAACGGCTGCCGCGGCGCAGTCCGCCGGGGGCCATCACCACCAGCTCCGAGTTGTGCCCGAAGATCTCCAGGATGTCCTTGCGGAGCCGGCGCGCGGCGATGCTGGTGTCCAGCTCCGCCTCGATCACGATGCGGCCGCTCACCAGGTGCAGCCCGCCCGCGAACCGAAGAATCGCCGAGACCTCCGCCTTCCTGCAGCACGTCCGGGTGACGGGGAGGCGGGCGATCTCGTCCTTCACCGCTGGCGTCATCGCCATGGGCCGATCCTTCCATGCATCCGAAAAATACGGTCGTACGCGGCTGCCAACAGCTCCGGATCGTGGACCGGCGAACTGTCGGACGCTGCCACCGGCGCCAGCTCGACCGCGGCACCGAACCGGCCGGCGGCATCGGAGAGTGACTCACGGTCGGGCACGGCGGCCTTGTCGGCCAGCACCACGTCCAGGGCGAGTTTAGGGGCGTGTCGCCCCAAAACCTCCAAATGACGCTGCGGTGAGAAGCCATCGGTTTCACCGGGTTGCGGCGCGAGGTTCAGCGAGAGGACCCGCCGGGCCTTGGTCTCCATCAGCGCGTCGAGCAGCTCGGGCACCAGAAGATGCGGGATCACCGAGGAGAACCAGGAGCCGGGACCGAGCACCACCCAGTCCGCGTCCCGGACCGCCGCGACGGCCTCGGGGACGGCCGGCGGGTCGTGCGGCACGAGATGCACGGACTGCACCTCCCCCGGGGTGAGCGCGACCGTCGCCTGACCACGCACCGTGTTCACCTCGTCGGGGTACGCCGGGTCATGGCCCCGTACGAGCGCCTGCAACTCCAGCGGAACGGCGGACATGGGCAGCACCCTGCCGTGCGCGCCGAGCAGCTTGCCGACCAGATCCAGGGCCTGGACATGATCGCCGAGCTGCTCCCAGAGGGCGACGATCAGCAGATTGCCCACCGCGTGCTCATGCAGATCGCCCTGGGACTGGAAGCGGTGCTGGATGACCCGGGCCCAGGTCTGGCCCCAGTCGTCGTCACCGCAGAGCGCCGCCAGGGCCTTGCGCAGATCGCCGGGTGGCAGTACCCCCAGCTCCTCCCTGAGCCGCCCGCTGGAGCCCCCGTCGTCGGCGACGGTGACCACGGCGGTCAGATCCCCCGTGATCCGGCGCAGCGCCGCGAGGGAGGCGGACAGGCCCATGCCGCCGCCGAGTGCGACGACCTTCGGCTGGGCACCGCGTCCGCGCGCCGACAGCGCGGGTGCTCCCCGGCGCAGTCGGCGCATACGCAAGGTGCGTCCGGTCACTCGCGCCCCATGTCCCGGTGCACGACGACGGTCTCGATTCCTTCGGAGGCGAGGCGGGCGGCGACCTTCTCGGACATGGCGACGGAGCGGTGCTTGCCGCCCGTACAGCCGACCGCGACGGTCACATACCGCTTGCCCTCGCGCCGGTACCCGGCGGCGATGAGCTGGAGCAGTTCGGTGTAGCGGTCGAGGAACTCCTTGGCGCCCGGCTGGTTGAAGACATACGCGGACACCTCCTCGTTGAGCCCGGTGAACGGGCGCAGCTCCGGCACCCAGTGCGGGTTGGGCAGGAAGCGGCAGTCCACCACCAGATCGGCGTCGACCGGCAGTCCGTACTTGTAGCCGAAGGACATGACGGTGGCCCGCAGCTCCGGCTTCTCGTCCCCGGCGAACTGGGCGTCCATCTTGGCGCGCAGCTCGTGCACGTTGAGGCTGGAGGTGTCGATCACCAGATCGGCGTCCCCGCGCAGCTCGCGCAGCAGATCGCGCTCGGCCTCGATGCCGTCCACGATCCGGCCGTCGCCCTGGAGCGGGTGCGGACGCCGTACGGACTCGAAGCGGCGGACCAGCGCCTCGTCGGAGGACTCCAGGAAGACGATCCGCCGGGTGACCTCCTTGGCGTCGAGGTCGGCGAGGGACTCCCGGAGATTGTCGAAGAAGCGCCTGCCGCGTACGTCCACGACGACGGCGATCCGTGCCACATTGCCCTGCGAGCGCGCGCCCAGCTCCACCATGGTGGGGATCAGCGCGGGCGGCAGATTGTCCACCACGAACCAGCCGAGGTCCTCCAGGCATTTGGCGGCGGTGCTGCGGCCCGCGCCCGACATTCCGGAGATGATCACCAGCTCGGGAATGGCCGCGTCGCCGGTGTCACCTGCCTCCTTGGTGGTGCCCGTACTCACGTGCTCCGCTCCGTCCCGGTCATGCTCGGTCATGCGTGCTGCCCCCGTCGTCTTCCATGATCTCTCCTGTTGCCGTGTTCACGGCGGGTGCCGCCGGGGCCGCCTTCGCGAGGGCCACGACGACGGACTCGGCCGTCTTGCGGCCCAGGCCCGGTACCTCGCAGATCTGGTCGATTGTCGCCTGCCGCAGCCGCTTCACCGAGCCGAAATGCTTGATGAGCGCCTGTTTGCGGGACTCGCCGAGGCCCGGGACCTCGTCCAGCGGGCTGGTCCTGACCCGCTTGGCACGCTTGGTCCGCTGATAGGTGATGGCGAAGCGGTGCGCCTCGTCCCGTACCCGCTGGAGGAGATAGAGGCCCTCGCTGGAGCGGGGCAGGACGACCGGGTCGTCGTCGCCGGGCAGCCAGACCTCTTCGAGTCGCTTGGCGAGACCGCAGACGGCGACATCGTCGATGCCCAGCTCGTCGAGGGCCCGCTTGGCCGCCGCGACCTGGGGCTGTCCGCCGTCGACGACGAGGAGCTGGGGCGGGTACGCGAAGCGCTTGGGCCTGCCGTCGTCGTCCCGGTCGGGCTCCACGGGCCGCGCGTGGTCCAGGGGCTCGTCCTGCTCCACGGGCTGGTCCTGCTCCACGGGCTGGTCCTGCTCCAGGGGCCGCGCGTGCCCGTCGGGCCGCGGCGCGTCGAGCAGCAGGACGGGGGCGTCCGGACGCGGCTCCCGCGACTGCTCCGCCTCGTCGGGCTCCTCGGGCTCCTCGGGCTGCTCGGGCCACTCCCCGGTCTTCTCCTTCTCCTGGAGATAGCGCCGGAAGCGACGGCTGATCACCTCGTGCATCGACCGGACGTCGTCCTGGCCCTCGAAGGTCTTGATCTGGAAGCGGCGGTACTCGCTCTTGCGCGCGAGGCCGTCCTCGAAGACCACCATCGACGCCACCACGTCCTCGCCCTGGAGATGCGAGATGTCGAAGCACTCGATACGCAGCGGCGCGCTGTCCAGGGCGAGGGCCTCCGCGATCTCCTCCAGGGCGCGGGAGCGTGTGGTCAGATCGCTGGCCCGCTTGGTCTTGTGCAGGACGAGCGACTGCTGCGCGTTGCGGCCGACCGTCTCCATCAGGTCCTTCTTGTCGCCGCGCTGCGGAATCCGGAGCGAGACCTGGGCGCCCCGGCGCTCGCTCAGCCACTGGGTGACCGCGTCCGCCTCCTCCGGCAGGGCGGGGACGAGGACCTCCTTGGGCACGGAGTCGCCGCGCTCCTCGCCGTAGAGCTGCTGGAGCGCGTGCTCGACCAGGCCCGCCGTGTCCACGGCCTCGACCTTGTCGGTGACCCAGCCGCGCTGGCCGCGGACCCGGCCGCCGCGGACATGGAAGATCTGTACGGCCGCTTCGAGTTCGTCCTCGGCGACCGCGATCAGATCGGCGTCGGTGGCGTCCGCGAGCACGACGGCGTTCTTCTCCATCGCGCGGCGCAGGGCGCCTATGTCGTCACGGAGCCGGGCGGCCCTCTCGTACTCCATCTCCTCGGCCGCGGCCGTCATCCGCCGCTCCAGGCGGCGGATGTACGTACCGGTGCGGCCGGCCATGAAGTCGCAGAACTCGTCGGCCAGTTCACGGTGCTCCTCGGCGGTGACCCGGCCGACGCAGGGCGCCGAGCACTTGCCGATATAGCCGAGGAGGCAGGGGCGGCCGGTCCGCTCGGCGTTCTTGAACACGCCCGCGGAGCAGGTCCGTACGGGGAACACACGGAGCATCAGGTCGACGGTCTCGCGGATGGCCCAGGCGTGTCCGTACGGTCCGAAGTAGCGCACGCCCTTCTTCTTGGCGCCCCGCATGACCTGGACGCGGGGGTACTTCTCGTTGAGCGTCACCGCGAGCGAGGGATAGCTCTTGTCGTCGCGGTACTTGACGTTGAAACGGGGGTCGAACTCCTTGATCCAGGAGTATTCGAGCTGGAGCGCCTCGACCTCGGTGGAAACGACGGTCCACTCGACGGAGGCGGCCGTGGTGACCATGGAACGGGTGCGCGGATGCAGGCTCGCCAGGTCCTGGAAGTAGTTGGCGAGCCGCTGGCGCAGGCTTTTCGCCTTTCCTACGTAGATCACCCGGCGGTGGTCGTCGCGGAACTTGTAGACCCCCGGCGAGTCGGGGATCTGTCCCGGCTTGGGGCGGTAGCTGGAGGGGTCGGCCATGCCGTCCACCCTACTGTCGGCGACGGACAGTGTGGCCGCTCCGGGGTACGGGGGCGGCCCTCGGACGGCCTCGGGGCGGTCGTCGCCGTGTGCGGCCCGGCCGGTCCTCAGGCCTGGGGACCGGCGATGAGCTTGCCGCCCCGCGCCGTGACCGGTACCTCCGGCAGCGGTACGGTCGCCGGGCCGTGGACGGCCTCGCCGGTGGTGACGTCGAACTTGCTGCCGTGGCACGGGCAGTCACCCACCGTGCCCTCCAGCTTCTCCAGGAGGCAGCCCGCGTGGGTGCACTGGGCGCTGAACGCCTTGTACTCGCCGCGCGCCGGGCAGCTCACCACAAGACGCTGCTCGCGGAAGAGCTTGGCCCCGCCGACCGGGATGTCGTCCGCCGCGCCGAGCTCGACGGCCGCGGTGGGTGTGGGGTCCTCGGCGTGCCCGAGCTTGGACTCGGTGGAACACCCCGCCACCCCGATCCCGGCCACCCCCGCGAACGCGACCCCCTTCAACACGGTGCGACGCTGCGCGGACGGGCCGTTCATGGTGTCTCCACTGGTCGGGGTTACGAATACGCCACCCCCGACGATACCGACCGCCCTCCGGCCACGCCCGCCCCGGCCCGACAGGCCCCGCCCGCCCCTGCCGGGGCCCTGGGGAGCACGGGGCACCCCGCACGGGGCCCAGGGGCACGGCGGCCCGGGGGCACGGCGGCCCCGAGCCCGGGACCTGGACCCCGGCCCCGGACCCGGAGCACGAGGCCGGAGCACGGGACCGGAGCACGGGACCGGAGCACGGGCTCCGGGCCGCCGGGCCCGGACTCCGGCGTCAGGCTCAGCGGGAGGCGGTCGCCTTCTTCGGCGCCGCCTTCCTGCGCGCCGGCTTCTTCGGGGGCGTCGCGTCACTGATTCGTTCCGGGTCCAGGATCTCCCGGAGGAATTTGCCCGTGTGGCTGGCCGGGACGCCCGCCACCTGCTCCGGGGTGCCTTCCGCGATCACCAGACCGCCGGCGTTGCCGCCCTCCGGACCCATGTCGATCACCCAGTCCGCCGTCTTGATGACGTCCAGGTTGTGCTCGATGACGATCACCGAGTTGCCCTTCTCGACCAGCCCGGACAGCACCGTGATCAGCTTGCTGATGTCCTCGAAGTGCAGACCGGTCGTCGGCTCGTCCAGGACATAGACCGTACGGCCCGTCGACCGCTTCTGGAGCTCGCTCGACAGCTTCACGCGCTGTGCCTCGCCGCCCGAGAGGGTCGGCGCGGACTGGCCGAGCCGCACATAGCCGAGACCGACCTCGTTGAGCGTCCTGAGATGGCGCGCGATCGCCGGGACGGCCTCGAAGAAGTCCAGGGCCTCCTCGATCGGCATGTCCAGCACCTCGGCGATGGACTTGCCCTTGTAGTGGACCTCCAGCGTCTCCCGGTTGTACCGCGCCCCGTGGCAGACCTCGCACGGCACATAGACGTCCGGCAGGAAGTTCATCTCGATCTTGATGGTGCCGTCACCGGAGCAGTTCTCGCACCGGCCGCCCTTGACGTTGAAGGAGAAGCGCCCGGGAAGATAACCCCGGACCTTCGCCTCCATCGTCTCCGCGAAGAGCTTGCGGACATGGTCGAACACACCGGTGTACGTGGCCGGGTTGGACCGGGGCGTACGGCCGATGGGCGACTGGTCGACATGGACCACCTTGTCGACCAGATCGTCCCCGTCGACCCGCGTGTGCCGGCCGGGCACCGACTTCGCGCCGTTCAGCTCACGCGCGAGATGCGTGTACAGGATGTCGTTGACCAGTGTCGACTTGCCCGAGCCCGAGACACCGGTGACCGCCGTGAACACTCCCAGCGGGAACGACACATCGATGTCCCGCAGATTGTTCTCCCGCGCGCCGTGCACGGTGAGCCTCCGCTCCGGGTCGACGGGCCTGCGGATGTCCGGGGTCGGGATGGACCTCTTGCCCGCCAGATACTGGCCGGTGATCGACTCCTTGTTGGTCAGCAGTCCCTTCAGCGGCCCGGAGTGCACGACCTTGCCGCCGTGCTCACCCGCGCCGGGGCCGATGTCGACCACCCAGTCGGCCACCTTGATGGTGTCCTCGTCGTGCTCCACGACGATCAGTGTGTTGCCCATGTCACGGAGCCGGACCAGGGTCTCGATCAGCCGGTGGTTGTCCCGCTGGTGCAGACCGATGGACGGCTCGTCCAGCACGTACAGCACGCCGACCAGACCCGAGCCGATCTGCGTCGCCAGCCGGATGCGCTGTGCCTCACCGCCGGAGAGCGTGCCCGCCGCGCGATTGAGCGAGAGATAGTCCAGGCCGACGTCGACCAGGAACCTCAGCCGTTCGTTGACCTCCTTGAGCACCCGCTCGGCGATCTTCTTGTCCCGGGCGTTCAGCTTGAGCTCGCCGAGGAACTCCGCGCAGTCGCTGATCGAGAGCGCCGAGACATCGGCGATGGACTTGTCCATGACCGTGACCGCGAGAACGATCGGCTTGAGGCGCGTGCCCTCACAGGTCGGGCACGGCACCTCGCGCATATAGCCCTCGAAGCGCTCCCTGCTGGAGTCGCTCTCGGCCTCGCCGTGCCGCCGCTTGACGAAGGAGACGGCCCCTTCGAAGGCCGGGGTGGTGTAGGCCCGCTCGCGGCCGTACCTGTTGCGGTAGCGGACCTCGACCTGGGTCTTGTGGCCGTACAGCAGGGCCTTCTTCGCCCGCTGCGGCAGCCCGGCCCACGGGATGTCCGTACGGAAGCCGAGGGCCTGCGCGAGCCCGCCGATCAGCCGGCCGAAGTACTCCCTGGTGTGGCCGTGCGACCAGGGGTGGATGGCGCCCTCGTCGAGCGACTTCTCCTCGTCGGGGACGATCAGCTCCGGGTCGACCTCCATGCGCGTACCGATACCGGTGCACTCGGGGCAGGCGCCGAACGGTGAGTTGAAGGAGAAGGAGCGCGGCTCCAGCTCCTCGAAGGAGAGGTCGTCGTACGGGCAGTAGAGGTGCTCCGAGTACATCCGCTCGCGCTCGGGGTCGTCCTCCGGGAGATCCACGAAGTCGAGCACGATCATGCCGCCGGAGAGACCGAGCGCGGTCTCGACCGAGTCGGTCAGCCGGCGCTTGGCGCTGTCCTTCACCGTGAGGCGGTCGACGACCACCTCGATGGTGTGCTTCTCCTGCTTCTTCAGCGTGGGCGGCTCAGTGAGCTGGATCGTCTGTCCGTCGACCCGGGCCCGGCTGTACCCCTTGGTCTGGAGATCGGCGAAGAGATCGACGAACTCGCCCTTGCGCTCCCGCACGAGCGGCGAGAGGACCTGAAAACGGCTGCCTTCGGGGAGCTCCAGCACCCGGTCCACGATGGCCTGCGGCGACTGCCGGGAGATCGGCCGACCGCACTCGGGACAGTGCGGCTTGCCGATTCTCGCGAAGAGCAGCCGGAGGTAGTCATAGACCTCGGTGATCGTGCCGACCGTCGAGCGCGGGTTGCGCGAGGTCGACTTCTGGTCGATGGAGACGGCCGGGGAGAGCCCTTCGATGAAGTCGACGTCCGGCTTGTCCATCTGACCGAGGAACTGCCGGGCGTACGAGGACAGCGACTCCACGTACCGGCGCTGCCCCTCGGCGAAGATCGTGTCGAACGCGAGGGAGGACTTGCCCGACCCGGAGAGCCCGGTGAAGACGATGAGGGAGTCACGGGGGAGGTCGAGCGACACGTTCTTGAGATTGTGCTCGCGCGCGCCACGGACGATGAGACGGTCGGCCACGCCGGTCCGCACCTTTCTGGGGAAACAGGGGCGGAGCCCCCTTCACGGACTACGGGGGTCGCCAGAGCGATTGATTGCCAAGCGGTGGATGGCCCCGCGCGCGGAGCGCCGGGCTCGGATGTGCCTATTCGCGATGTGCCTACATGCCAGGATGCCTCGTCCGAGCCTATAGCACGTGCATTCGATTTAAGGACGCTCGTCACCGCCTTCACCCGATCGAGTGGCGCGGCTATCGTCGGCGCCATGATCGACCATGTGCGGGACCTGGTATCTGTACGCGAAGCGACCGAGCGGCTCCTCACCGCGGCCGGCGCACTGGACAACGCGGCTCTCGCCGCGCCGTCACGCCTTCCCGGCTGGAGCAGGGGTCATGTACTGGCCCATCTCGCCAGGAACGCGGACGCCCTGGTCAATGTTCTGGAAGGACGGCCCATGTACGAGGACGCCGCTTCCCGCGAGGCGGACATCGAGCGGGACGCGGCGCGCGCCCTCGATGTGCAGCTCGCCGATGTACGTAACACCGCGGAGCGGTTCCAGCATTCCGCGGCCGTCCCCGCCGACTGGTCCCGCGTCGTGGCGCTGCGCAACGGTGTCACGGACAGGGCGGCGCGTCTTCCGTTCCGCCGGCTGGTCGAGATGGAGCTGCACCATGTCGATCTGGGAATCGACCGCGAGCTGGAGGATCTGTCCGAGGAGTTCACCGCGCGCGAGATCGACTTCCTCACCGAGCGCTTCTCCGGCAGCCCCGGGGTCCCGCCGCTGACCCTGAAGGCGTCCGACGGCCGCACCTGGCGCACCGGCCGTACGGAGGGCGTCCCGCTGCCCGTCACCGGTCCGGCCGCCGATCTGGTGGGCTGGCTCGCCGGCCGTCGCGACGGAGCGGCGCTTGAGTTCCCGGACGGCCGCCTCCCCGTGCTCCCCCCGCTATAGGCTGATCCTTATGACGTACAGCGGAGCGGTGAAGGTCGGCGGACCGGCGGATGTGCATGAACTGCCCGCCCTGATGATCTCCAAGGTGGCGGTCGGACCGATGGAGAACAACGCCTATCTGCTGCGCTGCCGGGCCACCGGCGAGCAGCTTCTGATCGACGCGGCCAATGACGCCGCGACCCTGCTGACCCTGATCGGTGACGACGGCATCGCGTCCGTCGTCACCACGCACCGGCACGGCGACCACTGGCAGGCGCTCGCCGAGGTCGTGGCGGCCACCGGTGCCCGTACGTACGCGGGCCGGTACGACGCCGAGGGCATCCCCGTACCGACCGATGTGCCGGTCGAGGACGGCGACACCGTCACCGTCGGCGAGATCGGGCTCACCGCGCTGCGTCTGGTGGGGCACACCCCGGGCTCGATCGCGCTGGTCTACGACGACCCGCACGGTCACCCGCATGTCTTCACCGGCGACTGCCTCTTCCCCGGCGGCCCCGGGCGCACCACGACGCCGGCGGAGTTCACGAGTCTGATGGACGGGCTCGAAGCCAAGATCTTCGGCGCCCTGCCCGACGAGACCTGGATCTATCCGGGCCATGGGAACGACTCCACGCTCGGCGACGAGCGCCCGCAGCTCGCGGCCTGGCGGGCCCGCGGCTGGTGATCTCCGGGGTGCCGCCCGGCCGGTCGGTGGCTCGAAATAATGACTCGAACCCGCCGGGCCGCGTTCCTACGATCGGTTCATGCCGATCCCCGTATCGCCCGTATATCCGCCCAAGCCCCTGCCCGGTGACCGGATCGCGGTGATCTCGCCGTCCTCCGGGCTGCCGGGGCTGCTTCCGCTCCCGTACGAACTGGGGCTCGGCCGGCTGGCGAAGGACTTCGGGCTGGTGCCCGTCGAGTATCCGGCGACCCGGAAGATGGATTCGACGCCCCGGGAGCGGGCCGACGACATCCACGCCGCCTTCGCGGATCCGACGGTGAAGGCCGTGATGGCGAGTATCGGCGGGGACGACCAGATCACCGTGCTGCCCCTGCTGGACCGGGAGTTGATCCGGGCCCACCCCAAGCCGTTCTTCGGTTTCAGCGACAACACCAATCTGCTGGCGTATCTGTGGAACACCGGGATCGTCGGCTATCACGGCGCGAGTGTGATGACCGAGCTGGGCCGGCCGGGCGCGATGGACGCGCTGACCGCCGAGTCCCTGCGGGCCGCGCTGTTCACCTCGGGACCGTACGAACTGCGCCCCGCCGAGCGGTTCCGGGACCCGGGCGACGACTGGGCGGACCCCGCGGTCTTCGCGGCCGAGCCGGAGACGCGGCCGGGCGGCGGCTGGAGCTGGCACGGTCCCGGGCGGGTGGTGGAGGGCCGTAGCTGGGGCGGCAATCTGGAGATTCTCTCCTGGCTGCTGATGGCGGACCGGGAGATCCGGCGCGATCTCTCCGTGTACGACGGATGTGTGCTGGTACTGGAGACCTCGGAGGACCTGCCGTCCGCCGAGGAGGTGTTCCGGATCCTGCGCGGCATGGGCGAGCGCGATCTGCTGCGGCGCTTTCCCGCGCTGCTGATGGCGCGGCCCAAGGCCTGGTCGTTCACCCGGCCCAACAGCCCGGAGGAGGCGGCCCGGTACGCGCGGGAGCAGCGCGAGGCCGTACTGCGCGCGCTCGCGGCGTACGCCCCCGGAACGGTCACCGTCTTCGATGTCGACTTCGGGCACACCGATCCGCAGCTGGTGATCCCTTACGGCGGTCAGATACGGGTGGACGGGGCCGCGCGCCGTATCAGCGTCACCTACTGACGCCTCCGGGGGGAGCGAACGGGGGTCCCGGGGGTCCGGAGGTCCGGGGTCCGGGGGTCCGGACCCCCGGACCTCCGGGTCGGGATCAGGCCTGGATGCTGTCCTTGCTGTCCGCGCTGTCGGCGTCGCCCTTGCCCGCCGCGGCCGACGCCTCGCGCTCCGCCTGCTTCCTGGAGGCGATCAGGCTGGTGATCGTGGTGACGATCAGAACACCGCAGATGACCGCCAGCGAGACCGGAATGGAGATCTCGGGGACATGCACCCCGCTCTCGTGCAGCGCGTGCAGCACCAGCTTCACCCCGATGAAGCCCAGGATGACCGACAGACCGTAGCTGAGGTGCACCAGCTTCTTGAGGAGTCCGCCGATGAGGAAGTAGAGCTGCCGCAGACCCATCAGGGCGAAGGCGTTGGCGGTGAAGACGATGTACGGGTCCTGGGTCAGACCGAAGATCGCGGGGATGGAGTCCAGCGCGAACAGCACATCGGTGGTGCCGATGGCGAGCATGACCACCATCAGCGGGGTCAGGACCCGCTTGCCGTTGTTCCTGATGAAGAGCTTGGTGCCGTGATACCTGTCGGCGACACCGAACCGCTTCTCGATGGACTTGAGCAGGCGGTTCTCCTCGAACTCCTCTTCCTCCTCGTCGGAGCGCGCCTCCTGGACGAGCTTCCAGGCGGTGTAGATCAGGAACGCGCCGAAGATGAAGAAGACCCACGAGAAGCTGGCGATGATCGCGGCGCCCGCCGCGATGAAGGCCGCGCGCAGGACCAGGGCGATCAGCACACCGATCAGCAGCACCCGCTGCTGGAGATGTGACGGCACCGAGAACTTCGCCATGATCAGGACGAAGACGAAGAGATTGTCGACACTGAGCGACTTCTCGGTGATGAAGCCCGCGAAGAACTCGCCGGACGCCTGGCCCGTACCGAAGACCATCAGGCCGAGGCCGAAGAGCACCGCGAGGGCGACCCAGACGACCGTCCAGATCCCGGCTTCCTTCATCGACACGTCATGGGGCTTGCGCCCGATGAGGAAATCCACGGCGATCAGGGCGGACAGACCGAGAACGGTCAGCACCCACAGGGTCATTGAAACGTCCACTGCGCCTCCGGCTTCGTACGGCTACTGATCAGCGTCGTCGCTGCCGGAGGTCTCCTCCACCCGGGCGGCGTCCGCCGCTCCCCGGGCCGGCGCCCCGGGACCGATGGCGGTCCGTATTGACGGGTACGTCGCGATGCGGGAGTACTCCCCTCCGTTCCAAGGAACAGTACAGGAAAGACCAAGGAAAGGTAAAGAAAGAGGTAAGGCCGATGAAAGTGTGCTGCTCAGCGGGGGTGCGCGGACGCGCGCCGCTCAGGGGCGCCAGGAGCGACGGGCGGTGGCCACCTGTTCCAGGACCTGGAACAGCACGCGGCTGCCCGGGGGCACGATGGGGGGCTCGTACGTCCAGGCGTGGCCGACCCACGGATCCGCGAGATGGTCGTCGGGGACCGGGGTGATCCGGAGCAGGGAGCGCCAGAGCGGATCCAGCACGGGCCCGTACGCGGCGGCGTCCTCGCGGTCCGCGACCATCAGCAGATGCACCCCGACCGAGGGACCCTCGTCGGCGAGATAGCGGAGCTGGGTCACCGCGCGGTCGTCGAAGCCGTGCGGGAAGTCATTGACGATCAGCAGCTGCTCGGCGGTGTCGAGACCGGGCGGCAGCGACTCGGCGGCACCGCCGCGCACCGCCATCTGCACCAGGTCCACCCGCTCGGTGAGCTTCGCGAGGACGGCGGCCACCCCCGCGGCACCGGCGGCGGGCGGTCCCGCCAGGGCGCCGGACGCGGTCAGTGGGGTCAGCGAGCGGGCCGCGGACCCGGCCGGGTCGATGACATGGACCGTGAACTCGCCGGGCGGATAGACGGCGAGCAGCCGCCCGGCATGGGCGACTGCGGTGTCCAGGGCGAGACCGCGGAGCTGGGCCTCGTCCATCATCAGGGCGGCCTCCGAGCCGGACCGGCCGCTGTCGACCCACAGCCCGCGCTCCAGCGGCAGCCTCACCAGCATCGGGATCCGCAGATCCGGGCGCTCGGGGAGATGGACATCGCCCAGGCGCAGCGCCATCGGGATCTCCATCGGAACGCGGTACGCGTGCCAGACGGGGTTGTCCCAGCGGGCGTACGCGGCCGGCAGGGCCGGTTCGACGACCTCGGACTCGGCGACGAGCTGGGCGAGATCGCGGTCGAGGGCCTCACGGGCCTGGGCGGCGAGCTGGTCGTGCTTGGCGCGGGCCGCCTCCCGCGCCGCCTCACCCGTCCCGCCGATGCGGTTACGGGGGTCGGACAGGACGCGGTCCAGCTCCTGGTCGAGCCGGGACTCGGCGAAGTCGATCGCGCTACGGTACGCGGCGACCGCGCGGGCCAGATCCTCGAACATGCCCCAGACCTGGTTGTAGAGCCGCTCGTCCAGGGACCAGCCCGTGGCGTCACCGGCGACCGGGCTGGGCGGCCGGCCCGGCTCCGCGGGCGGCGCGACCGGGGGCGGTGTGGGAGGCGCGGAGGTGCGGCGCCCGGGATGCGTGTAGTTGACCGCGCCCCCGGAACCGCCCGCTCCGCCGGAAGCCGCCGCCCCGCCGGAGGGCGTCGCGCCGGGTGTGCCGCCCTGCGGGGCGCCGGGGCCCGCCGACGGCGTCACCGGGTCGGAGGCAGGCTGCGGCGCGGAAGCCAGCGGCTGCGGGACGGTGGAGCCGCCCTGGGCGGCCGGTCCCGCCTGCGCGGCCGGACCGGGTGTGGCCGAGGAGGTCAGGCCCTCGGGCCTGACCCGTACGCCGTCCTGCGCTCCAGGCAGCGGGATCTGCACCGTGCTCGCCAGATGGCGGGCGACCGTCTCCTGGATACCGCTGACGAAGGCACGGGCCTGCGGCAGGCCGTGGTCGCCGAGCAGCTCGGCGAGCCCTCCCGCGTACCCCTGGCCGACGGCGCGGACCTTCCAGGCGCCCTGGCGGCGGTAGAGCTCCAGGGCGACGACGGCGGACTCGGAGTCCAGACCGGTGAGGGTGAAGCTGGCGACCTCCGTACCGTCCGGGGAGGTGACGGCGGCGAAGGGAGCCGCGGTGGCGCCGAACCGGTCCGGTCCGCCGACGCCCTCGGGCAGGGCGAGCAGCACATGCACCAGATGCGCCTGCTCGGGCACGGCCTCCAGATCGATATGGAAGCGCAGCCCCGAGGCGGCCTGCCGGGACACCTCTATGCCGGGGAGCGTGGGCGAGCCGGGGTGGGCGATCCACTCGGTGCCGCGCACCGTGCCCTGCGCGTCGCCGAGCGTGGCGCAGGCCATGACCGGCGCGGCGGCCGTCACCCGGATCTCCAGGCGGGTGTGGGGCAAGGGGTGGTTCTGCCCCCGGACCAGCTCGGCCGTCATCGCCTCTGTCCCCTCGTCGGTTACGCGTCGTCGTTCGCTGTGGATGCGGCCGGCTGTGGATGCGGCCAGGAGTCCGGCCATGGATGGTCGGGTGGTGCGGGACGGGTCCACGGCAGCCGCGCAGCTCCCGGCGACCTGACTTCCGGGAGCTGCGCGGGCCGGCGAGACGCCGTGTCGTACAGATGCGCACAGATGTGTGCGTCGTGGTGCTGGAGCTGTCCTGGGTACTGAAAATGCGCCTGGGTACTCGCCTGGGTACTAGAGATGCGGCAGGATCGCCGGCATCAGGTCCTGGAACGTACGGCCGTTGGCCGGGTTGCCCAGGGCCGTCATCTGCCAGCCCGCGCCCGCGCGGTGCACCTTCGCCATGATCTGCGCGGTGTACTGGCCACCGCCGTCCAGTGTGTAGCGCGCCAGCTCCTGGCCGTTGGTCTCGTCGACGATGCGGCAGAAGGCGTTCTGCACCTCCTGGAACGTCTGGCCGGTGAACGAGTTCACCGTGAAGACGATCTGGTCGATATGGACCGGGATCCGCTGGAGGTCGACCAGGATCGCCTCGTCGTCGCCGCCCTGTCCCGCGCCGCCGACCAGATTGTCACCGGTGTGCCGCACCGAGCCGTCGTCGCTGACGAGATGACGGAAGAAGACCACGTCGACCGGCTGCTTGTCGGCGAAGAGCACCGCCGACGCGTCCAGGTCGATCTCACGGGTGCGCGAGCCGAACAGACCCCGGCGCGGCGCGGCCTGCCAGCCGAGCCCCATACGCACCGCGGTCAGCGTGCCGCCGCCCTTCTTCTCCAGGCTGATGGCCTGTCCCTTGGTCAGATTGACGCCAGGGCCCCCGGGCGCACTGCCCTTGGATACGTCCACCACGCGCTGTCCCCTCTCGAATGGTTCCCCCGCAACCGTCCGTATGCGGTTGCGCAGCACCCTACGCAGTCGCGCGGGCGGTGCAGGAGGCTTGGACCGTTTTTGTGTCGGTCTTGCAACACACCAGGTGTTCCGGGGTGTCAGGCCAGCCCCGCCTCCCTCATCTGCCGCAATTCCTTCTTCAGTTCGCTCACTTCGTCGCGCAGCCGCGCCGCCACCTCGAACTGGAGCTCGGCCGCGGCGGCCCGCATACGGTCGGTCATCTCCTCGATGATTCCGGTCAGTTCGGCGGCGGGGCGGTCGGAGAGCACCGCGGTCTTCGCGCCGGCACCGCCCTTGGCCGCCTTGGCGGCCTTCGTACCGAGCGTGGGCACGGCGGTCCTGGCCGACCTGCCGTCCTTCGACTGCCGGTAGCCCGTGCCGAGCAGCGCCTCCGTGTCGACCTCCTCGCGCGCGATGGTCGCGACGATGTCGTTGATCTTCTTGCGCAGCGGCTGGGGATCGATACCGCGCTCGGTGTTGTACGCGATCTGCTTCTCCCGGCGGCGGTTGGTCTCGTCGATGGCCTTCTCCATCGCCGGGGTGATCTTGTCCGCGTACATATGGACCTGACCGGAGACATTGCGCGCGGCCCGGCCGATGGTCTGGATCAGCGAGGTGCCGGAGCGCAGGAAGCCCTCCTTGTCGGCGTCGAGGATCGCCACCAGCGAGACCTCGGGGAGGTCGAGGCCCTCACGGAGCAGGTTGATGCCGACGAGGACGTCGTACTCCCCCGAGCGCAGCTCGCGCAGCAGCTCGACCCGGCGCAGGGTGTCCACGTCGCTGTGCAGGTACCGCACCTGGATGCCCAGCTCCAGGAAGTAGTCGGTGAGGTCCTCGGCCATCTTCTTGGTGAGCGTGGTCACCAGGACCCGCTCGTCCTTCGCGGTCCGCTCGCGGATCTCGTGCACCAGGTCGTCGATCTGGCCCTCGGTGGGCTTGACGACGACCTCCGGGTCGATCAGCCCGGTGGGACGGATGATCTGCTCGACGAACCCGTCGGAACGGGACAGCTCGTAGGTGCCGGGCGTGGCGGAGAGATAGACGGTCTGGTCGATCCGCTTCTGGAACTCCTCCCACTTCAGCGGGCGGTTGTCGAGCGCGGACGGCAGCCGGAACCCGTGGTCGACGAGGGTCCGCTTACGGGACGCGTCGCCCTCGTACATCGCGCCGATCTGCGGGACCGTGACATGCGACTCGTCGATGACCAGCAGGAAGTCCTCGGGGAAGTAGTCGAGGAGGGTGTTGGGCGCCGTGCCGGGCGCGCGGTCGTCGAAGTGCATCGAGTAGTTCTCGATCCCGGAGCAGGAACCGATCTGCCGCATCATCTCGATGTCGTACGTCGTGCGCATCCGCAGCCGCTGCGACTCCAGGAGCTTGCCCTGCTTGTCCAGCGTGGCCAGACGCTCCTCCAGCTCCCGCTCGATGCCGTTGACCGCCTTCTCCATACGCTCGGGGCCGGCCACATAGTGGCTCGCGGGGAAGACGTACAGCTCCCGGTCGTCGGTGATGACCTCGCCGGTGAGCGGGTGCAGCGTGGAGAGCGCCTCGATCTCGTCGCCGAACATCTCGATACGGACGGCGAGCTCCTCGTAGACCGGGAAGATCTCGATGGTGTCGCCCCGGACGCGGAAGGTGCCGCGCGCGAACGCCACGTCGTTGCGCGTGTACTGCATGTCCACGAAGCGGCGCAGGAGCTGGTCCCGGTCGATCTCGTCGCCGACCCTCAGCGGCACCATCCGGTCCACGTACTCCTGGGGCGTACCGAGGCCGTAGATGCAGGAGACCGAGGCGACCACGATCACATCGCGGCGGGTCAGCAGGGAGTTCGTCGCGGAGTGGCGCAGCCGCTCGACCTCCTCGTTGATCGAGGAGTCCTTCTCGATGTAGGTGTCCGACTGCGGGACATACGCCTCGGGCTGGTAGTAGTCGTAGTACGAGACGAAGTACTCGACGGCGTTGTTGGGCAGCAGCTCGCGGAACTCGTTGGCGAGCTGGGCCGCGAGCGTCTTGTTCGGCGCCATCACCAGGGTGGGGCGCTGAAGCCTCTCGATCATCCAGGCGGTCGTCGCCGACTTTCCCGTGCCGGTGGCGCCGAGCAGGACGACATCCTTCTCACCGGCGCGGACACGCCGCTCAAGATCGGTGATGGCCGTCGGCTGATCGCCGCTGGGCTGGTAGGGACTGACGACCTCGAAGGGCGCCACCGTACGTTCGATGCTGGAAACGGGCCGCATGGAACCACCGTACGACCACCCACTGACAGCCGGGCGCCGGACGACACCGGATCACCGCCCGCTCACCAGTCGTGCAGGTCCTGCGGGCCGCTGCGCGGCGCTCTGGCGGCCGTACGGTCGGCCGCCTCACGGCTGTCCCGGTCCGCGCGCGGCCGGGTCCGCTGCGATGGCACCCCGCCCAGCCCCCGGGACCCGCACAGCCCGCGTACGGAGCCCGGGGGCCGGGCCGTCCGGGCGGTCCGGCCGGACCGGAGGCGGCCCCAGCGCCGGCTCCGGTCCGCGTCCGGGTCCCGGTCCCGGTTCCGCTCCCGGTCCGCGTCCCGGTCCCGGCCACCCGTCACCAGCAGCGGGTCGAAGACCAGCGCCACGCCCGCCAGCAGCAGGAAGGCCGCGGGGCCGATCAGCATCGGCACGAGCAGCTCGGTGGCCGGAGCGCCGCCCGGGACGGCGGTGGTCCCGTCGAGATGGACCTCGACCCCGGCCATCGCGGTGAAGTGCATTCCGGTCGACGCGACGCCCAGCACCAGACTGGCCGCCAGACTGGCCGAAAAACCACGGTGCGTGGCGGTCACCCAGAGCCCGGCCACGGACGCGGCGACGGCGATCAGGACGGAGAGCGCGACCGTCCCGGTGTCGTAGGCGACCTGTCCGTGCAGCCGTACGCCGGCCATGCCGAGGTAGTGCATGGTGGCGATGCCGAGACCGGTGACCGTACCGCCGGTGACCAGGGCCATCGGGGTCGAGCCGCGATAACCCACTATGAAGATCCCGATCCCTGTCATGACGATCCCGACGGCAAGGCTGGCGAACGTCGTGAGCCGGTCGTAGCCGACGGGCACCTCGGTGACGGCGAAGCCCATCATGCCGATGAAGTGCATCGTCCAGACGCCGGAGCCGATCGAGGCCGCCCCCAGCGCCAGCCCGCCGGGTTTCCAGGGGCGCCGGGCGCGCAGGGATCTCGCGGTGCAGCGCAGGCCGAGTGCCGCCCCGAGACAGGCCATGAGAAAGGCCGCCACGGGGGTGACGAGGCCATAGCTGAATCCTTCGACGGTGCCCTGCATACGGTGTGCCCTTCGCCCCTCGGCTCCATGTACGGAAGCGCTGGTTCGGGGCGAGAGTAGGACGGCGGGCGCGGTAATCAAACAGGCACCGGCCGATTTGTCGATATGAAGCCGATATGAAGCCGACATGCGGCGACACGGAGCGGCACGGCCCCGCGGTCCGGTATGCCTGTCTCGGGGTGTGGCTTCATGTGGTGGCCAACCTTCGCCCGTCCTCCGTTGGCCGGAGGCTGCCACCCTCGGGGCCGACCGTCATCCCGCGACACGAGGAGTCCAGGTGTACGCGCGCACATCGGCGGCAACGCGCACGTCGACGACAACGGCCAGCGCGCTGCTGGGGGTCACCGCGCTCATGCTGCCGGGCGCCGCCACGGCCTCCACCGGTCCGGGCGACGTTCCCGTCCCCGCCCCCGCGAGCGCCGCTGCCGCCACCGCGACCGCGACCGCCACGGGCGCCGCCGTCACCACCGCCGACGCGCCCAGGGCCGGCGGCCCGCTCGTGATCGCGCACCGCGGCGCCTCGGCGTACGCGCCGGAGAACACCCTGGCGGCCGTCGAGCGGGCCGCCGAACTGGGCGTCGACTGGGTGGAGAACGACGTACAGCGCACCAGGGACGGCGCCCTGGTCGTGATCCACGACGACACTCTGCTGCGGACCACGGACGTGGAGCGGGTCTTCCCCGACCGGGCGCCGTGGAAGGTCAAGGACTTCACCGCCGCCGAGATCGCGCGGCTGGACGCCGGAAGCTGGTTCGGCGCGCGGTGGGCGGGTGAGCGCGTACCGACGCTGAAGCAGTTCCTGAACACCGTCGACGCCAACCGCCAGAAGCTGCTCCTGGAGATCAAGGCCTCCGAGCTGTACCCGGGCATCGAGAAGGACATCCTGCGGGTGCTCCGCCAGGAGGGCTGGCTGGACCGTGCCCATGTCGAGGAGAAGCTGGTCATCCAGAGCTTCAGCGCGGACAGCGTCCGTGCGGTGCACCAGCGGCGCCCCGAGATCACGACGGGCTTCCTCGGGACACCGGCGACGGCCGAGCTGCCCGCGTACGCCGCGTTCACGGACCAGATCAATCCGTCGTACACCTCGCTGACCGCCGGCTATGTGGCCGCCGTGCACCGGCTGAAGGGCCCGCACGGCAAGCCGCTCACGGTCAGTACCTGGACGGTCAACGACGCGGCGGGCGCGGTGCGCGTCAGGGATCTCGGTGCGGACGGGATCATCACCAACAACCCGGACGTGGTGCGGGACGCGGTGGGCTGAGACCCGCCGGGCCGTCCGGGGCTCTCCGTCCGGGGCTCTCCGTCCGGGCCGCACCGGCCGGGGCGGGCCGGCGGGCCGGGACCTGTTGTCAGTGGTGGCCCTTACGGTGGTCCGCATGAACACTTACGGACAGTCCCCGCTGGAGTGGACCGTCGTGGGCAGCGACATCGGGCCGCTGCTGCTGGCCGCGACGGGCCAGGGCCTGGTGAGCGTGGTCTTCCACGCCGACGGGCCGGTGCGGGAGAGGGCGCTGCGGCAGCTCAGGGAGCGGCTCGGGGCCGAGCCGGTCGAATCGGCGTCGGGCCTGCTGGCCGGGCCGATACGTGAGCTGTCGGCGTATTTCGCGGGCGGGCTGCGGGAGTTCGGACTGCCGCTGGACTGGTCGCTCTCCGGAGGTTTCAACCGGCAGGTGCTGCGCGAGCTGGCGACGGGTGTGCCGTACGGCGCGGTGGTGGGGTACGGCGAGCTGGCACGCCGGGTGGGCCAGCCCGGCGCCGCCCAGGCGGTCGGCGCGGCGATGGGCTCCAATCCCCTGCCGGTGGTGGTGCCGTGTCACCGGGTGGTGGAGAGCGACGGCGGGCTCGGCGGTTTCGGCGGCGGGCTGGAGACCAAGCGGCGGCTGCTGGCCCTGGAGGGTGTGCTCCCGGCGCCGCTTTTCTGAACCCCCGCCCCCCCGCCCCCCGGAAGCACGCTGCCGCAAGCCCGGACGAGGGTGCGAATATTGCACGGTTTTACCGTCACTTGTCCGCTTTCCTTGCCGGGCTTAGGCTGATTTGTGGAGCACCACCGCGCGTACAGCCCGGCGGATACCGTGCGAGGCGCTTGTACGTCCGGCCCCGCCGACCGGGCGGATTCCCGTGTCCGCACCCCCCGTGGCCGGACCGCCCGAGCGGTAGCGGACTCCATGACCCGCGCACATGCCGAGTCATCCGCTGGACAGGCAGAACCGAAGGGACGGCGAGTCAGCATGAGCGGAGGAAACAGGGCGGTCGCATACATCAAGCCGGGTGAGGTGGAGGTCAGGGAGACCGAGTACCCAGGGCTGGAACTTCGCGACGGGCCGGGAGTGGCCCCGGCCAATATCGGCCGCAAGTGCCGGCACGGGGTCATCCTCAAGGTCCTCGCCACCAATATATGCGGCAGCGACCAGCACATGGTACGAGGCCGTACGACGGCCCCCGAAGGCCTGGTCCTCGGTCACGAGATCACCGGCGAGGTCATCGAGAAGGGGCCCGACGTCGAGTTCATCGACAACGGCGACATCGTCTCGGTGCCCTTCAACATCGCCTGCGGGCGCTGCCGGAACTGCAAGGAGCGCAAGACCGGAATCTGTCTGAACGTCAATCCGGCCCGACCCGGCGCGGCATACGGCTATGTCGACATGGGCGGCTGGGTCGGTGGCCAGGCGGAGTACGTCATGGTGCCGTACGCGGACTTCAATCTGCTCAAGTTCCCCGACCGGGACGCGGCACGCGAGAAGCTCCTCGATCTGACGATGCTCTCGGACATCTTCCCGACCGGCTTCCACGGCGCCGTGACCGCCGGCACGGAGGTCGGCTCCACGGTGTACATCGCGGGCGCGGGACCTGTCGGCCTGGCGGCCGCGGCTTCGGCGCAGCTCCTCGGCGCGTCGGTCGTCATCGTCGGCGACCTCAACACCCAACGGCTGGACCAGGCCCGCAGTTTCGGCTGTGAGACCGTCGATCTGACGCTGGGTTCGCTGGAGGACCACATAGCCCAGATCCTGGGTGTGCCCGAGGTGGACGCGGCGGTCGACGCGGTCGGCTTCGAGGCGCGCGCCTACGGCAAGGACACCGACGAGGCACCGGCGACCGTCCTCAACTCCCTGATGAACGTGGTCAGGGCGGGCGGCAAGCTGGGTATCCCGGGGCTGTATGTCACCGAGGACCCGCGCGGTGTCGACAAGGACGCCAAGTCCGGCACGCTGAAGGTACGGCTGGGGCTGGGCTGGGCGAAGAGCCATGAGTTCACCACCGGCCAGTGCCCGGTGATGAAGTACCACCGGGGCCTCGCGGAGGCGATCCTGCACGACAAGGTGCATATCGCGAAGGCGGTCAACGCCACGGTGATCTCGCTGAACGACGCACCGCGCGGATACGCGGAGTTCGACCACGGAGCGAGCCGCAAGTATGTGCTGAATCCGCATGGCGCGCTGAATGGAGTGAAGGCCGCCTGAGGTCGCACGACGGGTCTGATCCGGGATCCGGGCACGAGACCCGGGCACAAGATCCGGACGTGAATCGCCGGCCGGCTGTCCCGCCGGCCGGTGATCGCGCGCCCGGCCCGGCGATCCGGGGGCGGTGTCCGCACGGAGCCGGTGGCCGACGTTTGCGCGGGCCCCGGACGTGCCATGGATGGGGACATGCCAGACATCACTTTGCAGCACTCTCCCGAGGTGCGGGAGGCGCTCGCCGCGGGCCGTCCCGTGGTCGCCCTGGAGTCGACGATCATCGCGCACGGACTGCCGCGCCCCCGCAATCTGGCGGTCGCGGAGGAGCTGGAGGAGCTGGTGCGGGCCGGGGGCGCCGTGCCCGCGACCGTCGCCGTGCTGGACGGCCGGCCCCATGTGGGCCTGGTCAAGGACGAGTTGGACCGGATCGCCCAGGACGAGTCCGTACGGAAGCTGGGCCGGCGCGATCTGGCACCCGCGATCGCGGCGGGCGCGAGCGGTGCGACCACCGTGTCCGCCGCCGCGTTTCTGGCCGCCAGGGCCGGGATCCGGGTCTTCGCGACGGGTGGTCTGGGCGGGGTCCACCGCGGCTGGACCGAGACCCAGGACGAGTCGGCCGATCTGGCGCTGCTGGCCAGGACCCGGATCACGGTCGTCTGCGCGGGGGTCAAATCGATCCTGGACGTCCCGGCGACGCTCCAGCGCCTGGAGACACTGGGCGTGAGCATCCTGGGATACGGGACGGAACGTTTCCCCGGTTTCTATCTGGCCTCTTCCGGCGAACCGGTCGACTGGACGGTCCACTCGCCCGAGGAGGTCGCGGCCGTGATGGCCGCCCAGGACGCGCTGGGCGGCCCCGAGTCGGCGCTGATCGTCGCCAACCCCGTACCGGAGGCGCGGCAGCTCGATCCGGCACTGCACGACCGGGTGCTCGCGGAGGCCCTCACCGAATGTCATGAGCGCGGGATCGGCGGCCAGGCCGTCACCCCGTTCCTGCTGGACCATCTCATGCGGCGGACCGAGGGTGCCTCGCTGGAGGCCAATCTGGCGGCGGTACGCGGCAATGTACGGCTCGCGGCCCGGATCGCCACGGCACGGTGACCCGCGGGGACGAGGCACGCGGGGACGAGGCACGCGGCGGCGGAACGTACGACGACGAGGTGTACGACGGCGGCGCGCTCGGGCACGGCACGCTCGGCGGCGGCGCCCTGCTGGTGGTCGGGGACGTGGTGACCGATGTGGTGGCGCGGTACCGCGCATCTCTCGCGCACGGTACGGACACGGCCGCCGAGATCCGTACGCTGCCCGGCGGCGCCGGGGCCAACGCGGCCTGCTGGGCCGTCCACAGCGGGTGCGCGGATGTACGGCTGCTGGCGCGGGTGGGCGCGGACGCCCATGACTGGCACGCGGAGCGGCTGCGGCGGGCGGGGGTACGGACACGTCTCGTCATCGACGACAAGGTGCCGACCGCCACGGTGATATGCCTGGTCGACGCCTCCGCCGAGCGCACACTGCTCACCGACGGCGGAGCGACACTGCGGCTGTCCCCCGACGACTGGTCGCCGTCCCTCCTCGACGGGGTGGGGCGGCTGCATCTCTCCGGCTATCTCTTCTTCACCGAGGTGAGCCGGCGGCTCGCCGCCGTCGCGCTGGGCTCGGCGCTGGAGCGCGGGATTCCGGTGAGCGTGGATCCCGCCTCGGCCGGCTTCATCGAGGAGCTGGGCGCGGACCGTTTTCTGGCAGCGGTCGAGGGCGCGGAGACGCTGCTGCCCAATGCCGACGAGGCCAGGCTCCTGACCGGTCTGACGGATCCGGCGGACGCCGCGGCCGAGCTGAGCCGACGGGTGCCGCTGGCGGTGGTCACCCTGGGCGGGGACGGCGCCCTGGTGGCGGAGGCGGGCGCCGTCAGTGCCCGCGTACCGCCCGTCCCGGCCCGCGCCGTGGACTCGACGGGGGCGGGCGACGCGTTCACCGGCGCGTTCCTGGCGGCGCGGCTGACGGGCGCGAGCCCCGTGCGGGCGGCCGTGGCGGGCTGCCGGGCGGGGGCACGCGCAGTGGCGGTGGTGGGCGGACGCCCCCCGGACGCGCCGTGGCCACCGGACGCGCCGTAGCCACCGGACGCGCCGTAGCCACCGGTGCACGGCGCACCGCCGTGGGCCGCCCGTCGGCCGCCCGTCAGCCCAGCCCGCCCCAGGCCGGATGCCGGGGATCGTCGGCCCGTACGACCACATCGGCGACGGCGGCCGGGTCCACCTCGTCCTCGTACCGGGCGAAGGCGGGCAGCGTCCAGAGTTCACCCGCGTCGGTACGGCGCCGGAGCGCGGCCGGTGACAGCCGCAGATGCGCCGTGAGGTCGAACGGGAACCAGTGCCCCAGCAGCAGCGGCCCGTGCAGCACCAGCACACCGCCGGGCGCCAGTTCACGGTGCGGGCTGCGGGTCGCCCGGTCGGTGGCCGGGTCCCAGAGATCGGGCAGGACCCGCCCGCTGCCACCCGGTTCCAGGGGGCCGAACACCTCGCGCCAGAGGGCGCCGGTGTCGAACCAGCCGCTGTAGTACGTGTCGGGGTCCTCGCGCCCGTACTCGTACCGCAGCGAGGCGGGGCGCAGAAAGCCGGCGGTTCCGACGACCAGCACCGACCTGCCGCGTACCCGCAGCGCCTCGGCGAGCGCCTCGGCCGGCCCGGCGGTCCCGGCGGCGGGCGCTCCGTCGAGAGCCACCCGCGACCAGGGCCCGCCGTCCGCCGGGTCCGTCTCCAGGATCCGTTCGGCGAGGGCCTCGGTCAGCCGGTCCCAGGTGATCGCTTCGAGTCGCACCCGTTCATCATCGTTCAGGCGTTCAGGCACGCGAAAGGCGGCTCGGAGACCGCCTCACAGGCAGGTCACAGAGCCATGACCGGAAGGCTCTGCTCGGCCCAGATGGTCTTGCCGCCGACGCCCTGGCGGGTACCCCAGCTCTGGGTGAGCTGGGCCACCAGCAGCAGCCCGCGGCCTCCCTCGTCGAAGACGCGGGCCCGGCGCAGATGGGGCGCCGTGTTGCTGCCGTCGGAGACCTCGCAGATCAGGCTGCGGTCATGGATCAGCCGGAGCTGGATGGGCGCCTCGGCGTACCGGATGGCGTTGGTGACGAGTTCGCTGACCACCAGTTCCGTGGTGAAGACGGCCTCGTCGAGCCCCCACTCGGCGAGTTGGGCGGAGACCTCGCTCCGTGCCCGGCTCACCACGGTGGGGTCGGTGGTCAGCTCCCAGGTGACCACCTGATTCGCGTCGAGCGCGTGCGTACGGGCGAGGAGCAGCGCGACATCGTCGGCGGGGTGGGGCGGGAGCAGCGCCTTGAGCACACCGTCGCAGATCTCCTCCAGAGGCGCGGTGGGCTGGGACAGCGCCTCGCGCAGCGCGTCCAGCGTGTCGTCGATACCGCGCTCACGGCTCTCGATCAGACCGTTGGTGTAGAGGGCGAGGATGCTGCCCTCCGCCAGGTCCACCTCGACGCTCTCGAAGGGCAGATTGCCCAGCCCGAGCGGCGGGCCCGCCGGCAGGTCGAGGTATTCGACGGCTCCGTCGGGACTGACCACTGCGGGCTGGGGGTGTCCGGCACGGGCCAGCGAGCAGTGCCGGGAGACCGGGTCGTAGACCGCGTACAGACAGGTGGCACCGACGTCCCCGGAGGACTCGGCCGTGGTGGCCACACCCTGGCCGCTCGCCGCTTCGGCGGCGAGATGGTTGACGAGGTCGTCGAGATGGGTGAGCAGTTCGTCGGGAGGCAGATCGACATCGGCCAGCGTGCGCACCGCCGTCCGCAGCCGGCCCATCGTGGCCGACGCCTGGAGGCCGTGGCCGACGACATCGCCCACGACCAGGGCGACCCGTGAGCTGGACAGCGGGATCACATCGAACCAGTCGCCTCCCACCCCGGCCCTGGTGTCGGCGGGGAGATAGCGGAAGGCGACCTCGGCCGCCGCGTTCTCGGGCAGCTTCCTGGGCAGCAGACTGCGCTGGAGGGTCAGTGCCGTTTCGCGTTCGTGGGTGAAGCGGCGGGCGTTGTCGATACAGACGGCGGCCCTGGCCGTGATCTCCTCGGCGAGGAGCAGATCCTCCTGCTCGAAGGACTCGGGGCGCCGGTGCCGGGTGAAGGTCGCCACGCCGAGGGTGGTCCCGCGGGCGCGCAGGGGTACGGACATCATCGAGTGGAAGCCGAACTCGCGCGCCTTGGCGGCCCGCTCGGGTGCCTGGATCTCCCAGGGGTTGGTGGCGGGCCCCGTCATCTCGCTCACGACCCCACGCGCGGTGAGCAGGCTCTCGGCGGCGGGCGAGTAGTCGGAGTAGACATCCGTCTCCCCCACCGGGACCACGGACTCGGGGACACCCTCGAAGATCGAACTGCACGCGGCCCGGCGCAGTGTGACCCGGCCGTTCAACGGTCCGGCCGGCGGCTCGCCGCCGTCGCTGACCGTGGGAATCAGATCGACGGTCACGAAATCGGCCAGGACAGGGACGGCCACATCGGCGAGCTCCCGCGCCGTGCGCCCGATGTCGAGGGTGCTGCCGATATGAACGCTGGCCTCGTTGACCAGAAGCAGGCGCTGGCGGGCCGTGTACTGCTCTGTCACGTCGTGTATCGCCACCATCACACCTCGCACGTCATCCTCGCGGTCCCGCAGGGGCGAGATGGAGAGCGACCAGGCGAGTTCGTGCTCATGGCCGGCCATGCGCAGGGAGAACGCGAGCTGCCGCGGTACGCCGGTCTCCAGCGCCAGCCGCATATAACACTCGGTGTTCTCGGCCTCCAGGCTGGGCACGATCTCCGGCAGCCGCAGCCCGCGCATGTCGCTCTCCACCAGGCCCAGCAGACGCTCCATGTCGCCGTTCGCGCACCGCAACCGCAGATGGGTGTCGTAGACCGCCATTTTGCACGGGGACTGGACGAAGTACTCCTCGATCAGTTCCCCGTCCTGGGCGCACGGCTCGGGACGGGAAAGAGGGGAGACGAGGAGCCACTCGACGTCGTCGGTTCGGCTCTCGTCGGTCCGGCTTTCGTCGGTCCGGCCTTCGTCGGTCCGGCCTTCGTCGGAGTGCGAGGAGCGGAGGTGCGCCAGCAGCGGCACATCCACCTGCCCGCCGTCCCGGTGCAGCAGCGTGACCGTACCGCTCCATCTGCCCAGCGTCTCCGGGCTCCGCCGCGCCTCCTCCGCCGCCCTGGCGGCCGATTCGGCGGTCTCCGCGCCGGCGAACAGCCCGGCCACGGGACGTCCCACGACCTCCGCGGACGCGTACCCCAGCAGTCTGCGGGCTCCCTCATTCCACTGCGTCACCATGCCCCGGGCGTCGACAGCGACCCTCGCGGTGGACGTCTCGTCCACGAAGACATTCGATCGGACGGACTCTTCCTCGCGCTCGGCGTCCGGCCGAATCATGGCCACTCATCTCACCCTCGAACCGCCAGGGGACACGGACACCATCAAGTATGACACCGGGTGACAGATATGGTCATCGAACTCCATTTTCTCTCAATACATTGAGAAAGATGTTAATAACTCATCAAAATTGATATATGCGGTGTTTGATGTTTCGGGTATTCCTTACTCCTCGTCACTCCATTCCTCGCCACTCCCCACGCAGCACCGTGGCCAGCACCCCCTCCCCCGACACCTCGATACGCCCCTCCCGCACTCCGTCCCCGACCGTCAGCTCGCCTCCGCTCAACGCGCGGCAGGTGTCGGCGTCGAGGACGAGACGGGCGTCGGGGCTCTCCGCGGGGCCGTCGCCGTACACCGGATCGCCCGCGCCGAGCCGCACATGGAACGCCCCTTCGTCCAGCCGGACTTCCACCACGCCCTCATGTCCGTACCCGTCCGCGCCACCGGGCCCCGGCAGACCGTCCAGCACCGGCAGCAGCGGCACCGCGAACCAGTGCGCCCGAACGGCGTCGGTGGGCCTGCGCTCCGCCAGCACCGGAGCGCCCCACTCCGCCAGGGCCGTGAGGACCGGCAGCAGCCCCCGCCCCCGCTCGGTGAGTTCATACACATACGCGGCGGCCGGCGGCGGCAGTCTGCGGCGCGTGGCCAGTTCGTCGCGCTCCATGTCCTTGAGCCGGGACGCGAGCACATCCGTGCTGACGCCGGGCAGATCGGCGTGCAGATCGGTGTAACGGCGGGGCCCCGCGAGGAGTTCACGGACGATCAGCAGGGTCCAGCGGTCGCCCACGGCGTCGAGGGCACGGGCGGCGGCGCAGTACTGGTCGTAACTTCGGCGACGTGACATGTGGCGCAGTCTAGACATGTTGTTGGACTTTCCAAGCTCACACTTGGTAAAACCAAGTATCGCAACAAGGTCTGGGAGGCCACCGCATGGAATTCCGGCAGTCGAGCAAACTGAGCGAGGTCTGCTACGAGATCCGCGGCCCGGTGATCGAGCACGCCGACGCACTGGAGGAGGCGGGCCACAGCGTCCTGCGCCTCAACACCGGCAATCCCGCGCTCTTCGGGTTCGAGGCGCCGGAGGAGATCCTCCAGGACATGATCCGGATGCTCCCCCAGGCACATGGGTACACGGACTCGCGCGGCATCCTCTCCGCGCGCCGCGCCGTCGCCCAGCGGTATCAGACGCTGGGCCTGCCGGATGTCACCGTCGACGACATCTTCCTGGGGAACGGAGTCTCCGAGCTGGTCTCGATGGCCGTCCAGGCGCTGCTGGAGGACGGTGACGAAGTCCTCATCCCCGCACCCGACTTCCCGCTCTGGACGGCCGTCACGACCCTCGCCGGCGGCCGTCCGGTGCACTACCTCTGCGACGAGTCCGCGGACTGGTATCCGGACCTCGACGATCTGGCCGCGAAGATCACCGACCGCACCAGGGCCGTCGTGATCATCAACCCCAACAATCCCACGGGGGCGGTCTATCCACGTGTGGTGGTGGAGGGGATGCTCGATCTCGCCCGCCGTCATCAGCTGATGGTGTTCGCGGATGAGATCTACGATCAGATCGTCTATGACGACGCGGTCCACCACACCGCCGCGGCCCTCGCTCCCGATCTGGTCGTCCTCACCTTCAGCGGGCTCTCGAAGACCTACCGGGTGGCGGGTTTCCGTTCCGGCTGGCTCGTGGTCAGCGGACCCAAGCAGCACGCGCGCAGCTATCTGGAGGGGCTCACGATGCTCGCGTCGATGCGCCTGTGCCCCAACGCGCCCGCGCAGTACGCCATTCAGGCGGCGCTCGGCGGCCGGCAGTCGATCCGGGAGCTGACGGCTCCGGGCGGCCGGCTCCATGAGCAGCGCAACCGCGCCTGGGAGAAGCTGAACGAGATTCCGGGGGTCTCCTGCGTCAAGCCGAAGGGCGCGCTGTACGCCTTCCCCCGGCTCGACCCGAAGGTGCACAAGATCCACGACGACGAGCGATTCGTACTGGACCTGCTGCTCCGCGAGAAGATCCAGGTCGTCCAGGGGACGGGCTTCAACTGGCCGCGCACGGACCACTTCAGGATTCTGACCCTGCCGTACGCGGACGACCTCGACGCGGCGATCAGCCGTATCGGCCGCTTTCTGAGCGGGTACCGCCAATGACGGCGGCCGCCGGAAGAGCGGAGCGAAGGCCCGGAAGGGCAGGGCGGGGACTCGGAGGAGCTGGGCAGGGGGCCCGGAGGAGCGGGAGGAGGAGCGGACCCGGGGGCGTAGCCGGCCCCCGAGCCCTGTGATGCCACCCATGTCGCACGCCGGCACACTTGAGGACCCAGGTCAGTCGTCATGTCGCCGCGTCCTGCCATTGGACCACCGCGCATCGAGCTGCGCGGGCCGGACTTGAACCGGCACTTCGACGTCCCAGGGCCTGGGCCCGATCGATCCGGCGATCGGCGGCCAATGCTGAGTCTGGAGCAATAGTCTGAGATTGATCGCGGTCTGCCTCTGCCAGTTGGGCTACCGCGGCCCGTCACCCTTGTGCGGATGTGCCGCGGGGAGGACTCGAACCTCCACTGGAACCGCGCAGTCACGACAAGCCTCAGTTTCAGCTTGCGCTCCTCGCGCACCCCGGCCGCACAAGCGGGCAGCCGGGGAGTATATGAGGCTACCCGAACAGGTAGCCGAACACCGCGTCGCCTACCGGCTGATCGGTGACATCCGCGCCGTTCGCCTCCTCACGGGCGAACTTCACGGCCTGCTGGAGCTTCTCGACCCGGTCGAGCAGTTCGTTCACCCGTCGGGCGGGCAGCGCGCCGCTGAACTTCACCGTGGTCCAGTAACCGACCGGTATGTCCTCGTAGTACACCTCGACCTGCGCCGGGTGCTTCTCGGTCGCCTCGGCCTTCACATGGTTGCGCGGGACCTTCTTCGTACGGACGGTCCGTACCGCCTCGGTCTTCCACGCGTCCGTCGACGGGTCCTGGCTCCAGGACTCCGAGGCGTCCAGCACCGGCAGCTTGCGCACGAAGGTGTTGAGGTCGGTGAGCTGCTTCTCCAGGAAGAGCAGATACGACACCGGCGCCTGGCTCACCAGCGCCCGTCCGTCGACGGTGATGTCGGCGCGCGCGGTGCAGTTCGCCCAGTCCTTGGTGGCGGTCACATCGAACAGCCGCGTCAGGGTCTTCGCGGTCTCGCGCAGCACGTCCTCGGCCTTGACCTGGACACGGGTGGACTCGGGCGGAAGCTGCTCACCCTCCTCGTCCTTCGGCTGATACGTACGGGAGATACCGGCGAGCAGGGCCGGCTTCTGGAGGCCGTGATGAGCCGCCGTCAGGTCCTGGTGCGCCTTGGACTTGACGCCCTTCTCCACCGCGATGATCTGATTGAGTTTCGTTGCCACGTCAGGGAAGTTAGCAGGGTCGACCAGCCCCGTTCGAACGAATAAACGACACCGGAAGAGCGGGGCATCCGGGGAGCGAGAAGCCGGGGCAGGAGGCCGGGGCGTCCGGGGAGCCAGTGAGGACCCGCCGGACGCCGGAACCGCCGGGACGCCACCCCGAACGGACAGCCCAGAACCCCAACCGGGCAGGGGGCGGCCCGGGTTGGCCATTGGCATGGACCTGCCCATGATCCTCGGATACGCTCCCGCTGGCATGGGCTGAGAGCGCTCTCAGCCGGCCGCTGTTCCACGTTCCACCCCCACGAAGCTGGAACAACCAGAAGGGCCAATCCCTTGAGACGCACGACAGTGATACGTACCGGCCTGTCCGCACTCCTCGTCATCGGAGCCTGGGCCACCGCCGGCCTCGTTCCCGCGACGGCCGCCCCCTCTCCCACCTCCGAAGCACCGGCCTCCGCGGGTCTGCTCTCCGCGATGCAGAAGGACCTGGGCCTGACGAAGGGCCAGGCCGAGGCGCGTCTCGCGGCGGAGAAGACCGCGACGGCCGTCGACGGAAAGGCGCGGCGCGCGGCGGGAGCGGCGTACGGCGGTTCCTGGTTCAGCGCGGACAGCGGCACGCTGACCGTCGCCGTCACCACCGCCGGGAAGGCCGACGCCGTACGGGCGGCCGGCGCGACCGTACGGCTGGTCGAGCACAGCGCACAGCAGCTCGACGCGGCGAAGGCGAAGATCGACGCGCTCTCCGCGCCGGCCGGTGTCGCGAGCTGGCACGTCGACCCCAAGGCCAACAAGGTCGTCGTGAACGTCGTCGCCGCGCAGAAGAACGACAACGATGTCCAGGGCTTCCTCGCCCGCGCCCGGCAGGCCGGTCCCGTCACGGTCGAGGAGACCGCCACGGCCCCGCAGACCTTCGCCGCGGGCACGGTCGGCGGTGACCCGTACTACACGGGCAACGTCCGCTGTTCCATCGGCTTCTCCGTCTACGGCGGCTTCGTCACGGCCGGCCACTGCGGCCGGGCCGGTGCCGGGGTGAGCGGCTGGGACGGCTCGTACATCGGCAACTTCCAGGGATCGTCCTTCCCCGACAACGACTACGCGTGGGTGAACGTCGGCAGCGGCTGGTGGACCGTCCCCGTGGTCCTCGGCTGGGGCAGCGTCTCCGACCAGCTCGTCCGCGGCTCCAACGAGGCCCCCATCGGCGCCTCGATCTGCCGCTCCGGCTCCACGACCCACTGGCGCTGCGGCAATGTCCTGGCCAAGAACGAGACGGTCAACTACAGCCAGGGCGCCGTCCACCAGATGACCAAGACGAGCGTCTGCGCCGAGGGCGGCGACTCGGGCGGCTCCTTCATCAGCGGCGACCAGGCCCAGGGCGTCACCTCGGGCGGCTGGGGCAACTGCAGCAGTGGCGGCGAGACCTGGTACCAGCCGGTCAACGAAATCCTGGGCCGCTACGGCCTGACTCTCCACACGGCCTGATCCTCCACACGGCCTTGATCTCGCCCATCCATGGAGCTGGTCCGTGGATGAGGCCTGTCGCGGCGAAGGGTTCCCTCCCGGGGCGATCCCCTTGCCGCGACAGGCGCGGGGACACCGCGCGTCCGCCCCGGCCACCGCCCGGCCGGACCCCGGTACCCCGGTAATCTCTCGCCGTGCCGTCACACCGCCCGGAACAACCCGCGCAGATCCGGGAGAACGGCATACCCGGAAACCCCAAGCAAAGTAGGATCAAAGACCCTGAAGCGGGCAGCGGGCAGCGGGCAGCGGGCAGCGGGCAGCGGGCAGCGGACAGCGGACAGCGGACCGTGCTGTATGCCGTACGGTCCGCCACCGCGCTGAATCGTCTCCTCGACACCCTTCCCGTCTTCGCCGGGGACCACCGTGTCCAGCCGCTCTTCACCCTCGTCCCCGGGTCCGACTTCAGTACGGACGCCCTTCTCGCGCTCGACGGCGCGGGCGCGCGGACCGTTCCCTGGGCGCAGGCCGTACGCGGTGGGCATGATCTCGTGGTGGCGGCCAGTCCCAACGGGCCGCTCCACGAGCTGCCGGGACCGCTTGTGCTGCTGCCGCACGGCGCCGGGTTCAACAAGCGGCTTCCCCGTTCGTCCACGGACGACTCCGCTTCCGGACTGCATCCGCGCCAGCTCCTGCGCGACGGGACGCCCCTGGCCTCGCTGCATGCCCTCGCGCACCCCGGCCAGTTGGCGCGGCTCGCCCAGCAGTCCGCGGCGGTCGCCGGGCGGGCGGCCGTCGTGGGGGATCCGACGCTGGACCGGATGCTGGCGTCCCGTACCCGCCGGGAGCGGTACCGGGACGCGCTGGGCACGGGTGGGCGCAGGCTGGTGGTCGCCGTCTCCACCTGGGGACCCGAGTCACTGGCCGAGCGTCTGCCGGAGCTGCCGGGGCGGCTGACCGCCGAGCTGCCCTACGACTCGTATCAGGTGGCCCTCGTCCTGCACCCCAATGTTCACAGCCGGCTGGGCGGATTCGCCCTGCGGCAGTGGCTCGCGCCCGCGCTGGCCGCCGGGCTGCGACTGGCGCGGCCGTACGAGGAGTGGGCCACTCTCCTCACCGCCGCCGACTGCGTGCTGACCGACCATGGATCCACCGCGCTCTATCCCGCGGCCCTGGACCGGCCCCTGATCGGCTGTTACGCGGGCGGTACGGAACTGCTTCCGGCCAGCCCCATGGCCGAGCTCCTGGCGCGCGTACCGCGTTTGACGGCGGACCGGCCGCTCGACGCGCAGATCGACGCCGCCGTCGCCACGCACCGTACGGGTGACACCAGCGCCCTCGCCGCCGCGGCCTTCGCCGAGCAGGGGCGCTCGCTGGAGCTGCTGCGCACGCGCTGTTACCGGCTCCTCGGGCTCGAACCGCCTCCCGGACCGGTCACGGTCCGCCCCCTGCCGGTCCCCGGGACCGGCCAGGAGCGGCCGACCGCGTTCGCGGTGCGCGTGGAGGTGTCCGGCGACACGGTGTCCGTGGCCCGCCATCCGCTGAACAGCGGTCCGCACGGCGGGCACATCAGCGCCGAGGACGGCGTCTCGACCTCACATGAGATGGAGAGCGCCGGGCTCATCCTCCGCCGGGCACGGGCCATGACGACGCCCGTCCGGGAACCGTACGGATCCGACGCGGTGTGGACCGCGGGCGGCTGGACGGCGCGCGTTCTGGCTGAGTACCGCGGCTGCCGGACGGCCGCGGCCGTCCTCGCCCACGACCGCTGCGTACTGCGACGCGACGGCTCTCCGCTCCTGACGGTGCGCATCACGGCCGACACGGAGCGGAGCGAACCGCTGATACGGCCCGACCCCGCGGCCGTACTCTCCGCCGTCCACGGCTGGCTCGACACCAACCCGGATCCGGCTCTGCCCGCGACCCTTGAGTGTGTGGTGGGCGGCCGCCCGGTACGGGCCCTGGTGGCGTACGGAACGGAGGCCGACATACACGCCGAGCTGTGACCGCCGGTCCCTCGGTCATCTCCGGTCACTTCCATCGGCCCTTCGGTCACCATCAGGCCTTCAGTCTTCGGGCTCCGCCTCCATGCCCAGCCGAACACGCAGTTCACGGGCGCGGGCACGGTGCCTCCCGGCCGCCTCCGGATCGCCCGACTCCTCCGTCACCCCGGCGAGTTCGTCATGCAGCGCGATCTGGTCGTGGACGGACCCCCGTGCCCGCTCATGAGCCAGAGCCTCCTCGTACGCGGCGACAGCCTGTGCCGTGCGCCCCAGTGCGCGGTGGGTACGAGCCAGTTCGGCAACGGCACGACCGGTCACCCGCGACCGGTTCTGGTCCGCCGCCATCCGGCGCGCGGTCTCCAGCTCCGCTTCGGCCTCGGTCAGCCGCCCCGCGGCACGCAGCGTACGGCCGACCAGGAAGGTCTGGAGCAGTACGCCGTAGGGGTTCCCGATCGTGAGATGGATATCGCGCGAGCGCTGGAAGTACACGACGGCCCGCTCCGGCTCTCCGCGCCACGCCAGATACTTGCCCCGGAACTCCAGAGCCGAGGCGTGCGGTTTCTCCCCCGGCACGACCGACTCGGCCGAGAGCACCGCCTGCCGTGTCTCCGTATCCGCGTCCTCCGCGCGGCCGGCCTTCCAGAGCGCCTGGGCGAGCTGGCAGCGCATCCGGATCAGCGCCTCGGCCGCACCGTCGCGCTGCGCGCAGTCCCGGCCGGTCTCGAACGCGCGAATCGCGTCCTCGTGGTTGCCGTGGTCCTCGTAGTGCTTCCACAGCGGCTCGCAGAGGGACCAGGCGTGCGTGTCCTCGCCCAGGTCGCCCGCGATGCGGACCAGTCCGTACAGCGCCCTGCGCTCCGCGTCGAGCCAGGCCCCGGCCTCCGCCGCGCTCGCGAACGGCACATCGGGAGCGTACGGAAGCTCCGGGACCGGTTCGGCCATACGCATTCTGTCCGCGCCGATCGCGCGGTCGGCCCGCTCCGCCTGTCTGCGGTACCACCCGAGCAGCCGGCGCAGCCCCTCCTCGGTCTCGGCCGGATCGCCGTGCCGGCCGGCGCAGCGGACGGCGTGGGCACGGAGCAGGCTGTGCAGCCGCCTCCGGCCCGCACGGGGTGAGAGCGCCAGCAGTCCCGCGTTCGTCAGTCCGTCGAACCCGTCCTCCCCGTCGTCGAGCCCCGTCCCGAGCAGGGCCGTGGCGGCGTCGAGCGTGATGTCGTAACCGGGGTGGTGCGGCATCAGCCGGTAGAGCCGGGCCGCCGGCGGGTCGAGTGCGGCGTACGCCGCGTTCCACACCGCTTCCACCACGGGCAGCCCCTTCTCGTGGAGGTCCTTGGTGAGGTCGTCCACGATCCGCTCCATCCGCCTGGTGGGATGGGCGCGGAGCAGCTTGCCCGCGGTGTGCAGGGCGATGGGAAAGCCCGCGCAGAGCCGCGCGACGGCGGCCAGGGCCTGCGAGGACCCACCGGGGCTCACACCGCCTACGGCCTGCCCGCCGAAGGCCTGCCCGCCGACGATCTGCCGGAGCACCTCCGAGGCGTGCTCGAACGACAGCGGCTCCAGCGCGAGTCCGAGCGCACCCCGCGACTCCAGTGCGGACAGCCGCTCCTGGCTCGCGACCAGGACCACCGACTCGGCCGACACCGGCAGCAGGGTGGTGATCTCGTCGGCGGACCACACGTTGTCCAGGACGAGCGCCAGACGCGTGTCCCGGGTCCTGGCCCGGTATCTGTTCTCCAGTGCCCGGCGCTCCTCGGGCAGTTGGCTCTCCGCCGGCGTCAGCCAGCCGAGCAGATGCCTCAGTACGGCCGTGAGGTCGATCGCCCCCGCCGTGCGCCATTCGTCCAGATCGACGTAGAAGGAGAGCAGGCCGTGCTCTTCGAGCTCATGGGCGAGCCGGACGGCCAGCGCGGTCTTGCCGATACCGCTCACCCCGCTGAGCACGACCGTCAGCGGCCGTACGGGACGGGCCGACCGACCGCGCGCGGCCAGTTCCCGTCCGACCCGTTCCCGCTCCGGAGCCCGGTTCTCGAACGGCTGCTCCTCCACCGGAAGCTGACATTCAGGAGCGGGAGCCGGAGCCTGGTGCGGAGCGTCGGCGCCGACGTGGACATGCTGGGTGAAGCTGTCGATCCGCCTCGCCTGGACGACCGAATGCGCGCTGGCGTCTCCGCCGAACGTGTTTCCCCCGCCGGTCATCTCCTCAGCCCTGTCCGCCGTTGTGCACCTGGCCGTTCAAGCCGATCTGGATGACCATGCCGTACTGGCCCCCGCTGATCGTGTTGTATACGTCCCGGACCTGCTGGGCCGGGAGCGGCGGGGTCAACTCGGCAACGAGGGCGCGCAGTTCGGCGGCGGCCTCGGGGTCGGCGCGCAGTGTGCGGCGCAGCCGGTTGCGCCATTCCACGCGGAGGTCCTCGGCCGTCTGCTCGTCGCCGTCCCGCTCGGCCGCGGTCAGTTCGGCGCGCGCGGTGTCCAGCTCGGCTTCGATCGACTCCGGGGACGCCTGGCCCCGGCCCGCGAAGAATCCGACCATCCGGACTCGTGCCCGGGTCCAGCCGTCCGTCGTCATCTGCTGGACGAGCGCCGTCGCGCCCGCCATCGCCAGTGTCACCAACTCGGCTTCCACCGGGCCCCCTTCGGCCGCCGATCGTTGTGGACAACCGAGCCTACCGGTCACCTGCCGAGCAGGGCGGTCAGCGCGCCGACCGGATCCGTGTCGGGGGTGCCGCGCGGCCACCAGTCCTCGCGGTCGCGGTCCGACTCGTATCCGTACCAGAGGCCGTCGCGGCCGAAGCGTAGTTGCAGGGACGGGGTGGAGAGCTGGTTGCGCCAGGGCCGGAAGTGCGGGAAGTCGGCGGCGGCGAGAGCGGGCCGGGCCCGGTCGAACGGACCCGCCGGCGGGTCCCAGGGCTCTTCCAGCACGGCCAGTCCCGCGAGGCCGCCCTGGTGCCAGGCGGCCACCGCGCGGGCCAGATCGGTGGGGGTACGGTCCAGGGCCCCGGCCAGATCGCGGTAGAGGGCGCGGGAGGAGGCGGTGAGCCCGGACCCGGGATGGGCGGCGGCCAGACGTACCGCGTCCTGCCAGGGGGTGAGGGCGCCGACCGGGTCGAGCCCTGTGGTGAGGAACGTGTGCGCGCGGACCGCCGCCTCGGTGGCGAGGAGATCGAGCGCCAGCGGATCGGGCGCGCCGGGCACCTGCGGATAGACCGGCGGCCGGCCGGGCACCACGGGCACGGGGAACGGTGGCGGCAGCACCGGAAGCGGCCGCGGGCGAAGGGCCGTTTCGGCCGGGACCGTGGGCATGGCCGGGGCGGCGGAGGTCCGCTCGGCGGCGGAACGGGTGGCGTTGCGGCGGGTCAGATCGGCGAGGACCTCGCTCTCCCCACGGCCGCGCATCAGAAAGAGGACAAAGGGGTCCTGGTCGAGGAGCCTCGCGGTCTGGTAGCAGAGAGCGGCGGCGTGCTTGCACGGATAGCCGTCGTCCGGGCAGGAGCAGTCGGGGGTGAGATCGCCCGCCGACGGCAGGAGGTCGGCCGACGCGGCGAGGGCATGGGGCATCTCCTTGTCCAGGAGGGCCGCGATGTGGTCGGGGCGGGCCGCCGCGGCGTCGAGGAGCTCCTCCCAGTCGGCCTCGTCGAGCACCCGGAGCCGGATCTCCGTACGGTACGGCCGGGGCCTGGTCCCGTGGACATAGGCCGTGACCCGCCCGGGGGTGACGGTGATCGCGTCGACGAGGCCCCGGCCGGCGTAGGCACGGCCGCGCTGGAGACGTGCCGCGTCGAGCGCGGTGTCCTCCATCGACTCCACCCAGGCGTTCCCCCACCAGGTCGCGGCGAAGTCGCGCGCGGCCCCGGGCCTGGGCGGCAGGGCCGGGAACGTACGGCGCAGGTCGTCATGGCGCGGGGCGCGCGCCGCACGGCCTTTGCCGCCGGCCCGTCCGCCGCGTGAGGTCCTGGAGGCGGAGGCGCGCGTCCCACCGGTGGTGTCCGACGCGTCCGGGGTGGGCCGGGTGCCCGGGACATACGGAGGGTCCGAGGCGTGGGGTGCCGTCATGGCAGCCTCCTCAGCGACACCAGATCGGCCAGTTCACGGTCGGTCAGCTCGGTCAGGGCCGACTCGCCCGAGCCGAGGACCGCGTCGGCCAGCGCCCGCTTGGACATCAGCATCTCCGCGATCCGGTCCTCGACCGTGCCCTCCGCGATGAGCCGGTGGACCTGGACGGGCTGGGTCTGGCCGATACGGTACGCGCGGTCCGTCGCCTGCTCCTCCACGGCCGGGTTCCACCAGCGGTCGAAGTGGACGACATGGCCGGCCCTGGTGAGATTGAGCCCCGTGCCCGCGGCCTTGAGGGAGAGGATGAAGACCGGGATCTCGCCGGACTGGAACCGGTCCACCATGCGCTCGCGCTCCGCCACGGGAGTACCGCCGTGGAGAAGCTGGGACGGTACGGCCCGGGAGGCGAGATGGGCGGAGAGCAGCCGCGCCATCGAGACGTACTGGGTGAAGACCAGCACCGAGCCGTCCTCCGTGAGGATCGTGTCCAGCAGCTCGTCGAGAAGAGCGAGCTTGCCGGAGCGGCCGGTCAGCCGGGCCGGGTCCTCCTTCAGATACTGCGCGGGGTGATTGCAGATCTGTTTGAGCGCGGTGAGCAGCTTCATCACGAGACCCCGGCGTGCGATGCCCTCCGCCTCCTCGATGGCCGCCATCGTCTCGCGGACGACCGCTTCGTAGAGCGAGGCCTGTTCCCGGGTGAGGGCGACGGGGTGATCGCTCTCCGTCTTGGGCGGCAGCTCGGGCACGATGCCGGGGTCGGACTTCTTTCTGCGCAGCAGGAAGGGCCGTACGAGCCGGGACAGACGCTCCACCGCCGCCGCGTTCTCCACGTCCTTGACGCCGGCGCTCTTCGCGTTCTCCGCGTTCTCGACGATCCTGGCGTGGCGCGACCGGAACGCCTTGAGCGGGCCGAGCAGACCGGGCGTGGTCCAGTCGAGCAGCGCCCACAGCTCGGAGAGATTGTTCTCGACGGGGGTGCCGGTCAGCGCGACCCTGGCGGGCGACGGGATCGTACGCAGCGCCTTGGCGGTGGACGAGAAGGGGTTCTTGACATGCTGGGCCTCGTCGGCGACGACCATCCCCCAGGTGTGCGCGGCCAGTGCGTCGGCACTGCCGCGCATCGTGCCGTAGGTGGTGAGCACGAAGCCGGCCGCCACATCGTCCAGGGTGCGCCCCGCGCCGTGGAAGCGGTGCACGGGCACCCCGGGCGCGAAGCGGGTGATCTCGCGCTGCCAGTTGCCGAGGAGTGAGGCGGGGCAGACGACCAGCGTGGGGGCCGTACGGGCCCGGTGGAGATGCAGCGCGATGACGGTGACCGTCTTGCCGAGGCCCATGTCGTCCGCCAGGCAGCCGCCGAGGCCGAGCGAGGTCATCAGATCCAGCCAGGCGAGACCGCGCAGCTGGTAGTCGCGGAGCGTGGCGGCGAGGGCCGGCGGCTGGGGAACGGTGCCATGGTCCCCGGTGAGCCGGTCGCGCAGGGCCGCCAGCGCGCCCGTCGGCACGGCGTCCACCGTCTCGCCGTCCACCTCGGCGGTACCGGTGAGGGCGACGGCGAGCGCGTCGACCGGCTCCAGCAGCCCCAGCTCCCGTTTGCGCGCCTTGCGGACGAGCGCGGGGTCGACCACCACCCACTGGTCCCGCAGCCGCACGATCGGGCGGTGCGACTCGGCGAGCGCGTCCATCTCCGCCTCGGTGAGCGGATCGCCGTTGAGCGCCAACTGCCAGTTGAACTTGAGCAGTTCCTCGCTGTCGAAGAACGGTGTGCCGTCCGTGGCCGAACCGGGCGCGGGGCGCACGACCGCGGCGGCCGTGAGCGTACGGGCCAGCTCCCTGGGCCAGTGGAGGGCGACGCCCGCCGCCGCGAGACGGGCGGCCCCCGGGCCGAGCAGGTCGTACAGCTCGTCCTCGGAGACCGCCAGCGCGTCCGGGACATCGCGCTCCAGCAGCCGGGCGAGAGGGGTCCATACGCGCGCGGCACGGCGGAGGGCGAGCATCGCGTCGATCCTGGCGCGCGGACCGAAGCTCTCGTCGCCGGCGCCCGCCCAGAGCCCGGCCGCGTCGATGACCAGGGTCGGGTCGGCCAGGCTGTGGACCTGGACGAGCGCGGTCCCCGCCCGGCGTACGACATCGTCCTGCCCGGCGACGGCGGGGACATCCGAATCGGAACCCGTGCGCGGGCCCCTGTCCGGGCCGGAGCCCGGGTCCGTCCCGGTGTCCGCGCCGGCGCCCTCCTGATCGAACAGGTCGAACGCGGAAAGATCCAGCCGCAGCGAGACCCGCACCCCCGCGTCCATACCGGCCGCCGCCTCCGCCGCCCAGGTGCGCGCACCCGGCAGATGCTGGGCCGCTCGGGCCGCGAACGGCGCTCCCGCCGCGTACGCCGCGGCCGGGGTACGGGGCAGGGAGTCGGCCACGGCGTCGAGGAACGCCCGCACCAGGGCTTCCGGATCGGGCAGTCGCAGCGGACCCGGCCCCGGAAGCGGCACGGCGTGCGCCTCGGGAGGCATGGCCGCCGCGATGGCCCGCAACTGGGCGATGTCGTCGGCGTCGAGCGGGCCCGCCCGCCAGGCGTCGTGGTCGGAGGCGGTCAGACCGGGCAGCAGTCTGCCGCGCGCGGCGAGCTGGAGCGCGTGCAGCGCGGCGGCGCCCCAGCAGGCGGCCGCGGGATGTGCCGCCTTGTCGCGCCGGGCGCGGACGAGCAGCGGAACGGCGTCCACGACGGACAGCAGCACGGCGGGAACGGAACTCGCGCGGACGGCTCCGTCCCCATGGCTCCGTACGACGGTCAGCTCCTCCGCGCCGTCCTCCGCGCCGTCCGCCGTCGTGCTGTCCGCCGGGCCGTCGTGCTCCGCCGCGACGGGCAGCGCGCCCTCCGGAGCCCAGAAGGCCACCCGCCCCTCGCGCGGCAGTCCCGCGGGCAGGAAGACGGCCGCACAGCGCGTGAGCCCGGCGGTCACGGTCGTGGACGGGGAGGATGTGCGGGGCGCGGAAGATCCGGGCAGCGGAGGAACGGCCACCACGGAAGGCATGACCGGTTCCGCCGAGGAATGAACGAATCGCGCCACAGCCGCCGACTCCTTCCCGCGCAAGATCCGATTACCTCCGCGAGTCTAGGCGGGGGGTCTGACAACGGGTCCAGGAACGGCGTTTTCGCAGGTCAGTGAGGGTAGAGAATCAGACACGCGGCTGGGTCGGCACGGGCTTCTGACGCGGCGCGGTCCCGGGCGGCCCCTCGCCAATCGCCGCCTCATCCAGCACGGCATCACCCCTCGCGGCCTCACCTGCGGAAGTCCCGCCGACCGGCGTCGTCGGGGCCGGCGCCTCGGACACCCCAGATACCTCGGACACCCCAGATACCTCAGGCGCCTCGGAGACCTCGGAGCGCCCCGCGGCCTCGGACGAAGTCCGCGGTTCCGTCCGCGCTCCTCCCGAAGCGGACGGAACCGCGGACGGCACCGGGGCACCCGAGACGGCCCTCACGGCCTGCGCCGTCTCGGCCGGCGTGGCCCGCTCAAGAAAACGCAGCAGCTCGACCGGGAAGGGCAGCACAAGTGTCGAGTTCTTCTCGGCGGCGACCGCCACCACGGTCTGGAGCAGCCGCAGCTGGAGCGCGGCGGGCTGTTCGGACATCTGCTCGGCCGCTTCCGCGAGCTTCTTCGACGCCTGGAGCTCCGCGTCCGCGTTGATCACCCGCGCGCGGCGCTCACGGTCCGCCTCCGCCTGGCGCGCCATCGACCGCTTCATCGTCTCCGGCAGGGACACATCCTTGATCTCGACCCGGTCGATCTGTACGCCCCAGCCGATCGCCGGGCTGTCGATCATCAGTTCCAGACCCTGGTTCAGCCTCTCGCGATTGGACAGCAGATCGTCCAGATCGCTCTTTCCGATGATCGACCGCAGCGATGTCTGCGCCATCTGTGAGACCGCGAACCGGTAGTCCTCGACCCGGATCACCGCGTCGGCCGCGTCCACGACCTTGAAGTAGATCACCGCGTCCACGCGGACGGTGACGTTGTCCCGTGTGATGCCGTCCTGTGCGGGCACGGGCATCGTCACGATCTGCATATTGACTTTGTGCAGCCTGTCCACAAAGGGGACGATCATCGTGAATCCGGGCCCTCGCACACCCTCGCGGAGCTGGCCGAGCCGCAGAACCACGCCTCGCTCGTACTGCTTGATGACCCGCGCGGCGGCCATCCCGTACAGCCCGAGGGCACATACCGCCGCTATGACCGCTACCACCAGTTCCTGGACCATGACGGGTCCCCCTGACGCCGGAGCGAGGTACTCATATCCACGGTATGCCCTGTATGACCCGGCGGTCGAGAAGCGGATACGGGGGTTCTACGGGCCAGTAGCCGGACACCAGCGGCGCGGCCGGTCATGACCGGCGGGGCCGGTGGCTCCGGCGGGTGACCGGCACCGGCACCGGCGGGTGACCGGCACCCCGCTACCCCGGCCGGCCGCGCACCTCGTGCCGTGGGACGCCGGATCCGGCAGTGTGACCAGCACCGGGCTTCTCCGAGCCGACCACCGACGAGCCGACCAGGACCGCCCATGTCCGTGACAGATCACCGGCGCCGCCTCGGCACCGCCGCCGGGGCACTGTTCCTGTCCGTCCTCCTCGCGGGCTGCTCCGGCCTCGGCCAGAACGCGAGGGGCACCATCGCCTACAGGACGGAACAGCACCACGAGGTCCAGGTGTCCAACCCCCTGGTCAGGGGCTGCCACCGGCTGACATCCCCCGGAGCGGTCGAGCTCACGAACCGCACGCTCGTCGATCTCATGATGTACCGGTCGGCGAACTGCACCGGTGACCACACGACGTACATCGCCACCACACTCTCCGACGTGATCGCCCCCGGCTCCGGCCCCTGGCACAGCTACACGATCGTCCACTGACCGGGCTGGTCGAGGGGCTGTTTGGGCACGGCCCTGACCCATGTCCCGTCGTCCGTCAGATAGCTGTCGACCACCAGTCCCGCCGCGTCGAGATACCCCTCGAAGGCCTCCTTCGTCAGCGGACGCGACCGGAACGTCTGCGTCCAGCGGACGTCCGGGAAGACATACTCGGCGTGTACGGAGTTCACTCCGTCCCCGACGGGGTCGGAGGACACGATCCGTACGGTGCAACCGGCCGGATCCACCCGCTCCCGAGGGACCATGGTGTGCCAGTCGAGCCCCTCGCGCTGGATCAGTACGCAGCCGTCGTCGGCGACATGTCTGCGGCAGGTGCGCAGCAGACCGTCCCGGACGCGGTGCTCGCCCACGTGCACCAGATACGACGCGAGCATCACCACATCGAAGGTCTCGTCCAGCTCCAGCGACTCGATCGGGCTCTGTACCGTACGGGCACCACGTATGCGCTCCAGCATCTCCGCGGACTCGTCCACGGCCGTCACGGCGAAGCCGCGCTCCAGCAGCGGATGGGTCACCCGGCCCGCTCCGCAGCCCAGTTCCAGCACCGAGGCGCCCGCGGGCACGGCTGCCGCGATCACCTCGGGCTCGGTGCGGGCGGAGAGACGGGAGTACAGCTCGACGGCGCACCCGTCCGGGGTGAGGGCCCCCGGGCCGGTGCCCTGATGTCCCTGGCGATATCCCTGACGCGGTTGTCCCTGCCCCATCGATAAGCTCATGTCGCCGGAACGAGCGGCCTCCCGCGCCGGTTCCCTCGGTCTCGCTCCCTGGCGAGGACAAGACATCTTCGACATCGCCCGCCCCCGGGCCGGGTCGGAGTCCGCGTCCGCGGGTACACACGGGGTGGGAGGTGCGAGAGCCATGCGCACCGGAAGTGAACCGGCCACCGCGCGCAGCCCGCTGCGTATGCGGCTCTGGCTGAGCATATGGGGCCTGATCTGGACCGCCCTCGGGACCGGCGTGCTCGCGGTCGCCGGGCGGACGGGATGGGCCGTCGCGTGCGGGGTGCTCTTCCTGATCGTCGCCACGGACCTGGTCCTGGTGGTGCGCCACATCCGTCAGGGGCCGCACTACCAGCCCGGACGGGACATCCCTCCGTACGAACCCGACCACGAGCGCGAGCGCCGGCCCGGGGACCACGGTCCCGACGGCGGCCGCGCCCGGCACCGGGTTCCCGACGAGGGCCGACGTGACGACGGCCCGGGACACGGCCGGTACGGGCGGCACAGACCGTGACCCACCCCGTGACCGACCGGTGACCGCCAAGGCTCATAGGTGACCGCCTGCCGCGAGCGGCCAGGTCGGCGCCGCGCGGGCTGGTGGTTACGGCGCGGTGCGGTCCGGTACGAGGCGGTGCGGTCCCGTACGAGTCAGTCGTCCGACGGCGAAATGTCCCCGTCGGCGCCGCCGCGGCTGTCGGAATCGAACTGCGCGGCCTTGACGTACTCCGGCTTGGGATCGAGCGCCGCCGCCAGCCGGAAGTGCCGTTTCGCCGGCTCGGGGCGGCCCGAGCGCTGGAACGTCCGGGCCAGGGCGAAGTGCGCGAACGCGTTGTCCGGCTCACGCTCCAGCACCAGCTCGAATTCGAGTTCGGCCGGGCGCAGCTGCGCCGCCGCGAAGAACGCGCGGGCGCGCAGCAGCCGGGCCGCCGTGTTCTCCGGGTGGGCGGCGATCACCGAGTCGAGCAGCTTCACGGCTCCCCGAGGATCCCGTGCGGCCAGGAGTTGCTCGGCCGCGCGATAGTCGATGATGTGGGTCTCCGGGCTCTCGGGCACGGTTCGCATCCTTTCCTGGCTGCGCGCTTTCAACGCCAGCGCGTCGGTCGCTGTTCGACACCCCGTCGCATCGGTCAGCGGTCGGCCGCCGCGCGCTCGGTCAGTTCTTTCCACACCTCGCGAACCCGCGGTTCCAGCCGTTCCAGCGGTCCGTCGTTGTCGATGACGACATCCGCGACCGCGCGGCGCTCTTCACGGGTCGCCTGCGCGGCCATCCGGTCGCGCGCCTCGGACTCCGCCATCCCCCGCTGCCGTACGAGCCGGTCGAGCTGTGTCTCCGGCGAGGCGTCGACCACGACGACCAGGTCGAACAGCCCGGCCATGCCGTTCTCCACCAGCAGGGGCACATCGTGCACCACGACCGCGTCCGGCCCGGCCTCGCTCTCCAGTTCCGCCGAGCGGGCACGGACCAGGGGATGAACGATCGCGTTCAGCGCGCGGAGCCGGTCCTGGTCGGCGAAGACGATCGCGCCGAGGCCGGGGCGGTCCAGACGCCCGTCCGCGGTGAGCACCTCCGGACCGAACTCCGCGACCACCGCGGCCAGACCCGGTGTCCCCGGCTCCACCACCTCGCGTGCGATCCGGTCGGAATCGATCAGCACCGCTCCGTAACCGGTCAGCAGACGGGAGACCTCGCTCTTGCCCGCGCCGATCCCACCCGTGAGTCCCAATCTCAGCATGCGCTCAGCCTAGGGCGTGTCGTCACGGTCCTGTCCGCCGGTACACCGAGCGGCCGCACGGTTCCAGCGGCTGCTGGGCACCGTACGGCCGTGAACACTCACGAGCGGAAGCGCGGAAATCGCCAGGACGGGCGGGCGACCCCGCCCACGGAAATCGCCAGGACGGTCAGGCTCCGCCGCCCTCGCCCTCCCGCTCCGCGAGGAACTTCTCGAATTCCCGGCCGATCTCGTCGGCGGACGGCAGCTCCGCCGGCTCGGCGACCAGATTGCCACGGGTCTCGGCGCCCGCGATGGCGTCGTACTGGTGCTCAAGTCCCTGGACCATCGAGACGAGTTCCTCGTCGCCCTCGCCGAGCTGCCGCTCGATCTCGGTCTGGGTGCGCTGCGCCTCCGTACGGAGGGAGTGCGCGATGCTCGGCAGCACCAGCCCGGTCGCCGCCGTGATCGCCTCCAGCGCGGTCAGCGCCGCGTCGGGGTACGAGGACCTGGCCACATAGTGCGGTACGTGCGCCGCGACACCGAGGACATCGTGGTCGGACTCCATCAGCCGGTACTCGACGAGCGACTCGGCGCTGCCGGGCACCTGGGCCTCGTCGAAGGCGTTGCGATGCCCCGGCATGAGGTCGGTGCGGTTGCCGTGCGGGGTGATACCGACGGGGCGGGTGTGCGGAACGCCCATCGGGATCCCGTGGAAGTTGACGGACAGACGCACGCCGAGACGGTCCACGATCTGCTGTACGGCGAGCGCGAAACGCTCCCACTCCACATCCGGCTCGGGCCCGGAGAGCAGCAGGAACGGCGCACCGGTCGCGTCCTGTACGAGCCGTACGTCGAGCGTCGGCGTCTCAAAGGCCGTCCACCGGTCGCGCCGGAAGGTCAGCAGCGGACGCCGGGCGCGGTAGTCGACCAGCCTGTCGTGGTCGAATCGGGCCACCACCTGGTGCGGCAGCGACTCCAGCAGGTTCTCGACGATCTGGTCGCCGGTCTCACCCGCGTCGATATAGCCGTCGAAGTGGTACAGCATGACCAGGCCCGCCGACTCCTGTGCCAGCGCCACATCGACGACGGCCAGGCCCTTGGGCTCCCATTCGTACAAACCCTGCGGATCAAGCACGATTACCGCTCCTCCTCGTGTTCGTAACGAAGAACGCGTCATGGGGCGCAGGCATTCCCCACGCCCCATGTCACAAACCCGCGGTCATGAAGTGCGCCCCCGATCATCGGCTCGCGCCCCGCCCTCCGACAGCGCCCCGAACGCGCCCCCGGGGCCGGGGACCGGCTCCGGGGAGGTCCGGAGCCGGTCCCCCAGACATCAGGCGTCAGCCGTCAGGGGTCCGGTGCCGGCCGTCAGGCGTCCGGTGTCAGGCGTCCGGTGTCAGGCGAGAACGCGTGCGTGCAGCGCCGTGACCGTCCTGCGGGCGGAGGTGAAGGCACCGTGCTGCCAGGCGTCGGCGTACGAGAGATGGTCACCGGCGAAGTAGACATGCCCGGTGGGCTTGTTGAGCGGGTCGAAGACGGGCGCGTCGGGCCCGCCGGACAGGGAGTGCCAGGACGCCTCCAGATACGGGGTCTGCCGCCAGTGGTGGGAGAAGGACGAGGCGAGTTCGCTGCGGTACTTCTCGCCATGGATCTTCACGCCCTGCGCCACGGCGCGCGCCTCGCGCTCGCGCGGTGTGAGCTGGGCGTACGAGTCGGCCGACGCGCCCGTGTTGTAGTACCCGACGATCAGACCGCGCCGGCCGTGATGCCCGTAGGACGGATACCAGACATGGGCCAGATCGAGATCGGTCTCCGTGATGCCGCCGTAGATCCGGTGATCGCTCTCCCACCAGCGGCTGCGGTATTCGAGCCCGATCTTGCCGGCCGACGACGGCCGGCAGGCCTCCAGGGCCGTCTGTACGGCGGGACCGAGATTGTGCGCGGTCTTGGCGAGGATGTTGGGCGGCAGCGCGGCGACGCAGTAGTCCGCGTGGATGGTGCGGACCCGCCCGTCGCCGCGGTAGGTGACGGTCACGCCGTGCGCCGTGTCCGTGATCTTCTCCACGGCCGCACCGGTTCTGATCCGGTGCCCGCCTATCGCCCGGGTCAGTGCCGCCGGTATCCGGTCCATACCGCCGACGGGCTGGAACATCAGCATCGCCTGGTCGTAGCCGAATTCGAAGGAGAAGTAGCGCCCGACCCCGCTGGAGAAGACCTCGGACGCCGAGGGCACCGGGCCCAGCTCGACGCCCGGGGTACCGGCCGCCCCCGGGTCCACGCTGTAGCCTCGGCGGTCGCTGCCGGTGTAGGTGAGCCGGGAACCGATGTCCCCGAAGCCCCTGAGGAATTCCAGCAGCCGCTCCTGGTCCCCGGCGGTCAGCTCCCCGTCCAGCGCGCCCTTTCCGGCCGCCTTGGCGAGCAGTTCGGAGACATAGCCGTACATATCCGCCTTGGCGGTGCGAAAGCGCACCGGGACGGTCATGCCCGCCTTCTCGTTGTAGATGTACGCGTTGGCGTTGGAGTTGGTGAACACCTCGACGGGAACGCCCAGTTCACGGCAGTAGTCCATGGTGACCATCCACTGCGGGATACGGGCGGGTCCCGCGTTCAGATACTGGCCGTCGCTGAACCGCGCCGTCTGGCGGTTGCCGTACAGATCGAGGTTCGAATCCCCGCCGCGCACGGTGAAGTTGCGCCCGCCGGTGCGGTCCCGGGCCTCCAGGACCGTACAGTCGTATCCCGCTTTGCCCAGTTCGTACGCGGTCGTCAGCCCGGCTATGCCGCCGCCGACGATGACGACTCTGGCCGCGCCCCGGCCCGTGAGGGTGAAGTCGCTCTTCCGGGGCGCGCGGAAGACGGGTTCGCGGCTCGCGGCCTCGGCGGTGGGGGCGAGACCCAGGGCCCCCATGGTGGCGAGCATCGCCCCCGCTCCCCCGGAGATGCCCACCTGCCGCAGGAATCCGCGGCGGGTGGTGCCCGTGCCCGTCATGGTGTTCGGCGCGTGACTCATGTCCGTTACCCCTTCCGGCTGTTCAGATGTGCCGGGATCCTGGCAACGGCTTGTTACGGCTCGTCAGATGCGTGCGTATCCCACGCGTTGCTCTCCGCTCACCACCTCACTCAGCGCCCCCACCGGCGGAGCCGCGGGCACTTCCGTGCACACTTCCCTTGGTCTGGACCTGGATATTGGTCTGGACCTTGACACACCCAGGGCGCGTCCCTACCGTCACGGAACAGCAGAGTTCAGAAACCCGTCCAGCGTTCACGTATGAGTACGCTACGGGAAGTGACTGGCCTGCCTCGGCACCACTCGGACTCCACGGGAAGGCACCCCACATGCGCACCCGAACACCGTTCCCCGCCCTGGTCCCCGCCCTGCTGGCAGGACTGCTCGCCACCGGAGGGCTGTCCCTGCTCGCCTCGCCGGCCGGAGCCGCCGGAACCGCCGCGGTCATACAGGTGACCACCGCGGCCGAACTCAAGGCGGCTCTCACCGCTGCCCGCCCCGGCGACACCATCCAGCTCGCCAACGGCACGTACAAGGGCAACTTCAAGGCGACCACGCCCGGCACCTCCGGATCGCGGATCACGCTGACCGGTTCGTCCGGCGCGGTCCTCACCACCGGAGGCGGGGGCTACGCCCTCCATCTCAACGGCGCCGCGTACTGGACCGTCAAGGGCATCACCCTCACCGACGCGCAGAAGGGCATCGTCGCGGACGCGGCCAACGGCGTCGTGATCGACTCCGTGACGGTGCACAACCTGGACATGGAGGGCGTGCACTTCCGTCAGTCCAGCAGCGACGGCATCCTCAGGAACTCGCGGATCTACGACACCGGCAACGACGGCCGGGGCATGGGTGAGGGTGTGTATGTCGGCACCGCCAACTCACTCTCCGACCGCAGCGACAACGCGCAGATACTCAACAACACCATCGGTCCCGATGTCGGCGGCGAGAACGTCGACATCAAGGAAGGCACCACCGGCGCGCGTGTCATCGGCAACACCTTCGACGGCAACGGCCTCACCGGCGCCAACTACGACGACTCCTGGGTCGATGTAAAGGGCAACAACGTCCTCGTCGAGGGCAATACCGGCAAGAACACCACCAACAACGGCTATGAGACCCACACCCAGCAGAGCGGCTGGGGCTGCGGCACCGTCTTCCGCTCCAACAAGTCGGACCTCCGTGGCTCGACCGGCGCCAACCAGCTCGCCGTCAATGTCACCAACAGCGGTTCGAGCTGCCGCACCACCGTCCACAGCAGCAACACCGTGACCGGCGGCAAGGGCCTGACCAATATCCCGGTCACCCCCTGACCTCGTCCGGCTCCGGACACGCGTAAGGCCCGCCCCCCGAGGGGAGCGGGCCTTACCACGTTCCACTACCGGACGCTCACGCTACCGGCCGGAGCCGGAGGCTGGAGCAGCCGGCCGGAGACCGGAGCGTCAGCTCTGGCCGCCCGCCAGCTTCTCGCGCAGGGCCGCCAGGGCCTCGTCCGACGCCAGGGCGCCGGAGTTGTCCGCGGACTCCGAGGAGTACGAGCCACCCGAGGCGACGGGAGCACTGCCACCGCCGGCGGGAGCGGCAGCACCCTCGGCAGCGGCGGCCTCGTCGGCCTCGCGGGACTTGATGACCTGGGCCTGGTGCTGCTCGAAGCGCTGCTGCGCCTCGGCGTACTGGCCTTCCCACGCCTCGCGCTGGGTCTCGAAGCCCTCGAGCCAGTCGTTGGTCTCGGGGTCGAAGCCCTCGGGGTAGATGTAGTTGCCCTGGTCGTCGTAGGACGCGGCCATGCCGTAGAGCGTCGGGTCGAACTCGACCGAGGCCGGGTCGCTGCCGAAGGACTCGTTGGCCTGCTTCAGCGAGAGGCTGATGCGGCGGCGCTCCAGGTCGATGTCGATGACCTTGACGAAGATCTCGTCGTTGACCTGGACGACCTGCTCCGGGATCTCCACGTGGCGCTCGGCCAGCTCGGAGATGTGCACCAGGCCCTCGATGCCCTCGTCGACGCGGACGAACGCACCGAACGGAACGAGCTTGGTGACCTTACCCGGGACGACCTGACCGATCTGGTGGGTCCGGGCGAACTGCTGCCACGGGTCTTCCTGCGTCGCCTTGAGCGAGAGGGAGACACGCTCGCGGTCCATGTCCACGTCGAGAACCTCGACGGTGACTTCCTGACCGACCTCGACGACCTCGGAGGGGTGGTCGATGTGCTTCCAGGACAGCTCGGAGACGTGCACCAGACCGTCGACCCCGCCGAGGTCCACGAACGCACCGAAGTTGACGATCGAGGAGACGACGCCGGAGCGGACCTGGCCCTTCTGGAGCGTCGTGAGGAAGGTCTGACGGACCTCGCTCTGGGTCTGCTCCAGCCAGGCACGGCGGGACAGGACCACATTGTTGCGGTTCTTGTCCAGCTCGATGATCTTGGCCTCGAGCTCCTTGCCCACGTAGGGCTGGAGGTCGCGGACGCGGCGCATCTCGACGAGGGAGGCCGGCAGGAAGCCACGGAGGCCGATGTCGAGGATGAGACCACCCTTGACCACCTCGATGACCGTACCGGTGACGATGCCGTCCTCTTCCTTGATCTTCTCGATCGTGCCCCAGGCGCGCTCGTACTGCGCACGCTTCTTGGACAGGATGAGACGGCCTTCCTTGTCCTCCTTCTGGAGAACCAGGGCCTCGATCTCATCGCCCACGGCGACGACCTCGTTGGGGTCGACGTCATGCTTGATCGAAAGTTCGCGGGAGGGAATGACGCCTTCGGTCTTGTAACCGATGTCGAGCAGGACCTCGTCCCGGTCGACCTTCACGATGACGCCGTCGACGATGTCGCCGTCGTTGAAGTACTTGATCGTCTCGTCGATCGCGGCGAGGAAGGCTTCCTCGTTACCGATGTCGTTGACCGCAACCTGCGGGGTGGTGGCGGTGGTCTCGGTGCTGCTCGTCATGTGGGAAAGGGCTCCGGTACGGACAGTGAGTCGTAGGTACTGCCACGCCGTGAACCCGTATCGCCCCTGTACAAGCCGGACAGCCAAGGAAGCGCCGCCCCCGGACAAAGGGTGAGCGCCTCGACAACCGAGGAGACTTTCATACAAGTGCGAGCGCGGCTGCTACGTCTGAGGCGCGCAGGCCCGCAGCGCAACCTTTAGCATACGGGGGCAGCCGGGCACGGTCAATGCGCGAAGGCGCACACCCGGGGCGGAACCTCTCATACCCGGCACAATTCGCGTTTGATGAGGCCAGAACACCCGTCCGAGGCTGCCCATCACCGCTACTTCCCGCACACTACGACGACGGACACGATGATCCAAGAGCATGAGCCCGAAGCGGCACCGGAACCCCAGGCGACACCGGACCAGCAGGTGACGCGGGATCCCGAGGCGACCCGCCGCGACAGCGGCTCCACGGAGAGCAGCCGGGCCAACCGCGGCTGGTGGGACCGGAACGCGGACGACTACCAGACCGAGCACGGCACCTTCCTCGGCGACGACCGTTTCGTCTGGGGCCCCGAGGGCCTGGACGAGGTGGAGGCCGGGCTGCTGGGCCCGCCGGAGTCCCTGCGGGGACTGGACGTCCTGGAGATCGGCGCGGGAGCCGCCCAGTGTTCGCGCTGGCTGGCGGGGCAGGGCGCGCGCCCGGTGGCGCTCGATCTCTCGCACCGCCAGCTCCAGCACGCGCTGCGTATCGCCGACGGCCGGTCCCTGACGTTCCCGCTGGTGCAGGCCGACGCGGGGACGCTGCCCTTCCGTGACGGCTCCTTCGACCTGGCCTGCTCCGCCTATGGCGCGATGCCCTTCGTCGCCGATCCGGTGGGGGTCTTCCGCGAGATACGGCGTGTCCTGCGGCCGGGCGGGCGGTGGGTCTTCTCCGTCACGCATCCGATCCGCTGGGCGTTCCCCGACGAGCCGGGGCCCGAGGGCCTGTCGGTGTCGGCCTCGTACTTCGACCGCACGCCCTATGTGGAGCAGGACGAGCGGGGGCACGCGGTCTATGTGGAGCACCACCGCACGGTCGGAGACCGGGTACGGGACGTGGTGGCGGGCGGCTTCCGGCTGGTCGATCTGGTGGAGCCGGAGTGGCCGGCCTGGAACACCCAGGAGTGGGGCGGCTGGTCCCCGCTGCGCGGGGGTCTGATCCCGGGGACGGCGATCTTCGTCTGCGAACGGGACTGAACAGATACGGGACCCGGGACACAGCGGCAAAGAGGCAAAGGGGCCCACGCGCACACGGGCACACGGGCACACGCGCCCACGGGACTGAGACGTACGGTCCCGGGCCACGGTCCCGGCACGGCACCCGCCGCACCGCGGGGCCGTTTCCGTACGACACTGAGCGGGTGATCCGCGACGACCTCCTCGGCAGCCTGCCCGTCCACACCGCCCTTCCCGCGCTGGAACGGGCGCTCGACGGCCATGGCTGCGCGGTGCTGTGCGCGCCCCCGGGCACCGGTAAGACGACGCTCGTGCCGCTGGCGCTGGCCGGGCTGCTCGGCGACGGTCCCGTACGGCGGGTGGTCGTCGCCGAGCCACGGCGGATCGCGGCGCGCGCGGCGGCCCGCCGGATGGCCTGGCTGCTCGGGGAACGGGCCGGGGAGCGCGTGGGCTTCACCGTGCGCGGGGAGCGTGCGGTGGGGCGCGCGACGGTGGTGGAAGTGGTGACCACCGGAGTCCTGCTCCAGCGGCTCCAGCGGGACCCGGAGCTGGCGGGGGTCGACGCGGTGATCCTCGACGAGTGCCATGAGCGGCATCTCGACGCGGACACGGTGGCGGCGTTCCTGCTGGACGTACGGGCCGCCCTCCGGCCCGGACTGCGGCTGGTGGCGGCCTCGGCGACGACGGACGCGGCCGGGTGGGCGCGGCTGCTGGGGGACGCGCCGGTGGTCACCGCGCGGGACGTGTCGTATCCGGTGGAGGTGGTGTGGGCGCCGCCGGGGTCGCCGGTGAGACCACCGCACGGGATGCGGGTCGATCCGGCGCTGCTGACGCATGTGGCGTCGGTGGTACGGCGGGCCCTGGCCGAGCGGGACGGCGATCTGCTCTGCTTCCTGCCGGGTGTGGGGGAGATCGGCCGGGTCGCGGGGCAGTTGGGGGAGCTGGGCGCGGAGGTGCTTCAGGTGCACGGGCGCGCACCGGCGGCGGTGCAGGACGCGGTCCTGGCCGGTTCACCGGGTTCCGCGGGCTCCCCGGCCCGCCGCCGGATCGTCCTGGCCACCGCCGTCGCCGAGTCGAGTCTGACCGTTCCCGGGGTACGGATCGTGGTGGACGCGGGGCTGGCGCGGGAGCCCCGTACCGACCACGCGCGGGGGCTGAGCGCGCTCACGACCGTACGGGTGTCCCAGGCGGGCGCCGCGCAGCGGGCCGGACGTGCCGGACGCGAGGCGCCCGGCACGGTCTACCGCTGCTGGAGCGAGGCCGAGGACACACGGCTCACCCGCTTCCCCTCCCCCGAGATCAAGGTGGCGGATCTGACGGCCTTCGCGCTCCAGGCGGCGTGCTGGGGCGACCCCTCGGCGGCGGGTCTCGCACTGCTGGACCCACCGCCGGCCGGGGCGCTGGCCGCCGCGCGTTCCGTGCTGAGCGCGATCGGCGCGGTGGACGCGGCCGGGCGGCCGACCGGCCGGGGCGTACGGATGTCGCGCCTCGGTCTGCACCCCCGGCTGGCCCGCGCCCTGCTGGACGGGGCGGCCGAGGTGGGCGCGCGGCGGGCGGCGGAGGTGGTGGCACTGCTGAGCGAGGAGCCGCCCCGGGAGTACGGGGACGATCTGGCGGCGGCGTGGCGCGCGGCGCGCAGGGGCGGTGACGGATACGCGGCACGCTGGCGCCAGGAGGTACGCCGTCTGACATCGGCGGCGGGCGGCGACGGACCGGGACCGGCGCCGGGTACGCGGCGGGACCCGGGCGCGGCCACGGAGCCGGCCCACGGGTCCGGCGCGGGGCCGGGCTCCGGGACGGTGTCCAGGTCCGGCGCGGGGTCAGGCTCGGGCCCCGGGTCGGGGACGGGCCCGGGGCCGGTGTCCGGTGCCGGCTCGGGGCCCGGCGCGGGGAGCGACGATGTCGCCGCCGGGCTCGTCACCGCGCTCGCCTTTCCCGAACGGGTGGCTCGGGCGCGCGGTGAGGGGGCCTTCCTGATGGTCTCCGGCACCGGCGCCGAGCTGGGTCAGGGGTCCGGACTGCGGAGCGCGCAGTGGCTGGCGGTGGCCGTCGCGGACCGCCCCGCGCACTCCGCGTCCGCACGGGTACGGCTCGCCGCCGTCATCGACGAGGACACCGCGGGGACCGCCGCCGGGCATCTGCGGGTGGCGGGCGAAGAGGTGCGCTGGGAGGACGGTGAGGTGGTCGCCCGGCGGGTGGAGCGGCTCGGCGCCGTGGAGCTGGCCGTACGGCCCCTGAAGAGGCCCGACCCCGGTCTCGTGAGGACCGCCCTGCTGGACGGTCTGGCCCGGCACGGGCTCGGACTGCTGCGCTGGACGCGGGACGCTCACGGGCTGCGCGAGCGACTGGCCTTTCTGCACCGGGAGTTGGGCGAGCCCTGGCCGGATGTCTCGGACGCCGCCCTGCTGTCCCGTACGGAGGACTGGCTGGAGCCCGAGTTGTCGCGCGCCCGCCGCCGCTCCGATCTGGAACGGATCGACGCGGGCCAGGCGCTGCGGCGGGTACTGCCCTGGGCGACCGGCGACGCGGCACGGCTGGACGAACTGGCTCCGGAGCGTATCGAGGTGCCCAGCGGCTCACGGATACGGGTCGAGTACGGCGGTCCGCAGCCCGTACTGGCGGTCAAGCTCCAGGAGTTGTTCGGCCTGGGCGAGACCCCCGCGGTCGCGGGCGTGCCGGTTCTGGTCCATCTGCTCTCCCCGGCGGGCCGGCCCGCGGCGGTCACGGCGGACCTGGCGTCCTTCTGGCGGGACGGCTACCGCGCGGTACGTGCCGAGCTCCGTGGCCGCTACCCCCGCCATCCCTGGCCCGAGGACCCCTCGGCGGCGGTGGCCACGCGCCGTACGAACAACCGGCGCTGAGAACGCCGAGAACGGCGTTCGCCCGCCGTCCCCCGTCCGGGCGGACAGGGGGCGGCGGGCGTCGACGGGTGGCACGCGAACGGGCGGGAGCCCTCGGGGCCGTGGGCCCCAGCCGTCAGGCGGGCGCGGCGACCGTCAGGGTGATGTCGAACTTCACGCCGTTCTCGGTCACGAGACGGAGCACGAAGGTGCCCGTGGTGTCGTCCGTGTAGATCTTCGGGAGCTGGAGAACACCGTTGGCGTCCGTGACGCGGTTCAGACTCCGCAGCGGGTTGCCCGCCTCGTCCTTGAAGTACGGACCGGCGGCCGGTGTCGTGGCATCGTCCGCGGAGGTGATCACCGTGGCGGTCACCCCGACACCCGCCACGGCGACACCGCCGGACGTGGCCTTGACCTCGACCGTCTCGGCGAAGTCCGCGCCGGGCGCGGCCGTCAGCGCCCTCTGCTCGCCGGCGAGCGTGTCCGTCTGCCGGGCCGTGACACTCGCGGTGTACTCGACGGCCGCGACATCCTTGCCGACGACCGTGGCCCGGACCCTGAACTCGCCGGCCTGCTCGCCCGCCTGGAGCACCGGGGCACCGGCCAGGCCGTCCTTGCCCGTGGTGACGGTCACCACGGAGAGGCCGCCGCTGAAGCGGGCGTCCGTGGTGCCGGTGATCTCGAACCGTACGGGCACCTCGGCGACCGCCTTGCCCGTCGCGTCCTCCGCCCGTACCCCGGCACGCTCGGTGAACGCTCCGCCGGCCACGGCGGTCAGCGTCCCGGTGACCGTCTTCTCCAGCCGCTCGACGACGGGCTTCGGGGCGGGCGGCGTGGTCGGGTTCCCGTCGTCCGGCTTGGGCGGCTTCGGGGTGCCCGGACCGCCGGACGGCGGGGTCGGCGAACCGGTGCCCGGCTTCGACGGTTTGGGGCCGGTGGCCGGCGGGGTGGGGTTCGGGCCGGGCGAGGTGCCGGGGTCGGCCGGACCAGGGCCTTCGGGCAGTACGCCGGTGCCGTCCGGGACCTCGTGCGTACCGTTCTTGTAGTACGCGAACCAGGTCAGGACCGTGTTCAGATACTCCTGCGAGTGGTTGTAGCCGAGGATCGCCTTGTGCAGATCCGCATCGACCGAGAGGTCGCGGTTCCCGGCGCACAGGTACTGCCCCGCGGCCAGCGCGGCGTCGTAGATGTTGTTGGGGTCCTTCTGTCCGTCGCCGTTGCCGTCCTGGCCCCAGGTGGCCCAGGTGGACGGGATGAACTGCATCGGGCCGACCGCGCGGTCATGTGTCGTGTCGCCGTCGTACTGGCCGTTGTCGGTGTCGCTGATATTGGCGAATCCCACACCGTTGAGCACCGGGCCGAGGATCGGGGAGAGCGTGGTGCCCTGGGCGTCGACCCGGCCGCCGCGTGCCTGGCCCGACTCCACCTTGCCGATGGCGGCGAGCAGTTGCCAGGGCAGATTGCAGCCGGGCCTGCTCTCCGCGAGAGCCTGCTCCGCCTGTCGGTACGCGGCCAGGACCGTGGCCGGAATGCCCGCTTCCGCCGGACCCGTGGCCGGCAGGTCTATCGAAGTGACCGGCTTGTCCGGCGTCGTGAGCGGCGGAAGCTCGGTGTAGTACGGGGAGTTGCCGGTGACCGGCGTACCGGGGGGCGGTGTCGCGTCGGCCGCCTGGGCGTTGCCGCCGGTGTCCGTGTCCTTGTCCGTGGGGATCGCGCCGGGTGCCTGAGAAGCGGAGAGGGCGGCGATCGCCGCCGCGGCCACCGCCGTCGTCATGGCTCCTTTACGCAGTCGGCGGCCGAATAGCGCTGCCATACGTCTGGTCCCTCCCGGTGCACGTCTGTTCGCGCTCCCCGCGCGTGGACTCAGGCGACACTACGTCAACTCCAGGCCCCAGCACATCGGTGCGTGACCGGTATTCACCAGTTCGCCACCTCCGGGACCCCCAAGTGCCCTCCGGGCCGGTACGAAGGATCCTTCCCGGCCGCCCCGGTGGCCAGGCGCCCGGCACCCGCGTACTTCAGGCGCCCCGGGAAAAGGGCCGGTGCGGCCCCGAGGCACCAGGAAGGGACCTCAGGACCGCACCGATCAGAGCACCGGTCACCGCGCCGGTTCTCCACCGGTCACCGCACGTGCTCTCGGTTCTCCGCCGGTCGGCCGGCCGTCGTTCTCCACCGGTCGGCCGGTCGTCGTGCCGGTGCTCCGCCGGTCAGTGCGCGGCCGACTCCCAGTCCGTGCCGACGCCCACCGAGACATCCAGGGGCGCGCGCAGCTCGACCGCGCCCGACATCTCGCGGCGCAGCAGCTCCTCCACCCGCTCGCGCTCGCCCGCGGCGATCTCCAGCACGATTTCGTCGTGCACCTGGAGAAGCATCCGCGACTCCAGGGCGGCTTCGGTCAGCGCCCGGTCGACCTTGAGCATGGCGACCTTGACGATGTCCGCCGCGGTGCCCTGGATCGGGGCGTTGAGCGCCATCCGCTCGGCCATCTCCCGGCGCTGGCGGTTGTCGCTGTTGAGGTCCGGGAGATAGCGGCGGCGGCCGAGCATCGTCTCCGTGTATCCCGTGGCCCTGGCCTCCACGACCGCGCGGTGCAGATAGTCCCGTACACCCCCGAAGCGCTCGAAGAACGTGTCCATCAGCCCGCGCGCCTCGGCCGCCTCGATACCGAGCTGCTGGGAGAGACCGAACGCCGAGAGCCCGTAGGCCAGTCCGTACGACATCGCCTTGATCTTGCGGCGCATCTCGGGGTCGACGGCGGGCTTCTCCACGCCGAACACCTGGGAGGCGACGGTGGTGTGCAGATCCTCGCCGGAGGTGAACGCCTCGATGAGCCCGGCGTCCTCGGAGAGATGCGCCATGACGCGCAGCTCGATCTGGCTGTAGTCGGCCGTCATCAGCGACTCGTATCCCTCGCCGACGACGAAGCCGCGCCGGATGGCCCGGCCCTCGTCCGTGCGGACCGGGATGTTCTGGAGGTTGGGGTCGGTGGAGGAGAGCCGGCCCGTCGCCGCCACCGTCTGATTGAAGGTGGTGTGGATACGGCCGTCCGCCGCGATCGACTTGATCAGGCCCTCGACCGTGACCCGCAGCTTCGCCTGCTCCCGGTGGCGCAGCATGATCACCGGCAGCTCGTGCTCGGTCTGGGCGGCGAGCCAGGCCAGCGCGTCGGCGTCCGTCGTATAGCCGGTCTTGGTCTTCTTCGTCCTGGGCAGGCCCAGCTCGCCGAAGAGGACTTCCTGGAGCTGCTTGGGCGAGCCGAGATTGAACTCATGGCCGACCGCGGCGTGCGCCTCCTTCACGGCCTGCTGCACCGCGCCCGCGAACTGCTGCTCCATGGCCTCCAGATGCGCCCGGTCGGCGGCGATGCCGGACCGCTCCATCCGGGCCAGCAACTCGGAGGTGGGCAGCTCCACCTCGTCGAGCAGCTCGGTCGCGCCGACCTCACCGAGCCGCTCCGCGAACGCGTCGCCCAGATCGAGGACGGCGCGCGCCTGGGTCATCAGCGCGTCGGCCTCGGCCTGCTCGTCGGTGCCGAAGGCGAGCTGCCCGTCCTCGGCGGCCGGGGCCAGCTCACGGCCCAGATACTCGATGGCGAGGGCGTCCAGCGCGAACGAACGGCGGCCCGGCTTGACCAGATAGGCGGCCAGGGCGGTGTCCATCGTGACGCCGCCGACCCGCCAGCCGTGCTCGGGCGCCACCCGCATCCCGCCCTTCGCGTTGTGCATGACCTTCGGCCGGGCCGCGTCACCGAGCCACCCCGCGAAGGCCCGCTCGTCGGCCTCGTCCAGCTCGGCCGGGTCGAACCAGGCCGCCGCGCCGCCGGCCGCGGCGAGCGCGATCTCGCCGACACTCCCCGCGCCCAGCGCCCAGGTGTCGACCGTGGCGACCCCGAGCGGCTCGCCGCCGTGCTCGGCCAGCCAGGGCGCCAGCTCACCCGGGCCCAGCACCGTGCCGTCCAGCTCCACACCGGCGGCGGGCGCCGGGGCCTCGTGCTCGGCGGCACCGGGGTCCACCGCGAACAGCCGCTCGCGCAGACTCGGGTTACGGATCTCCAGCACGTCCAGCACCCGCTTCACGGCCGCGAGGTCGTACGGCGCGCGCTTCAGCTCCTCGGGGCCCTTGGGCAGCTCGACATCGCGCACCATCTCCGTGAGCCGGCGGTTGAGCTTGACCGACTCCAGATGGTCGCGGAAGTTCTGTCCGGCCTTGCCCTTGATCTCGTCGGCGCGCGTGGCCAGTTCGTCGAAGGAGCCGAACTGGTTGATCCACTTCGCCGCGGTCTTCTCGCCGACCCCCGGGATACCGGGCAGATTGTCCGACGGGTCGCCGCGCAGGGCCGCGAAGTCCGGATACTGGGCGGGGGTGAGTCCGTACTTCTCCTGGACCTTCTCCGGGGTGAAGCGGGTCAGCTCGGAGACGCCCTTGGTGGGATACAGGACTGTCGTGTGCTCGCTGATGAGCTGGAACGAGTCCCGGTCGCCGGTGACGATCAGCACCTCGAAGCCCGCGGCCTCGGCCTGGGTGGCGAGCGTGGCGATCACGTCGTCCGCCTCGAAGCCGTCGATCGCGAACCGGTCCGCGCCCATCGCGTCCAGCAGCTCGCCGATCAGCTCGACCTGCCCCTTGAACTCGTCGGGTGTCTTCGAGCGGTTCGCCTTGTACTCCGGGAACTCCTCGGAGCGCCACGTCTTGCGGGAGACGTCGAAGGCGACCGCGAAATGCGTGGGCGACTCATCACGCAAGGTGTTGGCCAGCATGGACGCGAAGCCGTAGATGGCGTTGGTCGGCTGACCGGTCGCGGTCGTGAAATTCTCCGCGGGCAGCGCGAAGAAGGCTCGGTACGCCAGGGAGTGCCCGTCCATGAGGAGCAGGCGTGGACGGTTGTCTGCGGTCTTCTTCGATGCTGTCTCAGCCACAGACCCGATCCTGCCACGTCGCACTGACAACCCGCCCCGCCGTACGGACAACCCCGCCCCGCAACGATCCCGACACCGGCCGGACGTAACGTTGCCACAGAGACGTGGGAGAATTGAATACTGTAGACAGTCGACACTTAGGCTCAAGGAGAGCGTGATGGCCAGCAAGCCGCCAGCAGGTGATCCAGCACAGGACTCACCGCGGGTAACGGCCCCCAAACACGCCGCGGCGGGAATCCCCGCCGTCGCGCATTCACTCCTCATCTCCCACCAGCAGATGGGTGTGCGAAGGACCGCACGGACGCTTCTCAAGGTCAACCAGAAGAACGGCTTCGACTGCCCCGGCTGCGCCTGGCCCGAGGGGGACCACCGGCACACCGCGGAGTTCTGCGAGAACGGCGCCAAGGCGGTCGCGGAAGAGGCCACGGTGCGCCGGGTCACCCCCGAGTTCTTCTCCGCGCACCCCCTGTCCGACCTCGCCGGCCGCAGCGGCTACTGGCTGGGGCAGCAGGGCCGTATCACCCAGCCCATGCTGCTGGACACCGCCGAGGATCCCGAGCACTACAGACCGGTGAGCTGGGAACGGGCCTTCGCGGTCATCGCCGAGGAGCTGACCGCGCTCGGCTCCCCCGACGAGGCGCTCTTCTACACCTCGGGCCGCACCAGCAACGAGGCCGCGTTCCTGCTCCAGCTCTTCGCCCGCGAGTTCGGTACGAACAATCTGCCGGACTGCTCCAACATGTGCCACGAGTCCTCCGGCTCGGCGCTCGTCGAGACCATAGGCATCGGCAAGGGCAGCGTCTCCCTGGAGGACATGCACCAGGCGGATCTGATCATCGTGGCCGGCCAGAACCCGGGCACCAACCACCCCCGGATGCTCTCCGCGCTGGAGAAGGCCAAGTCCGCGGGCGCGAAGATCATCTCCGTCAATCCGCTGCCCGAGGCCGGCCTGGAGCGGTTCAAGAACCCGCAGACGCCCCTCGGCATGGTCAAGGGCGCCGCGCTCACCGACCTCTTCCTCCAGATAAGGATCGGCGGCGACCAGGCCCTCTTCCGGCTGCTGAACAAGCTGATCCTCCGGACGCCCGGCGCGGTCGACGACGCCTTCGTCCGTGAACACACCCACGGGTACGAGGAGTTCACGGCCGCCGCCGACGCCGCCGACTGGGACGAGACGCTGACCGCCACCGGTCTGGAGCGCGCCGAGATCGAGAAGGCGCTCGCCCTCGTCCTCGCCTCGCGGCGCACCATCGTCTGCTGGGCGATGGGCCTGACCCAGCACAAGCACTCCGTGCCGACCATCCGCGAGGTCGTCAACTTCCTGCTGCTGCGCGGCAACATCGGCCGCCCGGGGGCGGGCGTCTGCCCGGTGCGCGGCCACTCCAATGTGCAGGGCGACCGCACGATGGGCATCTTCGAGCGGCCGGCCGACAGCTTCCTCGACGCCCTGGACCGCGAGTTCGCCATCACCTCGCCGCGCCACCACGGCTACGACGTCGTACGGTCCATCGAGGCGCTGCGCGACGGCAAGGCCAAGGTGTTCTTCGCGATGGGCGGCAACTTCGTCGCCGCGACCCCCGACACCGATGTCACCGAAGCCGCGATACGGCGCGCACGGCTCACCGTCCATGTGTCGACCAAGCTCAACCGCTCGCACGTGGTCACCGGCGCCCGCGCGCTGATCCTGCCGACCCTGGGCCGTACCGACAAGGACGTCCAGGCGGGCGTCCGGCAGATCGTGACCGTCGAGGACTCCATGGGCATGGTGCACGCCTCCCGGGGCAACCTCCCGCCCGCGAGCCCCCATCTGCTCTCCGAGCCCGCCATCGTCACGCGGATGGCGCGCGCCACGCTCGGCCCCGGGTCCATCACTCCGTGGGAGGACTTCGAGAAGGACTACGGGAACATACGCGACCGGATAGCCCGCGTGATCCCCGGCTTCGAGGACTTCAACGAGCGGGTGGCCCGTCCCGGCGGCTTCGCGCTGCCCCACGCGCCGCGCGACGAGCGCCGCTTCCCCACCGCCACCGGCAAGGCCAACTTCACCGCGGCGCCCGTGGAGTACCCGAGGCTCCCCGAAGGCCGGCTGCTGCTCCAGACCCTGCGCTCGCACGACCAGTACAACACCACCATCTACGGCCTCGACGACCGCTACCGCGGTATCAAGGGAGGCCGCAGGATCGTACTGGTCAACCCGGAGGACGCGGCGGCCCTCGGTCTTGAGGACGGCTCGTTCACCGATCTGGTCAGCGAGTGGAAGGACGGCGTGGACCGGCGCGCGCCCGGCTTCCGGGTGGTGCACTACCCGACCGCGCGCGGCTGCGCCGCCGCCTACTACCCGGAGACCAATGTGCTGGTCCCGCTGGGCGCCACGGCCGATACGAGCAACACCCCGGCGAGCAAGTCCGTGATCGTACGGTTCGAGCGGACGGACTCCGAGCGGACGGACTGAGAACGGCGGGGGCGGCCGGCGCCGGGGGCCCGCGCCGGCCGCCCGTTCCGTACAGCCCGTTCCGCAGCCGCGCGGTCCGTCCCCGGGTGCCCATGTGATGGCCGCCCTAAGCGTTCGCTCAGTCATCTGGTAAGCAGGACCGTGCACAGCGCACACGCCGAACGACCGCAGACGATCCGATCGGAGCCGGGCCCATGGGTGAGCAGTCGACCGCGAAGCTGCCGCAGGACATCATCGACGAGTACTCCGCGCTCGGCGTCGATCTGCCCGCGCTCTTCTCCGCCGGGCATCTCGGCAGCCGGATGGGGGTGGAGATCGTCGAGGCGTCCGCCGAACGCGTCGTCGGCACCATGCCCGTCGAGGGCAACACCCAGCCGTACGGACTGCTGCACGGCGGCGCGTCGGCCGTCCTCGCCGAGACCCTCGGCTCCGTCGGGGCGATGCTGCACGGCCGCAGCTCCAAGATCGCCGTGGGGGTGGACCTCAACTGCACCCACCACCGCGGTGTCCGCGGCGGGACCGTCACGGGTGTCGCGACCGCCGTCCACCTCGGGCGCACCACCACGTCCTACGAGGTCGTCATCACGGACGAGCAGGGCAGGCGGGTCTGCTCGGCCCGTCTGACCTGCCTGCTGCGCGACGCCACCCCGCGGCCCTGACCCCGGCGCCGGGACCCGGCGGTGCGCGACGGGGCGGGTGACCGAGCGGCGCGGGGCCGAAGCGGGCACAGCCCTGCGTGAACCGGGCGCGGCGTCCGGACAACCGGACGCCGCGGACCCCCCGATCCGGGCATCGGGCATCCCGTACCCGCCGCGGCCCCCCGCCTCGTCACCTTCCGTAGTACCTCTCCCCCAAGCTTCGCGGTGGCTCCGCACCCTGGGAGCCGAGCCCCGCCGAAGCGGGCCGCGCCATCGCCGCACCCGGCCACCCCTCACCGGTAAGAGCCTGGTCGGAGCAGAAAACGATTGTTACGGCGCATATCCGGGATTGCGGAAAAGTCCCGCGGAATGTCGGATTCCCTTTCCTGGACGTAACACTCGGTAATAAACACGCAATACAACAGCCGAGCCCCCCACTCGGATCCGGCCACCCGGAGGATCCCGCCGCCGCCCTCCGGCGGCCCCGCCCCGGCCGGTCCCCCTCGCCGGGGCGGCTCCGCGCCGTCCTGCTGATTCTCACCATCCGGACTGCCGAACGGTATTAAAGCGCCCTTTCCACCCCGTCCATCCGATCTTCGAATCTCTCCTGTCATAACAAGAGAGTCACAGCATGGCCTGGACCTCTGCACCATTTCGACCGGCGCGCTTAGAGTCACGGCCAGTCACCGCGCCACCGGATTACCTTCAGTTCGGTTCCCGCGCTCGACTCGGTGCGTCCCAGGGGGGGCGGCCGTGCCAGGTGAAAGGACTGAATCGTGCGTCAACGTTCGCTCATGGCCATGACGGCCGCGCTCACGGCGGGGACACTCGCGCTGACCGCCTGTGGCTCGCGCGACGAGAGCAAGGGTGGTACCACCGACGGTGGCAACACGACCGTCGTCATCGGGATCGACGCCCCGCTGACCGGCGACCTCTCCGCGCTGGGCCTCGGCATCAAGAACTCCGTCGACCTCGCCGTCCAGCAGGCCAACGCGAAGAAGTACGTCCCGGGCGTCACCTTCAAGTTCGAGGCCCTCGACGACCAGGCGCAGCCGTCCTCCGGCCAGCAGAACGCCACCAAGTTCGTCTCCGACCCCGAGGTCCTCGGCGTCGTCGGCCCGCTCAACTCGTCCGTCGCCGAGTCCATGCAGAAGGTCTTCGACGACGCCAAGCTGGTCGAGGTCTCGCCGGCCAACACCAACCCGGCGCTCACCCAGGGCCCGGAGTGGAACGGTGGCACCAAGCAGCGGACCTACAAGTCGTACTTCCGTACGGCCACCACGGACGCCATCCAGGGCCCCTTCGCCGCCCAGTACATCTACAACAAGGCCAAGAAGACCAAGGCCTTCATCATCGACGACAAGAAGACCTACGGCGCCGGTCTCGCCGGCACCTTCACCGAAGAGTTCGAGAAGCTCGGCGGCAAGGTGGTCGGGACCGACCACGTCAACCCCGACACCAAGGACTTCAGCGCCGTCGTCACCAAGGTCAAGAACTCCGGCGCCGACGTCGTCTACTACGGCGGTGAGTACCCCGCCGGCGGTCCGCTGAGCAAGCAGATCAAGGACTCCGGCGCCAAGATCCCCGTCGCCGGTGGTGACGCCCTCTACAGCGCCGAGTACATCAAGCTCGCCGGCGCCGCCTCCGAAGGCGACATCGCCACCTCCGTCGGCGCGCCCATCGAGACGCTCGACTCGGCCAAGGAGTTCATCGCCAACTACGAGAAGGCCGGCTTCAAGGACGCCTACGAGGCGTACGGCGGCTACTCCTACGACTCCGCCTGGGCGATCATCGAGGGCGTGAAGAAGGTCGTCGAGGCCAACGACGGCAAGCTCCCCGAGGACGCCCGCGCCAAGGTCGTCGACGCCGTGCAGACCGTCTCCTTCGACGGCGTCTCCGGGAAGGTCTCCTTCGACGAGTTCGGTGACACCACCAACAAGCAGCTCACGGTCTACTCCGTCGAAGGCGGAGCCCACAAGCCCGTCGAATCCGGCACCTTCGGCTGATCAGCCGCTGACTCCGTAACTCCCACAGCCGCGCGGGGCGGCCCCCAAAGCGCCCCCCGCCGGGGCACCAACCAAGAAAAAAGCATGAGCCACCGTGCACGAAATTACGCAAAA
>NZ_JBSGVS010000030.1:86903-99312 GCF_053608565.1 Streptomyces sp. NPDC055025
CGGCCCCCACACCCCGGCCTAACCCGCCACCTCGGTTTAACCCGCCCCTAACCCCTAACCCCCCCCCCCGCGGGGGGCCCCACAACACGCCCCCCCGCGCGGTGCCACATCCGAAGAAAATCGGAGGACCCGCGGTGCACGAACTGCCGCAACAGCTGGTCAACGGCGTGCTATTGGGCTCCATGTACGGGCTCGTCGCCATCGGCTACACGATGGTCTATGGCATCGTCCAGCTCATCAACTTCGCCCACGGCGAGATCTTCATGACCGGCGGCTTCGGCGCCCTCACGGTCTGGCTCATCCTGCCCACCGGCACCACCATGTGGCTGGCCCTGCCGCTCATGATCGTCGGAGCCGTCATCGTCGCCACCACCATCGCCATCGGCGCGGAACGTTTCGCCTACCGCCCCCTGCGCGGCGCCCCCAGACTCGCTCCGCTGATCACCGCGATCGGCCTCTCCCTGGCGCTCCAGCAGGCCGTCTGGGCCTGGTACCCCGAAGCGAAGTCCGCCCGCACCTTCCCGCAGATCCCCGGCGGCCCCTTCCACATCGGCTCCGTCACCATCCAGACCGGTGACATCTTCCTCATCGCCGCCGCCCCCCTCTGCATGGCGATCCTCGCGTTCTTCGTGATGCGCACCCGCACCGGACGAGGAATGCAGGCCACCGCACAGGACCGCGACACCGCCAAACTCATGGGTGTCAACACCGACCGCATCATCGTGGTCGCCTTCGCCCTCGGCGCGGCCTTCGCCGCCGTCGGCGCCGTCGCCTACGGCCTCAAGTACGGCGTCGTCGAATACAAGATGGGCTTCCTCCTCGGACTCAAGGCCTTCACCGCCGCGGTCCTCGGCGGCATCGGCAACATCTACGGCGCCATGCTCGGCGGACTCGTCCTCGGCATCGCGGAAACCATGGCCACCGCATACATCGCGGACATCCCCGGTATGCAGCAGCTCGGCGGCCAGTCCTGGGCCGACGTCTGGGCTTTCGTACTCCTCATCGTCGTACTCCTCGTCAGGCCACAAGGCCTCCTCGGCGAGCGCGTCGCGGACAGGGCGTGAGAACCATGACCACACAGACCCCCCTCGCGGACTCCCCGGACTCGCCGGACATCCCGCACGCCCCGGCCGAACCGCCACGCGGCGGACTCGTCCCGCTGCCCGCCGCCACCGCCCGTGCACTCGCGGCCGGCGGCGGCGTCCTGACGGTCATCAGCGCCTTCCTGGCCTGGACCTGGACCTCCGAATTCCCCGGAGACCTCACCGTCTACGGCTACCCCGGCGGCCTCCAGTGGCAGGTCCTCATCGCCGGAGTGCTCACCGTCCTCTTCGCGCTGGCCTCCTACGGCGTCAAGGGCACCCGCTGGCTCGCCCCCGCCGGCGCCGACGCGGCCGTCAAACTCGCCGCACTCGCCGCCTTCGCCACCGCCTGGTACACGCTCATCGCGATCACCGTGAAGCTCGGCGGGCTCGCCAACCTCGAACCCGGCGGATACGTCACCGGCGCGGCCACCCTGCTCACGCTCCTCGGCGCCCTCGGGCTCCCCTTCGAGCGCCCCGCGCTCGACCCCGCCGACCCCGAGGACACCGGCTGGGACCAGTTCAAGCACAACGCGGGCAACCGCTGGACCACCTTCAAGGCCGCCTTCACCACCGGGACCGTCAGCGCCTCGCGCACCCTGCCGAGCTATGCCGAGATCCTGATCATCACGGCCGTCCTCGCACTCGGCCTCGGCGTCTTCACCTACGGCATCGGCACCGAGTACGACGAACTGTTCATCGGCTTCATGATCACCGCGGGCCTCGGATTCGCCGCGCTCAACAAGGCCGGGCTCATCAGCCGGGTCTCCGAGATCACCGCCCGCCACCAGAACATCACCATCGCCGGCGCCTTCATCGCCGCCGCGTGCTTCCCGTTCACCCAGACCAACGACCAGTTCGCGACCATCGGCGTCTACATCCTGATCTTCGCCACCGTCGCCCTCGGCCTCAACATCGTCGTCGGCCTCGCCGGACTCCTCGACCTCGGATACGTCGCCTTCCTCGGCGTCGGCGCCTACGCGGCGGCCCTCGTCTCCGGCTCGCCCACCTCACCGCTCGGAGTGCACTTCCCCTTCTGGGCCGCCATCCTCGTCGGCGCCGGAGCGTCCCTCGTCTTCGGCGTCCTCATCGGCGCACCCACCCTCCGCCTGCGCGGCGACTACCTCGCCATCGTCACCCTCGGCTTCGGAGAGATCTTCCGCATCACCGTCAACAACACCGACGGCACCTCCGGACCCGACATCACCAACGGCTCCAACGGCATCTCCTCGATCCCGAACCTCAACATCCTCGGATTCGACCTCGGAGCCGAACACGCCATCGGCGGCATCACCATCGGGCGATTCGCCAACTACTTCTTCCTCATGCTGCTCATCACGGCCGTCGTCGTCCTCGTCTTCCGACGCAGCGGCGACTCCCGTATCGGCCGCGCCTGGGTCGCCATCCGCGAGGACGAGACCGCCGCGCTCGCCATGGGCATCAACGGCTTCCGCGTCAAGCTCATCGCCTTCGCCCTCGGCGCCTCCCTCGCCGGACTCGCCGGCACCGTACAGGCACACGTCACCTACACCGTGACACCCGAGCAGTACCTCTTCGCCTGGCCCGTACCGCCCAACTCCGCGTTCCTCCTCGCGGCCGTCGTCCTCGGCGGCATGGGCACCATGAGCGGCCCCCTCGTCGGAGCCGCCCTGCTCTACCTCATCCCCAACAAACTCCAGTTCCTCGGCGACTACCAGCTCTTCGCCTTCGGACTCGCGCTCATCCTCCTCATGCGCTTCCGCCCCGAAGGGCTCATCCCCAACCGGCGCCGCCAACTGGAATTCCACGAAACCGCGGAAGCGCCCACAGTCCTCAGCAAGACAGGGGCCTGATCCATGACCACCGACACCACCACCAAGGACACCGCCCCGGCCGCCGCGCCCGGCGAAACCGTCCTCGACGCCCGGGGCGTCACCATGCGCTTCGGCGGCCTCACCGCCGTACGCTCCGTCGACCTCACCGTCGGCAGCGGCGAGATCGTCGGACTCATCGGCCCCAACGGCGCCGGCAAGACCACCTTCTTCAACTGCCTCACCGGGCTCTACATCCCCACCGAGGGCGAAGTCCGCTACAAGGGCACCGTCCTGCCCGCCAAATCCTTCAAGGTCACAGCCGCCGGCATCGCCCGCACCTTCCAGAACATCCGCCTCTTCGGCAATATGACCGTTCTGGAGAACGTGCTCGTCGGCCGGCACACCCGCACCAAAGAAGGACTCTGGTCCGCCCTCGTCCGCGGCCCCGGCTTCCACCGCGCCGAAGCGGCCTCCCGCACCCGCGCGATGGAACTCCTCGACTTCATCGGCCTCGCCGACAAGGCCGAGCACCTCTCGCGCAACCTCCCCTACGGCGAGCAGCGCAAGCTCGAAATCGCCCGCGCCCTCGCCAGCGAACCGGGACTCCTGCTCCTCGACGAGCCCACCGCCGGCATGAACCCGCAGGAGACCCGGGCCACCGAGGAACTCGTCTTCGCCATCCGGGACATGGGCATCGCCATCCTCGTCATCGAGCACGACATGCGCTTCATCTTCAACCTCTGCGACCGGGTCGCCGTACTCGTCCAGGGCGAGAAACTCGTCGAAGGCGACAGCCAGACCGTCCAGCAGGACGAACGCGTCATCGCCGCCTACCTCGGCGAACCCTTCGAAGGCGCGCCGGGCGCCGAGGAGGCGGCCGAAGTGGAAGCCGCCGAAACCGGGGCCGCAGGCAAGGAGAACGACCGATGACCGCACTGCTCGAGGTCGAGGACCTGCGCGTCGCCTACGGCAAGATCGAGGCCGTCAAAGGCATCTCGTTCAGCGTCGAGGCCGGCGAGATCGTCACCCTCATCGGCACCAACGGCGCCGGCAAGACCACCACCCTGCGCACCCTCTCCGGACTGATCAGACCGCTCGGCGGCCAGATCAGGTTCAACGGCAAATCGCTCAAGAAGACCCAGGCACACGACATCGTCGCCCTTGGTCTCGCGCACTCCCCCGAAGGCCGGCACATCTTCCCCCGCATGACCATCGAGGACAATCTGCTCCTCGGCGCGTTCCTGCGGAAGGACAGCGACGGCATCGCCAGAGACGTCCAGCGCGCCTACGACCTCTTCCCCATCCTCGGGGAACGGAGGAAGCAGGCGGCCGGCACGCTCTCCGGCGGCGAACAGCAGATGCTCGCCATGGGCCGCGCCCTCATGTCCCAGCCCAAACTGCTCATGCTCGACGAACCCTCCATGGGGCTCTCACCGATCATGATGCAGAAGATCATGGCCACCATCAGCGAACTGAAGTCCCAGGGCACCACCATCCTGCTCGTCGAACAGAACGCGCAGGCGGCGCTCTCACTCGCCGACCAGGGCCATGTCATGGAAGTCGGCAAGATCGTCCTCTCCGGCACCGGACAGAACCTCCTGCACGACGAATCCGTACGCAAGGCCTACCTCGGCGAGGACTGACGACCCGACCGGTACGGCGCGCACGCGGCGCACGGCCCGTACACCCCGTACCCAAGGCAGCACGGCAGGAGGCCCGCCCCGATCAACTCGGGACGGGCCTCCTGCCGTACACACGTACGGGTACAGGCGCGGGGCGCGTACGGGCACGGGACCCGGCGGGCGCGTACGGGCACGGGGCGCGTACGGGCTACTCCCCCTTGGACGCCTTCTTCTCCTTCGCGTCCTCGATAACCGCCTCCGCCACCTGCTGCATCGACAGCCGCCGGTCCATCGACGTCTTCTGGATCCACCGGAACGCCGCCGGCTCCGTCAGCCCGTACTGCGTCTGAAGAATCGACTTCGCCCGGTCCACCAGCTTCCGCGTCTCCAGCCGCTGCGTCAGATCCGCGACCTCACGCTCCAGCGTCCGCAGCTCCGTGAACCGCGACACCGCCATCTCGATCGCCGGCACCACATCACTCTTGCTGAACGGCTTCACCAGATACGCCATCGCCCCGGCGTCCCGGGCCCGCTCCACCAGATCCCGCTGCGAGAACGCGGTCAGCATCAGCACCGGCGCGATGGACTCCTCGGCGATCTTCTCCGCCGCCGAGATCCCGTCCAGCACCGGCATCTTCACATCCAGGATCACCAGATCCGGCCGGTGCTCCCGAGCCAGCTCCACGGCCCGCTCACCGTCCCCGGCCTCACCGACGACCGCGTAGCCCTCTTCCTCGAGCATCTCTTTCAGATCGAGACGGATCAGAGCCTCGTCCTCGGCGATGACGACACGCGTCGTCAGTGGCGGAACGTGCGACTTGTCGTCATCGTCGACGGGCTGGGGCGACTCGGGGGCGGTCACGGGGGCTCCTCGTTCAGACAGGATGCTGCTCCCTTGAGCCTACCGAGCTGCGGTATGGTTGGGGCACGGAGGGTCTTCGCCTTCCTTCGTTTTGAAGGAGCCCCGGTAGCCCAGCGGTAGAGGCCATGGATTCAAAACCCATACAGCGTCGGTTCGAATCCGACTCGGGGCACTCTCCCTTTGATTCCAAGGTGGATCACCCGAGTGGCGATCTTCACTCTTGCTGGTGATCGCGTGTTCGGTTCCTGGCGTGGCGCAGAAGATCACGTAAAGCTCCCGCCATGGAACAGCACGACCCCTCGATACGCGAGGAAGCGCTCGCCCTGCTGAGGCGAGGCATGACCAACCGGGTTGTTGCCGAACGTCTGAACGTGCCGCGCGGCACGATCGGATGGTGGCGCCACCAAGACCGCAGGAAGCGCGGCGAGCAGGTCCCACCCCGGCTTTCGCTGCTCTGCCCGATCTGCGACGGCCGTCCGCTCGACCGGGCCGCCTACGCATATCTGCTGGGGCTCTATCTCGGCGATGGCCACATAAGCCACTACGTGAAGCACAAGGTCCCCAGCCTGATGCTCACGCTGGACGATGCGTGGCCGGGTTTACAGGACGCGGCAGAAGCGGCCCTCCGGGCCGTGTTCCCGCACAACGCCACATGGCGCCTGCGCCGTAAGGGCTGCCATAACATCAAGGTCTGCTCCAAACACCTGCCGTGCCTGTTCCCCCAGCACGGGCCGGGCAAGAAGCACGAGCGGAAGATCGAACTCGCCGCCTGGCAGCAGGCGATCGTCCAGGAACAGCCCTGGGACTTCATACGCGGCCTGATCCACTCGGACGGCTGCCGGATCACCAACTGGACCGAGAAGGTCATCGGCGGCGAGCGCAAGCGGTACGAGTATCCGCGCTACTTCTTCTCCAACGCCTCCGCCGACATCCTGCGGCTCTTCACCGACGCCCTCGACCTGGTCGGCGTCGAGTGGAAGTCGACCAACCAGCGGACGCGGCTGGCCAAGAACATCTCCGTCGCCAAGCGCGCGTCCGTCGCTCTTATGGACGCGCACATCGGGGCCAAGTACTGATTACTTCGGGCTGTCGTCCTCGCCGATGTGGTGGACCCGTACCAGGTTCGTCGAGCCGGTGATTCCGGGCGGGGAGCCGGCCGTGATCACCACGGTGTCGCCCTTCGCGCAGCGGCCGATCCTGAGGAGTTCCTCGTCGACCTGGGCGACCATCGCGTCCGTGGAGTCGACCCGCGGGCCGAGGAAGGCCTCGACGCCCCAGGTGAGGTTGAGCTGCGCGCGGGTGGCGGGGTCGGGGGTGAAGGCCAGCAGGGGGATCGGTGAGCGGTAGCGGGAGAGGCGGCGGACGGTGTCGCCGGACTGGGTGAAGGCGACGAGGAACCTCGCGCCGAGGAAGTCACCGATCTCGGCCGCCGCGCGGGCGACCGCGCCGCCCTGTGTGCGGGGCTTGCTGCTTTCGGTGATCTCCGGGAGGCCCTTGGCGAGGATGTCCTCCTCGGCCGCCTCCACGATCCGGCCCATCGTCCTGACGGTCTCGACGGGGTATTTGCCGACGCTGGTCTCGCCGGAGAGCATCACGGCGTCGCTGCCGTCGATGACGGCGTTGGCGACGTCGGAGGCCTCGGCGCGGGTGGGCCGGGAGTTCTCGATCATCGAGTCGAGCATCTGGGTGGCGACGATGACGGGCTTGGCGTTGCGCTTGGCGAGCTTGATGGCGCGCTTCTGCACGATCGGGACCTGTTCGAGGGGCATCTCGACGCCGAGGTCGCCGCGGGCGACCATGATGCCGTCGAAGGCGGCGACGATGCCGTCGATGTTCTCGACGGCCTGGGGCTTCTCGATCTTGGCGATGACGGGGAGCCGGCGGCCTTCCTCGTCCATGACGCGGTGGACGTCGTTGATGTCGGCGCCGGTGCGTACGAAGGAGAGCGCGATGACATCGGCGCCGGTGCGCACGGCCCAGCGGAGGTCGTCGATGTCCTTCCCGGAGAGCGCGGGGACGGAGACGGCGACACCGGGGAGGTTGAGTCCCTTGTGGTCGGAGACCATGCCTCCCTCGATGACGAGGGTGTGGACGCGGGGTCCGTCGACGGAGGTGACTTCGAGGGTGACTTTGCCGTCGTCGACGAGGATGCGTTCGCCGGTGGTGACGTCGGCGGCGAGTCCTTCGTAGGTGGTGGCGCAGAGATGCCGGTCGCCTTCGACGGGTTCGACGGTGATGGTGAATTCGTCGCCGCGTTCAAGGAGTACGGGTCCTTCGCGAAAGCGGCCGAGCCGGATCTTCGGGCCTTGAAGGTCGGCGAGGATTCCGACGCTGCGGCCGGTTTCCTCGGCGGCTTTCCTTACGCGGTGGTAGCGCTCCTCGTGGTCGGCGTAGGTGCCGTGGCTGAGGTTGAGGCGGGCGACGTCCATTCCGGCCTCTACCAGTGCTTTGATCTGGTCGTATGAGTCGGTGGCGGGCCCCAGGGTACAGACGATTTTCGCTCGGCGCATATATCGAGCGTAGGGCTTACCGATGGGTAGCGAATTGGCCGTGCATGACCACTCAACAACCTTTGCGTTAAGGGCTGTTGACAAGTGTTGAATTGTGCGGGGGTCCGCTCCGATGAGCATGGACGCGCATTCAGGCGCCGAGGTCGGGCGGTGTCATCGTGAAGCGCGCGTTCACCTGGGCGTGGACGGTCTGGCGTTGCGGTTCGAGATCGAGCGCGGGCGCGGCTTCGACCGCGTCGGTGGCGCCGAAGGACCGGCTGCGCAGGGCGCCCGCGGGGGCCATCCCGTAGGCGACGGGGGCCTCCGCGCCGAGGTCGGCCAGTTCGACGAGGGCGGCGAGCCGGGCGCCGAGCGCCTCGGCGTATTCGCGGGCGCGCTGGACGGCTTCCCGTACGGCTTGGCGGCGGGCCTCGCCGTGGGCGGGCGAGTCGGGGCGCAGGGCCCACCAGGGGCCGCCGACCTGGGTGAGTTCGAGATCGGCGAGGCGGGTGGTGAGTTCGCCGAGGGCGGTGAAGTCGGTGAGTTCGACGGTGAGGTGGACCCGGCCGTGGTAGGCGCGGATTCGTTCGCCCCGGCCGTGCTTGGTGAGTTCGGGGCTGATGGAGAAGGCGCCGGTCTCCAGCTTCTCGACGGCCTCGCCGTAGGACTTGATGAGGGTGAGTGCTTCGGCGTTGCGCCGGGTGAGGTCGTCGAGCGCGGTGCGCCGGTCGGTGCCGCGGGCGCCGATGGTGACGCCGATCCTGGCGATCTCGGGGTCGACTTCGAGGCGTGCCTCGCCGCGGACGGCGACGCGCGGGGTGTCCGGGGTGCCGTAGGGCGGTGCGGGGGTCGGTGCGTCGGTGATCATCTGCGGCTCGCTCCCTCGTGCGGCTGTACGGGCGGGTACGGCGTGGACTACGGCGGGTACGGCGGGTACGGCGTGGACCACGCCAGGAACGGCGGGCCGCCCCGTACGCCCACTCTCGCACTCGGGTACGACAGTCGGCAGTCATCTGATCGAAACCTTGCGGGGGTGTTGCGCTCCGGTGCACGTGAGCCAGAATCTACGCGCGTTGTTGACTGCTTCGACGGAGAAGAGAACGAAATGCCGCTGAACCGAAGGACGTTCCTGGGCAGCACCGCTGCCGCCGGTGCGGGTATGGCCCTGGCGGGAGGTGCGACGGTGCCGGCCGCGGCCGACAGCCGCGACCGGGACCCGGAGCGGTACTCGTTCACCGTGATGGGGACGACGGACCTGCACGGCAATGTCTTCAACTGGGACTACTTCACGGACAAGGAGTACGACGACACCGCCCACAACGACATCGGTCTCGCGAAGATCTCCACGCTGGTCAACCAGATCCGTGAGGCGAAGGGCCATCGGAACACGCTGCTGATCGACGCGGGTGACACCATTCAGGGCACCCAGCTCTCGTACTACTACGCGAAGGTCGACCCGATCACCGCCAAGCGGGGTCCGGTCCACCCGATGGCGCAGGCCATGAACGCGATGGAATACGACGCGGCGGCGCTGGGCAATCACGAGTTCAACTACGGCATTCCGCTGCTTCGGAAGTTCGAGAAGCAGTGTGACTTCCCGCTGCTGGGTGCGAACGCGCTGGACGCGAAGACGCTCCAGCCGGCGTTCCCTCCGTATGTGATCAAGAAGCTGCGTGTGACGCACGCCGCGGATGTGCGGGTGGCGATCCTCGGTCTGACGAACCCGGGTATCGCGATCTGGGACAAGACGAATGTCCAGGGGCAGATGACGTTCTCGGGCCTGGAGGAGCAGGCGGCGAAGTGGGTGCCGAAGCTGCGGTCCATGGGCGCGGATGTGGTCATCGTATCGGCGCACTCGGGTACGAGCGGTACGTCCTCCTACGGCGACCAGGTGCCGTATGTGGAGAACGCGGCGACGCTGGTGGCCGAGCAGGTGCCGGGAATCGACGCGATCCTGGTGGGCCACGCGCACTCGGAGATCGCGGAGCGCCGGGTGGTCAACAAGGAGACCGGCAAGGAGGTTGTGCTGTCGGAGCCGTCCCGCTGGGGTATGCGGCTGACGACGTTCGACTTCGAGCTGGTGGAGGAGCGGGGCTCCTGGAGGGTCGAGAGCGTCTCCGCGAAGGTCCTGAACTCCAATGCCGTGGAGGAGGACCCGAAGATCGCCGACCTGCTCATCGACGAGCACCGCAAGGCCGTCGAGTACGTCAATCAGGTCATCGGTACGTCGACGGCGACGATCACCACGGTCGACGCGCCGTGGAAGGACGAGCCGATCATCGATCTGATCAACCATGTCCAGGCGGAGACGGTGAAGGCGGCTCTGGCGGGCACCGAGTGGGCGGCGCTGCCGGTGCTGTCGCAGGCGTCGTGCTTCTCGCGTACGGCGGCGATCCCGGCGGGCCAGGTGACCATCAAGGACGCGGCGGGTCTGTACCCGTTCGAGAACACGATGGAGGCGCGGCTGCTGACGGGCGCGCAGATCAAGGACTATCTGGAGTTCTCGGCGAGGTACTACGTGCAGACGCCGGCGGGCGGTCCTGTGGACACTTCGAGGCTGACGAACGCCCAGGGCACCCCGGACTACAACTATGACGCGGTGTCGGGTCTGACGTACGACATCGACATCGCGAAGCCGGTGGGCTCGCGGATCGTCAATCTGCGGTTCGAGGGCGCCGCGCTGGACCCGGCGGCGAAGTTCGTCTTCGCGGTGAACAACTACCGGGCGAGCGGTGGCGGCAACTTCCCGCATGTGGCGACGGCTCAGCAGCTCTGGTCGAACTCGGACGAGATCCGGAACACGATCATCAACTGGGTGCAGGCGGCGGGCACGGTGGATCCGGCGCAGTTCGCCTCGGTGGACTGGAAGCTGACACGCGACGGTACGCCGGTCTTCTGACCTGTACGAGCCGCACGGCCCGGCGCACGCCTCCCCGCGTCGGCGGGCCCCCGTGTCCTCGGGCCGCCGTACCGGCGGGCGCGCGTGTCAGCGGACTTCGGTGAGCGGGACCAGACCCCTCGGTGCGGGCACCGGGCGGGTCCGGTCCCCGCCGTCGAGTCCGAAGCTGGTGAACGCGGTGCGCCGGGGCAGCGGGTAGGGCTCGGTGCCGGTGAGGTGGTTGAGGATCGTGGCGCTGCGCCAGGCGGCGAGCCCGAGGTCGGGTGCGCCGACTCCATGGGTGTGCCGTTCGGCGTTCTGTACGTAGACGGAGCCGGTGACGGCGGGGGCGAGCGCGATGCGGTGGTGCTCGTCGACACGGAGGCGTTCCGAGCCGTCCCTGCGCAGATACGGGTCGAGTCCGGCGAGGAGCCCGTCGAGGGGGCGTTCGCGGTAGCCGGTGGCGAGGACGACGGCGTCGGTGGTGATCCGGCTTCTGGCGCCCTGCTGGGTGTGTTCCAGATGGAGTTCGACCTTGGTGGTGGCGACGCGTCCGGCGGTGCGGACGGAGACTCCGGGGGTGAGGACGGCGTCGGGCCAGCCGCCGTGGAGGGTGCGCCGGTACAGCTCGTCGTGGATGGCGGCGATGGTGCCGGCGTCGATGCCCTTGTGGAGCTGCCACTGCCGGGGGACGAGTTCGTCGCGTACGCGCTCGGGCAGGGCGTGGAAGTAGCGGGTGTAGTCGGGGGTGAAGTGTTCCAGGCCGAGCTTGGAGTACTCCATGGGCGCGAAGGCCTCCGTACGGCCCAGCCAGTGGATCCGTTCCAGCCCGGTGGGGCGGCAGCGCAGCAGGTCGAGGAAGATCTCCGCGCCGGACTGTCCTGATCCGATGACGGTGATGTGCCCGGCGGCGAGCAGCCGGTCGCGGTGGTCGAGATAGGCGGCGGAGTGGATGACGGGGACCGTGGGGGCTTCGGCGAGGGGCCTGAGCGGTTCGGGGATGTACGGCTCGCTGCCGATGCCGACGGCGATATGGCGGGCGTGGGCGCGGCCGAGCGCTTCGGCTTCGCCCTCGTGGCCGGTCTGGGTGAAGTCGATCTCGAACAGGGCGCGTTCGGGGTTCCAGCGGACGGCGTCGACCTGGTGGCCGAAGTGAAGTCCGGGGAGCTGGCCGCTGACCCAGCGGCAGTACGCGTCGTATTCGGCGCGCAGGATGTGGAAGCGCTCGGCGACGTAGAAGGGGAAGAGCCGGTCGCGGGCCTTGAGGTAGTTGAGGAAGGTCCAGCGGCTGGTGGGGTCGGCGAGGGTGACCAGGTCGGCGAGGAAGGGCACTTGCAGGGTGGCGTCCTCGATGAGCAGTCCGGGGTGCCAGTGGAAGGCGGGGCTCCGGTCGTAGAAGGCGGTGCCGAGGCCTCCGTGCACACCGTCGGCGAGTGCGGCGAGGGAGAGGTTGAACGGCCCGATGCCGATGCCCACGAGGTCGTGGGGGTGGTCGAGGCGGGTGGGGTACGCGGTCATCGGCGGGGCTGCCTTCCACGGGTCGGGCACCCGGGTGTCCGGGGTCGGTGACGGTGTCCGTGAAGCACAACGAGCCGGTTCCGCGTGGGGTATCGCCGTCGGTGAAGGACGGCTGAAAACGCTCCGCCCCGGGATCCGGCCGCCCGCGTGGGAGCGGTACGGCGG